>JAFDHB010000097.1 GCA_019308985.1 Deltaproteobacteria bacterium | reverse complement strand
TGCCCCAACGATGTTCTTAGGTGCTCCTAGACCTCTGATTCAGCGCCACCAGTACCCATTAAACGGGGCAGGGATGAAGCGCAACGCAGAAATTGGACTTTTTACGAAGCCATCTTGTTTAGTTCTCCGAGAACAGGGGTTAGAAGGATAATATAGATATCTTGGGGATCTTCTTGGTCCCCGAAAGGAGATGATTATAATGCCTATGGATCTAGTATGTGGCATGATCGTGGATGAAAAGTCGGCTCCTGCCAGGACTACATTCGAAGGAAAGGGCTTGGGTTATGACAGCGGCGTGGAAAAGGTCACCCTCTCAATCCACGGCATGTCCTGCGCCTCCTGTGTCAAGAAGGTGGAAAACGCACTAAAGGGACTGGAAGGCGTGGTTCGTGCGAACGTCAATTTTGCCACGGAAAGGGCGACTGTCCAGTATATTCCCGGCACCGTCACGACCGGAGACTTCAAGAAGGCGGTCAGAGACGCAGGCTACGAAGTCCTTGAAACAGAGGCGATTGGGAAGGAGGAAATGGTCGATCGGGAGAAGGCCGCAAGGGAGGCTGAATACAGGAAGCTGAAACGCAAATTGCTTACAGGCGTGATCCTGGTTGTCCCTATTTTTCTCCTGGCCTATTGGAAGACCCTGGGATTGTCCAATTTCTTTGAGCTGGGGAGGAATGTAAACTTCTATCTTCAGCTCCTCTTTCAGACCCCCGTCCAGTTCTGGGTGGGATGGCAATTCTATACCGGGGCCTGGAAGACCGCCAAGCACAAGTCTGCCGACATGAACACCCTAATCGCCGTGGGAACCTCAGCAGCATATGTTTACAGTTTCTTGGCCACGTTCTTTCCGCAACTATTCACGGCCCAAGGGCTGGTAGCCGAGGTCTATTTTGACACGGCCGGTGCCATCATCGTGCTCATCTTGCTGGGAAGGCTCTTGGAGGCCAGGGCCAAGGGGCAGACTTCGGAGGCCATCAAGAAGCTGATCGGATTGCAGGCAAAGACCGCTCGTGTGATCAGGGATGGTAAGGAGATGGATATACCCGTGGAAGAGGTACGCATAGGCGACCTTGTGGTTGTTCGACCCGGCGAAAAGATTCCCGTGGACGGCATAGTAAAAAAGGGGCGGTCTTCGGTCGACGAGTCAATGGTTACAGGGGAGCCGATTCCCGTGGAAAAGAATCCAGGGGACGAAGTGATAGGGGCTACTATCAACAAGAGCGGCTCCTTTACCTTTGAAGCAACCAAGGTGGGCAAGGATACCATGCTCGCCCAGATAATAAAGATGGTGGAGGAGGCCCAGGGCTCAAAGCCTCCCATTGCGCGGCTTGCCGATATTATCGCAAGCTACTTTGTGCCCGTGGTAATAGGAATTGCCGTTCTGACGTTCATTATCTGGTATTTCTGGGGACCTGCTCCCGCCCTCACCTACGCGGTGCTTAATTTCGTCGCCGTACTCATCATCGCCTGTCCCTGCGCCCTGGGATTGGCAACGCCCACGTCCATAATGGTAGGGACCGGAAAAGGGGCCGAGAACGGGATTCTAATCCGCGGAGGTGAGGCCCTGGAGACGGCTCACAAGCTCAACGTAGTGGTAATGGATAAGACGGGCACATTGACCAAGGGCGAACCCTCCGTGACGGACATCATCGCATTCAACGATTATAGGGAAGAGGATATCCTTCGCTATGCGGCCTCAGCGGAAAAGGGCTCCGAACACCCCTGGGGGAGTCCATTGTCAATAGGGCCAAGGAGGAAAACCTTTCCCTGATCGAGCCGGATGGGTTCAACGCCATCACCGGTCATGGAATAAAGGCCACGATCCGAGGAAAGGATCTGTTGTTGGGGAACATGAAGCTGATGAAAGACCGGGGCATTGAGCTGAACGGTTTTGAGAAAAAAGGAGAGGAGCTTTCAAACCAGGGAAAAACCCCCATGTTCGTGGCTATCGACCAAAGGCCCGCGGGCATCATCGCTGTGGCCGACACCCTCAAGGAAAATTCAAAGGAAGCCGTGGATGCCCTCCACAGTATGGGTATAGAGGTCGCCATGATCACGGGTGACAACAGGAGGACGGCACAGGCCATTGCGAGACAAATCGGGATCGACCGGGTCCTGGCAGAGGTTTTGCCTGAAGGCAAGGCCCACGAGGTGAAGAAGCTCCAGGCCGAAGGGAAAAAGGTGGCAATGGTCGGTGACGGTATCAATGACGCACCTGCGCTGGCACAGGCGGACGTAGGCATTGCCATCGGCACCGGTACGGATGTTGCCATGGAGTCGTCGGACATCACTTTGATCAGCGGAGACCTGAGGGGAGTCGTGACTGCCATAGCCCTTAGCAAGGCCACCCTGCGGAACATCAAGCAAAACCTGTTCTGGGCCTTTATCTACAACACCACCCTCATTCCCGTGGCGGCGGGCATACTGTTTCCATTCTTCGGAATACTGCTGAACCCCATTTTTGCAGCGGCGGCCATGGGGCTCTCCTCGGTGACCGTGGTGAGCAATGCGCTCAGGTTGCGACGGTTCAAACCTCCCATGCCGGCTGCGGCATGAACACGGAAAGGGCTGGAAAGGATGGATCAGCATGCCAGGGAAGTTTACTAAACACATAGTCTTGTGCATGCTCCTCTTTCCGGCTCTCCCGTTTTTTCCAGAGCGGAAGGGCGGTGAGCGGTAGGTTATCCTGCAGACTTTGCTTTTCACAGGGATTCCCCAGCCACAGACCGCCGACAAATAACTCATAACTGATAACCGATAACCAGCAACCAGCAACCAATAACCGATACCGTAACGTCAAGGGAGGTATTGATCATGGATTTTAGGCACGTATTAGCGATAATCGCAGTATCCTTTGCCTTGATTGCGTCCCACTTGGACAATGCCGAGGCGGCTAGATTCGCCAACGGAGAGTTTCTGGTCCAAACCGAGTGGCTTTCTGAACACCTGAACGACCCGGGGATACGGATCCTGGATGCCCGAAGGCCAGCGGATTACGAGCAGGGGCATATACCCAACGCCATACACCCGGATCGAAAAGAAATCACGGCCATTGTGAATGGTGTGAGGGGCATGCTGGCACCTGTGAAAGAGGTGGAAAGGATCTTGGGTCTGAAGGGGATCGATAACCAGAGCAGAGTTGTCATCTATGATAACACGACCGGGACTTCTGCTGCGAGGGTCTTTTGGATACTGGATTATCTGGGGCATAAGAACATGTCGGTTTTGAACGGTGGCTGGGCAAAGTGGATTCGTGAGGGACGCGGGATAACCCGCAAAACACCCGAGATGGAGGATAGGATATACAAGGCCAACCCGAATCCTTTCAAGCTGGTGACAGGCACCTGGATCTTGAAGAACCTCCACAAGCCTGATATGGTCATCCTGGATGTTCGCAGCAGGGGAGAGTTCACGGGTGAGCTTGCCAGGTCAGCGAGGGGAGGACACATCCCTGGTATCCACCTGGAATGGAAGAATAACCTTACCAGGGAAGGTACGATCAAAGAAGCGAAAGAGCTGAGAAACATGTACTACAAGGCCCAGGTCAAAAAGGGTAAATTGATTGTGGTGTACTGCCAGAGTGGAAGGCGTGCGGCCCAGACCTATTTCGTCTTACGCCTTTTGGGGAATTGACGGAGATAGATGTCAAGGAGACCCTGAAGAAGAAACTGGACAAAGGTTTCAGGCGCTATGTGATATTGGGCGCCTGTAATCCAGCCTATGCCTATCAATCTCTGGGAGTGGACCTGGATGTGGGGCTCCTTTTGCCATGTAACGTCATCGTCTATGAGACGGACGACCAAAAGGCTTATGTTGCGGCTATCAATCCCGTATCTGCGCTGGAAGTCATTCAAAATGAAGATCTGGTGAAAATTGCCGAAGAAGTCGCAGCAAAGCTGAAAAGGGTGATCGACAGCTTGGCTTAGCTAGAAGAGCTTTCTCCCAAAGCAAGGTCACGAGACATAGCTCAGGTGGAGGATATCAGGTAAATTCAGTAGCTGAAACTTCTATCATTACCCTAAAACTTCGAAGACACAGGCTCGGATGTTATGTATTCAAGTATCGCTACCTGATGCTAGTGCTCCTGCTCAATCTGCCAGGGAATTACCTTTTTGGTGGGGGTGGTGGGATTTCCTTAGTTTGCGGAGCGAGTCGATTGGTCCCATTGAAATGGTTTTTCCTTACTATTGTTCTGGCAACATCTCCGGTTCCCTTGCTGGCCTTTTTCGGCTTTATTCAACTTGAGCGCTTGTTGCCGATCTAAGCAATCTGCACCTTACGATTAGAGTTTATCCCGGTTGTTTATCACTGCGCGTTTGCGATAAACCTTGGGACAAAGAGATAAGCGAAAACGTACCGGAGAGTAAGAATGAAAAGTGCCAATTTCCCTTTCAGTTGCTCCTTGACCAGGCGAAAGTTTCTTCAATACGCGGCCACTACAGGCCTGATGGCGGCACTGAGGGGCCTGATGCCGGCTTATGCTAAAGATCTCGCCGGCACCAAGTTTCAGTTTACCCAAAGAAGACCAGGGGAGCCTATAGACCTGTTTGTGCGCTGGCAGGACCTTGTGGTGGGAGATCGCACCGGCCGGGCCATTACCATAAACGGGACTGTGCCCGGGCCGCTGCTACGACTGAAGGAGGGGGAACAGGCGACCATCCGCGTCCACAATGAGCTTGATGAAGACACTTCAGTCCATTGGCACGGGGTGCTCCTGCCCTTTGAACTGGATGGAGTGCCTGGCGTGAGCTATACCGGGATAAGGCCCGGCGAAACCTTTACCTATCGCTTTCGGGTTCGGCAGAGTGGCACATACTGGTATCACAGCCACACCGGCCTCCAGGAACAGCAGGGCCATTACGGGCCTCTCATCATAGACCCCGTTATCCCTGATCCGTTTGCCTACGAGCGCGAGCATGTAATAGTGCTCTCGGACTGGACCTTTGAAAACCCTTACAAGGTGCTGGCCAAGCTCAAGAAGATGAGCAGTTATTACAATTTTCAGCAGCGAACCCTGGAGGACCTTCTGAGAGATGTTGCAACCAAAGGGTTCGCGGCTACGATGAAAGACCGCCTCAGTTGGGCCCGGATGCGCATGAGTCCCACTGATATCGCAGACATCACGGGATACACTTACACTTACCTGGTCAACGGGCTTGCGCCCGAGGATAACTGGACCGGTCTGTTCAAGCCAGGTGAGCGGGTGCGTCTGCGCATCATCAACGCGGCGACCATGAGCTACTTTAACTTCAGGATTCCTGGCCTGCCCCTGACCGTAGTTCAGGCAGACGGTCAGAACGTGGAACCCGTGGAAGTCGACGAGATCCAGATCGCGGTAGCGGAGACCTACGACGTGATTGTGCATCCCCGGGAGGACCGGGCCTACACGATCTTCGCCGAAGCCATGGACCGCAGCGGGTATGGCCGTGGAACCCTTGCACCCGGGCCTGGGCTGACCGCACCAGTACCGGAGCTGCGCAGACCGACCCTGCGCACCATGGTGGATATGGGTATGGATATGGGAGCCATGGGGGGCATGGCCAAGGGAAAGATGAAGGGAAGCGGGACCATGGGCCGACGATATGGCCCCGTCGTGGCGAGGCATGGTCCAGACGACCACGGGCCGGGCAACAGCTCGGTGCCAGTTGTGCTGCGCGACCGCCTCGGGGAGCCTGGAGCAGGATTACATGATGTTAGTCACCGGGTGCTTGTCTACACTGATCTGAAACGGGTGAAGGACGACTTTGACGAGCGGCCGGTCAGCAGGGAGGTAGAGTTGCACTTGACCGGGAACATGGAGCGTTACATCTGGGGATTCGACGGCAAGAAATTCTCCGAGACCGACACCCCCATCCCATTCCGCTATGGTGAGCGGCTCCGGCTTGTCCTGGTCAACGACACCATGATGGAACACCCCATCCACCTTCATGGTATGTGGATGGAGCTGGAGAACGGCCACGGCCGTCACATCCCACGCAAGCATACTGTCAGTGTCAAGCCGGCGGAGCGTCTTTCCGTATTGGTATCTGCCGACGCACCCGGCCGTTGGGCCTTTCACTGTCATCTTCTCTACCATATGGAGATGGGGATGTTTCGCGTTGTTCAGGTCGCATAGCTCAAGGAGATGGGGCGGAACATGGCCAGAATATGGAAAGCTGTATTAGTCGTGATAGGCGTCTGGGCCTTCGGCGCGTACGCAATGGCGCAGACCGTAACGAGACCCAGCGGTGCCCCGGAAGGTTGGCCGGAGCCTATCCATGATTCGGAGATCTACAGTATGTTCTTGGTGGATCAGCTCGAGTACCGAACCGGAGACGAAGTTGACGCTGTGGGCTGGGATATCATATATTGGATGGGCGGCGATTACAACCGACTGTGGGTGGAGACGGAAGGTCAAGATTTCACTGAAAAGGAAGGGAGCGAAGTCGAGAAGTTTGATGTTCTTTACGGACGACTTTTTGCCCCGTTCTGGGATTTCCAGGCAGGGATCGGCTATCAACGGATTTGGCAGCCTGGTCCTGATCATGACCGCCTTTCCGCTGTTATCGGTCTTCAGGGTCTTTCCCCCTATAGATTTGAGGTGGATACGAATCTCCGGATCAGCGAAGACGGGGATGTCTCGGCGGATTTTCAGGCGACCTACGACATACGATTGACACAGCGCCTAGTTCTCCAGCCTCGCTTTGAGACCTTGTTTGCCTTCCAGGAGGTAGAGGAGTTTGGGGTGGGTCAGGGCTTCAACTTTGTTGGCTTGAGTGCAAGGTTGCGTTACGAGATCAGGCGCGAGTTGGCGCCCTACCTGGGTGTTACCTGGTCGCGTGAACTGGGTGAAACGGCCGACATGGCCGAATCTGAGGGGGAAGATCTAGAAGAGCTGGCATTAGTGGTGGGAGTTCGTTTCTGGTTTTGATAGGAAGCACTGTGTGAAACCGCATTTGCGAACAGGCCACTGATCCGAGAAAAATACCCACCCATTCGGTTCTTGGATACGGGAGATGGGGATCCTTCTTATGGAGGAGGTGATCGGAGGATTCTTACCGATAGTGTGGGAGATAAAATGCAGGAGGGGTACGCGGAATGACGGAGTATGATGTTGTTATCGTGGGCGCAAGCTTTGCCGGGCTTTCCGTCGCATCGCAGGTAGAGGGGAAGGTCCTCCTCATAGATCCATACGATATAGCATCATTACAGATTTCTGCCTGCGGGGCCCCCTTTGATGTGATCAAAATGGTAGGATGTGAGGACTCTGTACTTCAAATTTCAAATAAATTTGCCCTCCATGTAAATCATAAGAGAGTAGACTTTGATTTAAAGCAGCCCTATTGTACGTTCGATTTTAAAAAATTCTGCCACAGCCTGAACCTCCAAAATAATGGGGACTTTCTGAGGGCAAAGGCCAAAAAAGCTAAGAGGTCTCAAGATGGCCTGTTTGTCATTGATACGTCCAAGGGGACGGTTTCCTCCGGAATTCTTGTTGATGCGACAGGATGGAGGGCATCTATTGCGGAATCTCTGAAGCCGGGATATGTAAACATGGATATGTTGAGCTTCGGCATCGAGACGGAGGTGCCTTACAGGTGCGAAAGCTTTCACTTCTTCTACGATCCTGATTTTTTGAAAGACGGGATTTGCTGGATATTCCCGGCCGGCGAATTCTCCAGGGTAGGAATTGCGAGTTACGCAGGCACAAGGAGACTTGTTGGAAAACTGAATTCTTTCCTTGACAGGTTCCACCTCACGCGGCGGAAAGTACACGGAGGGATGTTCTGCTATTGTCTTAAGGAGCCCGTGGTGGACGGTGTATTCGTGGTCGGTTGCGCCCAGGGGCAAACCCTTCCTCTTACCGGTGAAGGCATCAGGAGATGTATTACAACGGGCATAGAGTGCGGTAGGATAATAAGAAAGATACTGGATGGGGCTATCAGCATGGAACAAGGTTTGAGTGAGTATTCCAGGGTTGCACTGAAATCAAGACGCGGGTTTGACTTGTTGTTAAAAGCCCAGGAAAAGTTTCTAACGATGTCTGAAAAAAATATCGAGATGCTGGCGAAATTTCTTTCCAACAGGCTGGTGTTCAGAGTAGCTGAGAAATATTACCGCGGCATTTAGTAACTGCGTTTGATTCTGCTGCAGCGGAATGACGGGTTCGGATTTTCTCCGCCCGACGGTAGTCGTCATCAAGCCATAGGAAATACGGCAAATATCACGGCACTCCATACGGCATGGGAGACGATCACCGGGGCCAGGTTGTCCAGCTTCCAGTAAAGAGCGCCCCAGAAGGCACCGGCAATCGCTGCCGCAGCCACCAGCATGAAGTTGAGCGAACAGACGTGAACCCCAGCATATATAGCCGTGCCCAGCAGCCATCCCTGCCAGGAACCCAGGCGCGCCATGAGATTTTTTTGCAGATAGCCTCGCCAGTAAAGCTCTTCGGCCGGACCTGTCACCAAGAGGAGTAAGCCCACTATGAGCCATGAGGGGGTATCCGTGCCGCGCGCATATATCCCGCCGATCTGGTGATCGGCAAAAGGCAGGAGGATCGTGGCAAGGGACTTTCCAAGCCGGAAAACCAGGTAAAGCGCCAGGGCAGCGGCGAGACCCGGGATGACGGCCCCGGAGTTGAAGCGCAGCGTTGAGGATTCTCTTTTCGGCTGTTGCCTCCAGGCGATGGCGGCCAGGGTTGAGGCGGAGAGGGAGATTTTTAACCAGAAGTTGCCCCAGTTCAGCGAAAACGTCACGAACCACAGGGCGGCGGCGAGGGCTACAGTGGCTATTAACGTCCTCAAATTCAGGATACCCCTGTGAGCACAAGGGAGGCGACCAGCAGCGCCCCGAAGGCGGTATCCAGTTGGGCGGTACGGGCATCCGCATCCACCGGTACCTGTGTCATCATCTGGCGAATCAGGCGCCATGCCAGGGGCACAGAAACCAGCACCAATAGTGACCACGGATACAGGGGGCCGAAAATCGCCATCGCGGTGATTCCCAGGTAGGCCAGCACCACCAGGAAGCCATAGAGCATCTGTCCTCGATACCGTCCCAGAACAATGGCAAGGGTCAAAATGCCATGGCGACGATCATGGTCCATGTCGCGGATGTTGTTGGCCAGCAACACCAGAGCGACCAGGAGGCCGAAAGGCAGAGATACCCACAGGGCCTTGGTGCTGAACGACTGGCGTTGCACAAAATAGGACCCGGCCACCATCAAAGGCCCCCACATCAGAAAAACCGAGAGTTCTCCCAGGGCCTTGTATTTGTACTTCAGGGGCGGCGCCGTGTATGTCAACCCGGCCAGCGTGCCGATCAACCCCATCCAGATCAGTTCCCGGCCCCGCGTGGCGGCCAGATAAATTCCGATCAAACTCGATAACCCAAAAAGCACGTAACCAGCGGTGAGCACCCGTGTGGGTTTAAGCTTCCCCTCCAGCAGGGGGTGGGGACGATACTGAGCGGTGGCGGTTTCCGGGGTATCCAGCCCCTTTTGGACGTCGTAGTAGTCATTGATCAGATTGGTGGCGGCATGCATGCAGATGGTTCCCACCAGCACAACCAGGTACAGTCCCCACGAAAAGGCGCCGTCGATGGCGGCAAGAATGCTGCCGACGCTGACGGAGATCGCCGTCATGGAAAAAGACCACGGCCGGCTGGCCAAAAACCAGTTGCGGTATAAATGCATGGGCTTGTATCCTCCTTTTTCCTTAAGCGCTTTGGGAGTGCCGCCTTGGCGGCCAAGTGTTGGGCTTCTTCCTGGGCTTACCGCGCCCCTCTAGCGGCCTCCTGTATCCCGGCTAAGGCTTGTTCAGCTTCATTTCTCAGTCGCTGGATCTTTGTTGCGAACCTGCTTGCGTGTTTGTCCCGTGATACGTGAGGTGGTCGTGAAATAACTTGCTGTTCCTGGAGAACGAAAGCATAAATCCTGAGCGGTGTCAAGAAAAAGTATGCCACAACGTAGGATGTAGGCAAAATGGGTGATGCTGTGATGTGTTGGAGAATCAGAGGCGTTAGCAAGAGATGGTTTTCAAAGGGTGAAGATTTTTGGAAACTGAAAACTGGTCTGGATTAATCCAGGGATATCACTGCATGTGATTCCGAGGTTTGTTTACAAAAAGCCAGGTGACCAAAAGTTTTGATTAACCAGGAACGGAGAGACAAGGTATAACACTCCCCCCAACAGTGTATGATGATCGAAGGGAATTCATTGACATAGGACCAAGAGACTGATAAAAACCGAGCATATCGAACTTATATTTCACCTTGTGAAACGGCAAATAAGTATACACGGGGCCTGCCACGGTAGGTCAAAAAGCGGCCAAGCCTTTTATACTGAAAAATACAATAGGAGGAGCAACCATGTTTGACCCCAAAGAAAGACTGACGAAATCGGTTTCCAAGGAGGAGTTGGAAAGAAGGTGGTCGTTGGCACGGGAGGTCATGCGAGAGCACAAGGTGGACTACCTTGTGGCCAGGAACGATGAAGAATTCTTGGGGGGCTACATCAGATGGTTTACGGACATACCCGCACGACACAGCTATCCCGTGACCGTCATCTTCCCCCTCGATGACGAGATGACCATGATAAGTTGCGGACCCTTTCCCCCTGGAAATCCACCGCCTCCGCCTTGGGCCGTTCACGGGGTGAAGCAGAGGCTTGGAGCCCCGTATTTTCCTTCGGCCCATTACACCCATACCTACGACGCCGAATTGACGGTGCGGGCCATAGAGAAAAAGGATCCTGTCATTGGGCTGGTGGGCAAATCCTATTTCCCCATCAACTTTTTCGATCACTTGATGAAATACCTTCCGGGGGCCACATTCGTCGACATGACGGAGCCCATTGACAACATCAAGGCCGTTAAGAGCCCGGAGGAAATTCAGCTCATCCAGGAAACCGCTGCCCTTCAGGACGAGGCCATCGACTATTTGCGGGATAAGATAAAACCCGGCATGAGGGACTTTGAGGTGTACGCCGAAGCCCATTATATCGTAACCCTCAAGGGAAGCGAGAGGCAGTTGGTGCTCGTGGGCTCTGGGCCCAAGGGCGTTCCCGCGCCCTTCCAGCACAGAAGGTATCAAAACAGGATGATCCAAGAGGGAGATCAGGTCTCCGTCCTCATCGAAGTGAACGGCCCCGGCGGGCTTTACACGGAAATCGCCCGTATGTTCTCACTAGGCGAACCGTCCCAGGAACTCCAGGATGCCTTCGGCTATGCCGTGGAGGCCCAGCAACACACGCTGAACTTACTGAAACCCGGGGCAAAGCCCTCGGAAATACTCGAGGCCAATAATGAATTCCTTACCAAGGCCGCCTACAAACCCGAATTACGTCTGTATGCCCACGGGCAGGGCTATGACCTGGTGGAAAGGCCGCTCTTCTTAAAAGATGAAACCATGACCATCAAGGAAGGGATGAACATCACCGTGCATCCCGCTGCCATGACCGATACGGTTTGGGCCACCGTGTGCGACAACTACATCATCGGGCCTGACGGTCGCGGTAGTTGTCTCCACAGAACCCCCAAGGAGATCATTGTCATCGACTAAGGAGGGTGTCGAAAACCATGGAGGTTCTTATGCTCACAGGCGATCATGATCCGGACGAGTTCAAGGCCATACTAACCCCTGGTTTCCTCAGTTGGCCTTCTTCGCTGCCACTAGGGGTCACCCATTAACACGCTGTTACCCAAATCGTTGCGTCACATTTCTAGAGAGGTCAAAAAGATAGAGCATCAGGGTATTTGCTCTTGTGGTCCCTGGGGGTCTTTTCACAAGGTTCAATCAAATTTCTCCCAGGCGGTACCAACGGCACCAAACACTTGATCCAAGGCCACAGTAGCCCCAGGAGATCATCTTCGCCGGAGCCACCGTCTCTCTAGTCCCTATGGAGAATGCACTATAGGGATAATGGGGGCGTGAAAACAGCACAAGAGAAATATTGAGCCTTGTGAAAAGACCCCCAGGGACCACTGATCATCGTAGATCAGGCTTTGGGCAACAGCCTATTGACACCGGCCTCTGCTTTTTGTTTGACAAATTGGAAATACCATTTAGACTCGGTAATATCCCCGGGCTTTCGGATAGAGGCCCATATATGACTCAATAAGACAATGATCCAAGGCTTGTTCAGTAACATGGGCAAAGGGTCCATGGGAGGTTTTTCCCCAGTGGGTCAGTTCCCCTATTTTTGAGTTTTTGACACAAGATAAGGAGGTCCAAAATGAAGAAGCTATTGTTTTTGGGTATTCTTGTGTTCTTTTTTCTCCCATTCACATCGATAGCCCAGCAAGATTTCCAGACAGACTCCATTCCCACCTCGCAAGGAAACCTGAAGATTGCCTTTATAGGTCACGGAACCCTTATGTTTGAATTTGCCGGAAAGGTAATTCATGTCGATCCTTGGATCAGGCTGGCTGACTATTCCAAGCTACCCAAAGCGGACATCATTCTTCTGACCCACCACCACCGAGATCACCTCGACCCGGATGCCATAAGGGCGATCTCCACTGAAAATACCATTCTCGTGCTAACCGAAACCTGCTCAGAACGCCTCGGTAGACGGGGGGTGGTGATGAAAAACGGAGATATCAAGATAATTGGAGGCCTCAGGATCGAGGCGGTTCCCGCCTACAACCTTGTTCATATGCGTAGCCCGGGAAAACCTTACCATCCTAAAGGAGTAGGAAACGGCTACGTCATCTCCTTTGGAGACAAGAGGGTCTATGTGGCGGGGGACACCGAAAACATCCCTGAGATGAAGGCCCTTAGTGACATCCACATAGCTTTCTTGCCCATGAATCTCCCTTATACCATGACACCGGAGATGGTTGCTGATGCAGCAAAGGCCTTCAGGCCGAAGGTGCTCTACCCTTACCATTTCGGCAAAACGGACACAGCAAAGATAGTACAACTTCTTAAGGACGAGAAGGATATCGAAATTCGTATCCGAAACATGAGATAATAAACTTAGCTACGCTTTGTTTTCCCTCGAATAGCAAGCCTAGTGAACTTGCTGACCAATGTAATGTTCAAACTCCTCTGAGGCCAGCACAAGTTAGTGGTTGTCTATCTACGGACAATCTCCTCCTTCGCTTCATACAACCCAGGTTCCGGACTCAACAAGCAAAAAGTAATGATTTCAGATGCTTGCTAATATTAGTTCTGCGACTACACATATCTTGAACCCTTTAGTTTTACTGGCGTGGAGCAATGTGAGACATTCCAATTCTTTCCAGAAGCTTCACGGTGCTTGCGGGTAACTGCACTGATTTTTGAATGCTTTGCCCGGTATTGCTATCTGTCAGTGTGACGATGTCTATGTCTTTGAATGGAGCATAAAGCTTATTGGAGTTTAGAAAA
>JAFDHB010000297.1 GCA_019308985.1 Deltaproteobacteria bacterium | reverse complement strand
GTCCAATTTCTGCGTTGCGCTTCATCTCGTTGTGATTGCGGCGTACGCTAAGTACGCCTCATCACACGAGATTCGCGCGCCTTGAACTTGAAGCTTTTTACTTTGCCATCTCAACTTTGACTTTTTACGAATTCATCAACCTTGAACCCTGAACCTTGAACCCTGAACCTCTTTGTCAATAGAGGACGTCCAGCAGCCCCCTGACGGACTCAACCCCAACCAATTCCATGGCTCCAAAGCCCCGTGCGCCCTCCATGTTGCGCCTGGAAAGGAGACAGCGTGAAAAGCCCAGCTTTTGAGCCTCCCTCAGCCTCATTTCCGGCTGGTTTACTCCCCTGACTTCCCCGGCCAGGCCGATTTCTCCAAAGACCACCAGGTTGTCGTCCAGGGGCTTGTCCAGGAAGCTGGAAACCATGGCGCAGACTATGCCAAGATCCGCTGCCGGCTCAGAGACTCTTAGGCCGCCTGCCACGTTAACGAAGATATCCTGATCTCCCATTTCCACACCCATCCTCTTCCCCAGGACAGCGACCAGCATGGAAATACGGTTATGATCAACTCCTATGGCAGTCCTCCGCGGCATTCCCAGGGGACTAGGACCTACCAGAGCCTGGACTTCCACCAGCAAGGGACGAGTCCCTTCAATGCAAGGGATAACAGCGGATCCCGCAGCGCCCTCTGGCCTCTCTTCGAGGAATATGCGGGAGGGATTTCCCACCTCCTCCAGGCCCCTGTCCTTCATTTCAAAGACCCCGATCTCGTTCGTGGCGCCAAATCTGTTTTTTACGGAACGCAGTATGCGGAAGGCATGTGCCGCATCGCCTTCCAAGTAAAGGACGGTATCCACCAGGTGCTCGAGGGCCTTTGGACCGGCGATTGCCCCTTCCTTGGTCACGTGTCCTATCAAGAAGGTGGGGACGCCCGTGCTCTTGGACCAGTTCAGCAGCCTCGTGCAGACCTCCCTCACCTGCCCCACGCTCCCGGGCGCCGAGGGTATGGTCTCCGTGTACACGGTCTGCACCGAGTCCACTACCAGCAAGCCAAGGTCGAGATCTTCAAGGCGCCTTAAGAGTTCTTCCACGCAGGTTCCGTTTAGGATGAACAGGTTATCCGGGTTTATGCCCAATCTTTCAGCCCTCATCTTAATCTGCTGCGCGGACTCCTCTCCTGAAAGGTACAGGGCCCTGACCCCTTTTTTTGCCAGCAGGGCGGCAACCTGAAGCACGAGTGTTGATTTTCCAATTCCCGGATCCCCTCCCACGAGAACCATGGAACCCGGCACTATGCCGCCGCCGAGGGTCCTGTCAAACTCTGCAATTCCGCTTCTTATTCTCAATTCGGGGTCTAGGGATATATCCTTGACCCGCAAGGGCTTACCCATCGCTGATAGAGTGCCGTTCCTAGCCAAGGGCTCCACCGGCTCTTCCACGAGGCTGTTCCACTGCCCGCAATCAGGGCATCTGCCGAGCCACTTGGGGGCCTGGTACCCGCAGCCCTGACAAACGTAAGCGAATTTTGAGCTCTTTTTCATGGGAAAAAATTCAGGGTTCAGGGTTCAAGGTTCAAAATTCAGCGCGTCGTCGGTCCACGGTCGTCGGTCGTCTTTCCGGCTGCTCACTGCTCACTGCTCACTTTCCTCCTGCCTCTAACCTCAGACCTCCAACCTCAAACATTCCCTGGATCGCAACAACATGTTGCTCCTACAGAGGAGAGGTTCAGGGTTCAAAGTTCAAGGTTCAGGGTTCAAAGTTCAAGGTTCAAAATTCAGCGCGTCATCGGTCTTCGGTCTTCTGTCCTTCTGCTCACTGCTCACTATCTTCTTATTCCCTCCATCGAACCACTTCACTGAGGGGCGCCCTCTGCGAAACGGATCTGTTCACCGGGGCCTCCGGATCCCTGTAACCCACGGCGATGCCTATTACGATCTTCTTCTCTTCCGGGATGTTCAGGAACTCCTTGATCTCATCTTCAAAGGCGGTAATCAGACCGATAGGACAGGTCCCCAGGCCCAGCCCGTGGGCGGCAAGCACAAGGTATCCTACCAGGACCCCGATATCCGTCAATCGAGCGCTTGAGAACACCTCATCTATTGTCACGATGATCCCTGTCGGCGCCTCGTAAAAGTTGCAGCTACCTTCATTGATGAAGTCTTGAAAATCCAGGGTTCCCGGGAGATTGGGGGCTATACTTTCGAGAAGCTCTCTCTGCCGTTTCATGAAGTGCTCGGGGAGTCGCCTGGTTGCACCAGGCCCACAGGAGATATTTCTCTCCCTCATCCTCTTCACCAGGATCTTGCTCAACCTCTTTCTTTCTTCCCCCGACACGACGTACATTTCCCAAGGCTGAATGTTTATCGCGGACGGTGCCTGGGTGGCCAATGAGAGCAACTCTTCCATGACAGCCCTCTCCAAGGGCCTGTCGAGGAATGCCCTCGTGCTCCTTCTTGTCTTGATCGCGTCCAGTATATCCATGATACAGTCTCCCTCCAATTCTAATACACTTCCAGTGCCTGGATTGTC
>JAFDHB010000296.1 GCA_019308985.1 Deltaproteobacteria bacterium | reverse complement strand
CACTATTACCGCGATCAAGACCGCGGGCGGCAACATCTGAACTAGGATCAGAGGGCTTTTGTAAAGAAAATAGAGGAACCAGAGATTCTTTGGAACCTGTGCCTCGATAAGATTGTCAATTTTCTGAAGGAAATCTATGACGAGGTAGATAAAGAAAAGGACCGCTTCACAGAGTATCAGAGACTTTAGATATTCGCCTGTAAGATATCTCGCCAGGATTCTCATCTTACCTGTCCCCGGTGGAGTGGGTGAGCTTGAAAATGACCCTTTCCAGGATAGGCAAAGGGCGTTCGTTCGCAGCCCTGTAAATAAAATACCCCCCCGAAAAGAAGAGAAATATCACAGGCAACCAGGGACCTACATGGGGAGGCAAGGCCCCTGTCTCTCCGATACTCCTCACGCCGGCGAGTGTGATGTAGTAAAGGAAAAACACGAGCAGGCTGATCAGGATACCCAAAAAACGTCCCCTTGCCTGTATTTGCGCCCCCAAGGGAACCCCGATGATTCCCATAAAAAATACCGCCAATGGTATGGTAAATTTTTCCATCAGGGCAATAACCATCTCGTTGTGGCCCGTCTCATCCTTTATTCCCTTCTTGATGCCGTCCATGAGCTCTCCAAGGGACATCTCCTTTGGAGACTTTTCCCTTGAAGAGATGGAAGGCATGATATCGTCCAGCCCAATATTGATGTTGTATTTGTCGAACCCTACGGTCCTGACCGTATCGAACCCTTCACCCACGCTGAATATGGTCCCTTCCTTGAACTGGATGGTGATTATCCTTGCCTTGGGATGGAGCAAAATCCTCCCTTCCTTGGCCACTATGGTATTCGTGGCGGATTTCTCCCGGCGATCAACCAGAAAAATGTTTTTCATCATTCGATCTCTTGATGATAAGCTATTGATATAAAAAGTGATATTGTCAAATGGCTCGCAAAATACCCGTTCCTTCAATCCGAGATCAGCCTTTGACTGGGCGATCTTGAACACGAGATCCTTAAAGGACCTGTTTCCCCACGGGGTACCAAAAAGGCTCAGGAGAATAGCCATTGAAAAGACCAGCAGTGAGACAATCAGCACAGGCGGGAGCATCTGATAAAGGCTTATGCCGGACGACTTGAGGGCCAGGATCTCGTTGTCCCCGGACAGGCGCAGGAACGCCAGAAATACCGCCATTAGGCTGGCAGCCGGCAATGCGAACAGGAGCACCCTGGGCATAAGATAGATGATCATCTTTAGGAGAAGAACGGGGTGTACTCCACGGTTGAGGACCCACTCCATGATATTCATCATCCTGGCGGCCAGGACAATAAACACGAACACGAGGAGGCAAGTGAGAAAAGTGGGCCAAATCTCACTAAGAATATACTTATGAAGGGTCAGCTTCACATCAAGAACTCGTAGCTATCTATTTTGCTGGCAAAAAATCATCGGATTATGCCGTTTATTCCCAGTGGGGTGGTCCGACAGAAGGGTCTGGATGCCTGGGTAAATAGAGTATCAGGACATTGGAGGCCAAGTCAATCCACGTGTAGATAAATACCTTTGAGAACTTCGGCGGTTTCATCAAGTTTTGGATCGACGCATCTATTTTGGTATACTCAAAAACGCGGCTTTCCACATTCATCAACATTAGATTTGACAATCCCTGGTCTCAAATATAAATTCTTCGGTTTAGGTTAGGGCTATGGATTGTGGCCGCGGGTGCAGGAGCTACCCCTGAATGAGGGAAGAAATGACTTTGGACATCTCCTTTGTTATTGTCAACTGGAATACCAAAGAGCTTCTCCTGGAGTGTGTGGCATCAATTTTTCAGACTGTCGAGGATCTCGCCTTTGAAGTCTGGGTCGTGGACAATGCATCGACCGATGGCAGCGTCCAGGCCGTCAAGGATCTTTATCCGGAAGTCAATGTCATAGAAAATGCGGAAAACCTGGGTTTTGCAGCAGCGAACAACATCGCTTTCAAGAGGGTCAAGGGGCGGTATATTCTGTTGTTGAATACTGACACCAAACTGAAAGAGAGCGCCGCAGGGCATCTCTATGAGTTCATGGAATCCAACCCGGTCGCAGGACTTGCCTGTGGCCAGCTATTGAACCCGGACGGGTCCAAACAGAACTCCATTGCAAATTTCCCCTCCCTGCTCTCCCTGCTGTCAAACGAAACCCTGCTCAGGGTCCTAATGCCAGGCAAGTTCCCCAGCAAGAGGAAGAGGTATGAAAATCCCATAGAGGTCGATTCTTGCATTGGGGCATGTTTGATAGTGCGCAAAAAGGCCCTTGACCAAGTAGGCCCATTTGATGAGCGGTACTTTTTCTTTTTTGAGGAAACGGACCTGGCCTATAGGATGAAGCGAGCCGGTTGGAAGATATACTTTGTCCCCTGCGCGGAAATCTACCATGCTCAAGGCAAGACCGTGGGACAAGGTCTGGATTCAAGAATGAGGTTCTATACCTCCCGATATGCATATTTCAGGAAGTGGTTCCCTCGCTCATATCCTCTTTTCTTTGCGGCCGTGTTTTTTCGT
>JAFDHB010000096.1 GCA_019308985.1 Deltaproteobacteria bacterium | reverse complement strand
TCCGCACCGGTCCCCGGAACACGACAGGGCAAAATAGTGCTGGTCGACAGTGATGACCCTCTGGATCCGGAGACTGGGAGCCGTTACACGGTAAAGCGCTATCAGAGCGAAAAGATCACATCAGAAGACGGAACATGGAGACATATCAAGATCACTTTAAAACCTACCAATCCTGACTTTCAGCCCATCGAGCTGACATGCGAAGAAGAGGGCAGGGTCCGAGTCGTTGCTGAACTCCTAGAAGTCCTTGAGTGATTCAGTGCTTGTATCGTAGTAAGATTCCTTCGTCCTTTGATATGTAGATTATTGTATATATGACTAGTGCATCTAATCGGCGATACCGAGGCAAGTTGCGCAATTCGTAAAAAGGGTCCGTAGCAAAGCTAGGGCTGAAGCCGACTTAGAGCCGCAGATGCTATTCATCGTGCTGCGGAGAGCAAAACCGTTATTTTCCCAATAGGACAAATCTCAAGGGCATTACAGGCTACCATGGCTCACACCTGAGCCACGGTAAAGCATTTGGGAGGTTTCATAATGGGACCAGGAGATACCGTGCGCCTTAAAGCTGATCCAGGGAGAAAGGGCGTTTTAACAAGCCATTTTCGTCAGCGAGGGGAAATAAAGTTTGTTCAAGTCATATTCCCGGATGGACCGCAGTTTATCCCTGAGGATCAATTGGAGCCTGACCAGGATCTCCATGATCCGATCGAACTTTTGGTGCTGGGAAAATTGGGAAGAAGCGCTGACCTTCGTCAGAATCTAACTCACATTAGGTTGAGCGGGCGACTGGCAAACCTGATCTACAGTATGGATACGACTCATACTGATTTCTATCCTTACCAATTCAAGCCTGTGATTAGATTCCTTGAATCTCCAGGAAATGGGATTCTTATAGCAGATGAAGTAGGATTAGGAAAAACCATCGAAGCTGGGCTTATCTGGACTGAGTTGCGTGCCAGAATCGATGCTCGTCGTCTCATGGTTGTATGTCCGGCAATGCTGAGGGAAAAATGGCAGCTGGAGCTGAGAAACCGATTTGGAATCGATGCCCAAATCCTCAACGCGAAAGAACTATTGACTCAACTAGAAACATCCATCGGCCAAGGCCCTTATGCAAACTTTGCAATTATCAGCAGTCTACAAGGAATCAGGCCTGGGAAAGGGTGGCGAAAAGAAGAGGATATAAACAAGCTTTCGACCTCTTCCAGGCTAGCTAGATTCTTGGACGATCACTCAGATGAAGAGCCCCTCATTGATCTCTTGATTATCGACGAAGCCCATTACATGCGAAACAGAGAAACCGTATCCGCCGAGCTTGGACGCCTTCTGCGTCACGTCTCGGAACATGTTATTCTTCTCTCTGCCACCCCCGTTCACCTGAGAAATCAAGATTTGTATCAACTTCTTAATCTCGTTGATGAAGATACATTCAACCAGCCCCTGGTCTTTGATTCCATCTTAGAGGCTAATGCTCCTCTGATAAGGCTACGCGAGCAGGTTATTTCGCATTGCCTGAGTTCAGAACGTTTTATAGACATGCTAAACCAAGCGAGGGAACACCCTTATATGCACAACAATCGCCAACTTTTGGGATTATTGGAAAACCCTCCGACAGATGATCAGTTAGCCGATAGAGAGTACCGCAGTGAACTTGCCTTCCGCTTAGAAACCATGAATCTGCTCGGAAACATCGTGAATAGAACACGAAAAAGAGAGGTCACTGAGTGGAGGGTTATCCGTGAAGCGATTCGTGAGACAGTCACTCTTTCTGAAGTAGAGCGTCAGTTCTATGATTCGGTTACTAACCTGGTGCGTGACTTTTGCGGACGGTATCAACGGCACGAAGGATTTCTTTTGGTAATGCCGCAAAGGCAAATTGCGAGTTCTATGCCCGCTGCCCTAAGAGAGTGGCAGCGGAGAGGTGAGGAGTTTGAGAGTCTGATGTTTGAGGATCTCGGCGCTCACCTGAATGACATTGAGCAACCGGGTCCTATTGTTCAGGAGATTATTACCCGAGCCCATGAATTGGGGGATCTTGATGAACTCTGGAAAAATGATTCAAAATTCAATCGACTGGTTGAAGTGCTCAAGAAACTTCTGACAGAGCATCCTGAAGAAAAGATTGTTCTATTTTCGTATTTTCGACCAACTCTTCTTTATCTTTACGAACGTTTGGAAAAAGAAGGGTTTCGGTGTACGCTTCTCATGGGAGGTCCAGACCTAGACAAGAATGCTATACTTAAAGATTTCCAAAACCCTGTCGGTCCTAATGTGCTGCTCTCTTCTGAAGTGGCAAGCGAAGGTATAGATCTTCAATTCTGTAGAGTCCTCATCAACTATGATCTGCCATGGAACCCTATGCGAGTCGAGCAAAGAATAGGCCGGATAGACCGTTTAGGGCAGAAGTCACCCAAAATCCTTGTTTGGAATATCCTGGCGAAGGATACCATTGATGAAAAAATCTACTCAAGGCTGTATGCGAGATTGGAAATATTTGAACGCGCCTTGGGAGGGCTGGAGGCCGTTCTAGGCGATGAGATCCGCAAGCTGACTATGGACTTGCTCAGTAGCCGCCTCACGGCAGAACAAGAGGATTCCAGGATTGAGCAAACAGCTCAGGCCCTAGTGAACATAAGAAAGGAAGAGGAGAGACTTGAGGAAGAGTCAGCAAAACTGATTGCCCATGGTGATTACATCATAAATCAGGTGCGTGCTGCCAGAGAGCTTAACCGGTGGATTACTGCCCATGACCTTTGGATCTATGTTCGTGATTTCTTGCAAAAGAATTATCCCGGTTGTGAAATAAGGCAAGTTTCTGACCACGATCTGGTATTCGACATTGACTTGTCCAACAAAGCCAAATACGACTTACGAGAATTTCTTGAGCAGGAACGTATATCACATTTGACGAGACTGACCCGGTCAGTTTCTACTCCAGTCAGGTGCCGTTTTGAAAACAGAGTCAGTGTTGCTTCTGTTGGCCGGGAGGAGATTATCAGTCAATTCCACCCGTTCATTCGATTTGTCAGCAAAAAAATAAATTCATTGAAGGATTCCTATTATCCCGCTGTAAGCCTGTCTTTATCCCAAACCCATTGCCCCATGATTCATCCTAGCGTCTATGTGTTTTCGATTCAAAGATGGTCGTTGCGAGGAATCCAGGAGCGAGAGCGTTTGTTTTTTGCTGCAACGAGTATGGAGAATGTGGATCATTTCCTAAGTGAAAACGATGCTGAACGACTTGTGACAACTGCTGCGGTGAATGGAATAGATTGGCTTGCTGCTTCGAATCTGGTTGATCTGAAGAAAGCTGCTGAGTTAGCGGAGCGTTGTTTGAGCCACTCTTATAAACGCTATGAACAATATGTGGCCCAGCTTGAAGACGAGAATAACGATCGGGCGGATATTCAAGAAAACGCCCTAGATAGGCACCTGACCAACCAGATTACGAGATTGCAAGAGGTCAAAGATGGTCACCTTCGTACCGGTCGCGATTCATTGGCAAAAGCAACTGAAGGCAAGATGCAGGCTCTTAAAAACAGGATTGAAATGAAAAAAATGGAGATCAATAAACGACGGTCTTTGCAACATAAATGTGAGGAACTATGTGTCGGCCTGATTCAAGTCATTTAACCTTCACAAAAGGTGCGTCCGCAAGTAAGTTTATTCTGGGAGGATCGGGGATTTATGGCTTTTAAGGAGAATGCAACGCAATTCTCTACTTCTGGGGGAAACGATTTTAGCGATATTGTCATCGGCTTTGATTTTGGCACCTCCTGCACGAAAATCGTGCTCCAGGATACCATTCTGAGGAATGCGTTTGCCGTTCCTTTCGTTGATAAGGGGCATCAAAACAATGTGTACTTGCTGCCAACAAAGCTAGGGTTTACCAAGCATGGTGAGTGTAAGATTGCAGGCCTTAATGAGCAAGGCAGGGGAGGGCTGAAGTACCAGCTCATGACGAATCCAGAAAGATCCGCCCATGTAAAGGCTGAAAGTCGGCTGCAGACTAACGTCTCCGCCTTAGTTTCTGCATATATAGCATTGGCACTACGCAAGGCGCGGCTGTGGTTTCTGGAGAATTTTCAAACTGATTATGGAAAAAATAGCATAAGGTGGCATTTCAACCTTGGCATTCCTACTCGAAATTATGACGATCGGAGCATCTACGTGGCATTCTTACGCGCAGCCTATGCGGGGTGGTGGCTATCAATTCAAGAAGGACCGGTTACTGTTCATGCAGCTAATGATGCCTTTGCGAAAGCTATGGCTGGGGAATTCGACCCAGGACTAAATCCAGGTGTAATCAATATCGTGCCAGAGGTAGCCGCAGAGGTAGCAAGTTATGCCAGATCTTACCGAAGACAGAGCGGCCTTCATATGATTGTTGACGTTGGTGCGGGAACAATGGATATAGCCACATTTCGTTTAGAATCTACAGAAGGGGGGGACGAATACGGGTTTCTCTGGGCCGAAGTCTGTGATTATGCCTGCAAGAAACTCCATGATTACCGTTTGGATTATGCAAAAAAATACCTTGATCACTGGATTACGGAACTCAGCAAGATAGACGAGACTTTTCCTGAAATACCAAGTTCACCTGATAAGTATGTCCCTCCCGCGTTGGACAGATCTTTAGTCGAAGCCGACCGCTGTTTTCTTGAAGAAGCCAAAAAGGCGATTAGTCGAGTTGCTGCGATAAGTTACACCAAAAAAGATCCCAATGCCTCAGAATGGAAGTCGGGAGTACCACTCTTCCTGTGTGGTGGCGGGGCTAACTTGTCGATCTTTAAAGAGCAACTGGTAAGAAAGGCTGAAGACATGCTAAAGAATTATGAAATAGCCAGATTCCAATCGAGATCTCTTACAAAGCCTGAGAACCTACGAGCGGAGGGGTTGAGGCAAAACGAGTATCATCGGTTGGCTGTTGCTTATGGCCTGAGCTTTTTCTACGACGATATTGGGAAGATAGTACCACCTTCCGAGATAGAGGACACTAAGAGAATCGAACGAATAAAGGTGGTGGATCCTGTTACCAAAGAAATGGTATGAGGTAAGTGTTAGATTTGACCGTAGCTAGCGTACAATATAGGCCTCGATAACAGCTACTTCTGGAATATTAATGATCAAAAATCAATATGACAGCATGGCCCGCTCCCAACCACACACGCAATCACACAACCACAACATGCTGTTTAGAGGGGTTTTCTTTGATGGAATAAATTTCTCGGAATTGTTAGGGGGCGTTCGCCTTGAGAGATTTTGGTGAAGTTACCAGAAGAGCGACAGGGCGTAAAACCGCTGAGCTGGCCCAAGAGTGAACAAAAGATGAAAGAGCGGACACTAAAAGATCTTTTCCATCGAGTTAAACAGGTCTTGCCAGAGGAACAAGAGCTGCTAACGTTTCCCCCGGAAAAACCCGTGGCAGAGGCACTGGCTGTTATGCATAAGCGGAACATTAGCCAGGTTCCGGTCGTAGCGGGTGACGAGGTATTGGGAGTGTTCTCGTATAGGTCTCTCGCACAAGGGCTTCTTGTCCTACCGGAAGGTGAAAGAACGATTCTGTCTTTACAAGTGGATGAATTTCTGGAAAACCTTAGATTCGCTCGAATCACGGATGAACTGACGGCGCTTTTAGACGAATTTGACATAAAGGATGCTGTACTTGTCGGGTCAGAGACTCGACTTCAGGGGATAGTGACTGCCGTTGATGCGCTCCGATATTTTTACGAAGTGGCCAGTCCGTATATCATGCTACGAGAAATTGAGTTGGCAACTAGGGAGTTGATAAGAGTTTCAGTGAGCGAACAGGAGCTAAGGGATTGCATCGAAAGGTCGTTGAAAAATCATTATGAAGACTCAGGACGTGCATTACCCACGTGTGTTGAAGACCTTAGCATGAACGACTATGTAATGCTCCTAAGGTTTAGGGGAACTTGGGAGAGGTTCAAAAGCGCATTTGGAGGGAACTCAAATCTCGTATATACAAAGCTGAAACGAATACCTGAGTTGCGCAATATAGTGTTCCATTTTAGAAGAGAAATTACCGTAGAAGAATACGAGCTACTGCGTGGCGTAAGGGATTGGCTGCTAGTAAGAATTAGAAAAGTGGTCGGAAGGAAAAAGGTCGCCGAAAATGAGTAGGAAAGTTAATCTAGAGTATTTCCGTGGCAAAGGATTGCTCCCATTCCAGGCAGAAGTTGCTCTAAGTTTTGTTGAATCCGAAGACGAGAAATACTGGGAGATCGTAATGTCTGTTGGAATGGGCAAAACCCATCTGGGGGCATGTCTAGTTGCTTATGAACTTGAAGAGGATTTAGACAAAAGAATTTTGGTCCTAGCTCCCGCCGCATTCTTGGAGCAATGGAATCACGAAATTTTGGAATTCTTACAGATGAATAAGTGTACTCTTTGCCCATTAATCGTTGATCGCAAAACATACTTGGAGCTTGAGTCAAATGTCCCTGTCGGTGAGAATCCATGGCCGGTTCCTTCAGTCATTTTGATGAGTGTCGATTTAGCGAAGCGGGAGGATATGGTGTCAAAGCTTGAAAAAGTGACTTGGGACCTCATAATATTTGACGAAAGTCATCTATTATCAAAGGGGAAGCGCAGGGCCTTATTGGAGCGGTTGAGGAAGACAAATGTGTCGCATCGTGGGCTATTGTTAAGTGCTATACCTCAGCAATTTGAGAACGTGATTACTAAAGTGGTAAATAGGGAAGTTGTTGACTGGGAGGGGCGTCTGGTTTTTCCTCAGTTTGAGAAGAATGTAGCGCTAGTCTATTACTATAGAACGGAGGAGGAGAGACGCTTTTTCCGCGAATTACAGGATTTCGCAGCTCGGCTCCCAAATAATTTTCCATATGGCAAGTTGCAGGAAAGAAATATCCTTAGAGCAGGTTCTTCAAGTCTCTATGCGCTGGAGGGAATTTTGCGGAAGCTTATAGTCAGGTGGAGGCACTTGCGCAACAAAATTGCTCATAATGTGCCGTGGACTAGCGAAGATTTAGCGAGTATGCAGGAAGATATCTTTACTGGATCAGAGGAACTCGAAGCTGTCGAAGAGTTGTCAGAGATTATGATCGTAAGGGCGGAAGAATTCCTTGAATTATATGTGACTTTGGAAAGAATATTAGACCAAATAGACGAGCTTCCTGTTGACTCCAAGTTGGAGACTGTCCTTTCTTACATAAACAAGTTTTTTACAGGAAAAACTAAATCGCACCTTTGTATTTGGTGTTCTTTTGCTAGAACTGCTGAGTACCTTACCTCAAGTTTACAGGATGTTGGGTTGCAAGTGTGGTCTATTACGGGGGCTTTAAAGGCCGCTGAGCGTATGTGTAACCTGAAATGTTTTAGGGCGAAAGGCGGAGTGCTTATCGCCACTGAAGCTGCATCAGAGGGTGTTGCCTTAGAATACGTTGATGAATGCATCAACTACGATTTGCCTGCAAACCAGCAGATTTTTGGGCAACGATGGGGGCGATTTCTCCGATTTGGTCGAAATAGAGACTTTAGGATGGTAGCCTTAAAAGATGGCTCTAAAGCATTGTCGTGGGAGGAGAAGCTGTTTGAGACCCTTAAGATCGAAGCCTCTTCTGAAAGAGATATCGTCAAACTAACATGAGGAGTGGTACGTCCGCATAGACATAAATGATCTCACAAGATTAAGACGCCAGCTGCTGAAGCTAATGGTAGTGTAAAATATTTTGTGTAAATTCTGGGACGGTAGAAAAAAAGGCGCTTTTCCAGTAAAGGTTTTGTTGCGAAAAAAGCAATGAAGAAAGGAGAAGCGCCCATGAAACTGGAAGTAAGTGTAGCAGAGGCTGTGGAACTTATCAACCAAATCCGTCAACAACCCGAGAGCCTGTTTGAGATGATCCGGGAGAACGTCAAGCAGGGGGTTGGCGAATACCTGTCCACGCTTATGGGCATGGAGCTGACCAATTTTCTGGGCCGTGGTCGTTATGAGCGTGTTGAGGGCGAGAGTAACCATCGCAATGGCTCCTACGGCAGGCACTTCACCCTGAAAGGGATTGGGGAAGTGCAGGTAAATGTTCCAAGGGACCGCAAGGGGCAGTTCAAGACCCAGGTGACCCCTCGGACCAAGCAGTACGAAGATGCTCTTCGGGAAGACATGTGTGTGATGTTTCTCTCAGGGATAAGTACCCGTACCCTGGCCCTAATGTCAAGGCGGCTTATTGGCAGGGCCTTGTCCCATAGCGAGGTTAGCAAGGCCGCCCAGCAACTCAGGGATGCTGTTGAGGCATGGAGAGAGCGGGACCTGAGCCAGGAAGAGATCAAATACATAATTGTCGATGGTGTTACTTTTCCTATGAGGATTGATGGAAGCATAGAGAGGGTGCCCGTTCTAGTAGCCATAGGGATAAGGGAAGATGGACGGCGCACGGTATTAGGGCTGCAGGCAGGGGACAAGGAGTCTGCTTCTAGCTGGAGAGAATTCTTCAAGGATCTTAAGAGACGGGGGCTAGACTTATCCCGGGTGAAATTGGGGATCATGGATGGCTTACCTGGTTTAGAGAAGGTATTTAAGGAAGAGTTCCCTAAAGCCCGAATCCAGCGCTGCCAGGTACATGTGAGCCGCAATGTTCTAGCCAAGGTCCCAAGAAAGCTGAAAAAGATGGTAGCTGATGAGCTGCGCTCCATCTTCTATGCCTCCTCAAGGGAAAAGGCACTGGAGTTTTTTGAAAAATTCAAAGCCAGGTGGGAAAAGGAGATCCCATCAGCAGTGAAATGTCTGGAAAGGTCTTTGGACTCTTGTCTCACGTATCTGGACTTTCCCGAAGACGAGTGGATTTCCTTGAGAACCACCAATGCTGTAGAAAGAGTCAACAAGGAATTCAAGCGCAGGACAAAGTCCATGCCTGCCCGCCTCAGGCTGGGAGATCCTCGCTGGAGAGATGTCCTGTTATACACTACTTGCTTTCATCTGTCTTAAGATGGAGGTCAACTGGCAATCAAAACCTATCGGAAAAGTCGGCAAGAGCCTGCCCCCTCTTAGAAGATTGGCAGAAGAAAATTTCACACAAAATTCTTGACAGTACCTCAACAGCACGCTTCAGCCTGAGGCCAATAGACCACGTCTGCTCACTACTCCCATTTCAAGGATTTATGAGACAAGGGGCGGAGAAATCAGGTGGCCACGTTGGTCAACAACGCTCCCAGTTCAGTTAGTTCGAGATTTGGCTAAGAATTCAGTTTCATTCCACAAGACTAGGTATGAACAAAGCTATTTTTGGAAAGAGTATCAACAATGTCAAATGCACTAGATCAGCGATAAAGAATGGGATTATTCCCCTGTATATGGTTCCCATAGGAATGTCATTGGCAACACCTTTCATAACGAATACGTTCATTCCGACTGGAGGTGTTATCTGGGCAATTTCAAAAATCCTCACAGTTATTATTCCAAACCATATGGGATCAAAATTCTGTGAGACAATCAAGGGGAAGACGATCGGTATAGTCAAGATAACCATTGCCATTGGAATCATAACACATCCGAGCATGATGTATACACCAAGGATACTTCCCAAAATGACATATCGACTTACATTCAACCCGCTAACAATGTTAGCCAATTCAAAAGGCAGCCTTGTGGTAGTCATGAAGTAGCCAAGGACCATTGCACCTATAAGTATGGTAAAGATCATGGCGGTTGCCTTCATGGTATCTTCCAGAGAGAGAAAGAAGCTATGAAAGCTGAGTTTTCTTCTAAGAAGGGCTATTACAAAGGCGCAAAAGGACCCTATTCCCGCCGCCTCTGTAGGGCTGAAGATCCCCGCGTATATTCCCCCCATAACAATTATGAACAGCGCTAGAATAGGCCAAGGGTCTTTCAGGGACAGAATCTTTTCCCGAAGAGTCGATTTGGGACCGGCTGGGCCCGCTTCAGGATTGATGCGACACACAATGGAAATGGTAATCATATAGAACAAGGCTTCCAGTAGCCCAGGGATGAAACCTGCAAGAAAAAGCGCAGCAATAGACTGTTCGGTTAAGATGCCGTATATTACCAGAACCACGCTGGGAGGGATAA
The DNA here is from genome assembly GCA_019308985.1 of Deltaproteobacteria bacterium. Next base: position 3,365 of record JAFDHB010000096.1, on the reverse strand, counting down.
GAATGCCCAGAGTGCCTCCTGCGCTTATGGCGCCCGTGGCCAGGGTTGGTGAATAATTATATTTTTTCATCTCCGGCAGGGCAACCGTTCCCATGGTAGCGGCGGTTGCAAGGCTAGAACCACTGACTGCCGCAAAGCCGGCACATGCGCCCACCGTGGCCATTGCAAGTCCACCCCTAAAATGGCCGAGCCATTTGTTTACCGCAAAATAAAGGTCCCTGCTGACTCCCGCATGGAAACAGAAATTGCCCATTAATATGAACAGTGGAACAACGCTGAATCCATATTTGGCAATGGCTGCAAATGGGGCCGTTTTAAGGATACTAAGGCCGGCCTCTGGCCCCACAAGAAAGCTCATCCCCAAGACCCCGACCACCCCCATAGCAACGGCTATGGGCATTCTCATGAAAAGGAAGATCATCAGAAGCACAATACCGAAGATACCTATCAGAAGGGAGCTCATTTTTCTCTTACCCGTACGAGGGAATCCAGAAACTGTAAGGAAAAGACGATTCCAAGCAGACAACTGCAACCGGCCAGTATCCAAAGAAAGGGATACAGCGGTAATTCAAGGACGGTAGTTATTGACCCGCTTTCCTTTAACGTACCGGCCTGACCAGCCCCTTTCCAACTTATCAGAAAAAACAGGGCCGCGCCCATGACATAGTTGAAAGAGTCGATAACTGCCTGAGCTCTTCTTGAGAAACGAGATACCAGGAATTCAACTGCTACGTGTCCCTTTTGCGTGCCGCAGTAGGCCATGCCCAAACAGACCAAAGCGGCCATCATGAACTCTACCAACTCAAAGCTGCCTTCCACGGGTCGATTAAACAGAAAACGCATGGATACGTCCAAAACCACGAGGAGCATCATCAGGCAAAGGACAAGCGATCCTATTACATTAAACAAACGGCTGGTAGCCAATACAACACGCCTGAAGGCAACGTATACATCTGATCCTCCCATTTTCGCGGCCCTTTCCACACTATTCTATTTCTTGTACTCCGCTACAAGTTTCTTGATGTCTTCGAAGAATTCTCTTCCGGGGAGTCCCTTGGACTCCAGTCTGGAGATCATCTTTTCTTGAATAGGCTTTGATAGCTCTGTCCATCGATCAATCTCCTTTTTTGACAGCGTAATGATTTCCTTATCAGGACTATTTCTCAGGTCTTTTGTTGCGAGTTCCGTCTCCTTCTCCGCGCTCTTGGCAAAGTGCCTGGATCCAGTATCACCGCTAACACTCATGATAGCCTTCTGCACATCAACAGGGAGCTTATTCCATTTATTCTTGTTCATTGCAAAGAAGAAAAATGGGCCCGGGAAGGCCGGTACTTCCGTGAAATATTTCGCAAGCTTGATTGTCCCAAACGCCCTGTGACCTGACCATCCCATGACACTGCCGTCAATGACACCCTTCTGGAGGTTGAGAAAAATATCTCCAGGCTTTATGAACATCGGGGATGCACCAACTGATTTCAAAAGTTCCGCTATGCCCTTCTGGGCTACCCGAAGCCTTAGCCCTTTGACGTCTTCAACTGTCCTGATCGGCTTCTTTACCGTTGCGGTGCTAATGGGGGCGAAGCCGTACATGAAAAGGAATTTTACTTGTTTGTATTCCGCCTGCATCTGAGGATATTTTCTGTACATTTTCATTGCGACCTTGGAGGCCAATGCTGGTGTGGAAAGATTGGAACCCGGGTGTATCAAGGCCTCCGATAGTGGAAACCGTCCCGGATAATGCGGGATGGCGACATAGGCTATGTCTACCAGGCCGTTAATAGTTGCATCATAGACCTGCCTGGCACCGGCAAGGGAAGCACTTGGAAACACGGTGACCTTAACCCTGCCCCCTGTAGCTTTTTCCAGCATTTTTGCCCATGGCGCATGACCGTAAACAGTCCTTGCTGACTGAGCGCTCTCAAGCACGGCATACTTGAGCTCTATAACTCTATCCTTTGCCATGCTATACCGTGGTATTGTTAGCAGGGTGATTGCGGCAACCAAATAAGTAAAAGAAAGAATAATCGATCGGCAAAGTTTTGATCTTCTCATGGTCATACCTCCTGACTAAAAAGATTTATCGTGGTTGTCATAAAGGGACATTGTGCATTGAAGCTACATTTTGGTGCCCCAGCTAAATATCCACGCCTCTGGAATCTCACCTCCTTTCTTTTCTCTAGGGTGCCGTTCACAAAACTAAACCACCCCTCGTATATGAGAGGAGGGGTTCAAGAGGGGTCGATTTGAAATCGACTGTCATCAATGACGGGCTCACCCTGTTGTTCTTCGATATACTGCTGGATCATTTCATCGGTGATATTGCCGGAGCTGACGGCCAAGTACCCGCGTGCCCAAAGGCGCCTCCCCCAAAATTGTTTGCGAAGGTGGGGATATTCGGGCAATAATATGCGCAAGCTTATGCCGTTCAACCACTGCATGATTTTGTTCACGTTTTGCGTCGGGCGGTAGGAAATGAACATATGAACGTGGTCGCTGGAAACCTTCCCTGTGATAATCTCAAGCTCATGCTTCAAGGCGATTTGCCGGAGAATGTCTCTCGCCCGAATGGCCCCTGTTCCGTCAACACCCGCTTCCGGTACTTGGGAATCCATATCAGGTGAACTTTCAAGTCCGTCTTAGTATGTGCTCCAAGCTTGTAAAGTCACATAATGCGACAACTATAACTCTTTCTTCGCCTGAAGGCGAAGGGTTTCAACCATCCCGGGAAGGGACACTGATCAAGTACCTCCAGTTCAAATCGAAGTTCGGATGCTCCCTGTCTTATCTGGTCGCTTTTCTTCGCTGGAACCTGTTTACTTACAGGGATCTATGGGAATGGATAGAACATCCAGTCAATGTATTACCGATACAGACAAAGCCTGTCCAAGATATGTTGCCACTACCTGGTCTTGGACAGCATCTTCTAAGAGAGACAACCTAAACTCTGAAGGGCCCATAGCAGCCCCCTAACTTATTGAAAACTCAATGCCCAAACACGAAATCCAGGTTTATCTTGGACAGCAATGACCATGTATGATACTTTTTCAGGCCGGGGAAGGCAGTTCGCCGAATCGGTTGCAGTATTCCGGGCCGTGGCGATAGGCCCTGAAAATACCCCAGTGTTCTTTGGATTCATGGTTTGCCTCGGCCCTGACAAATTGCCAGACAATCTCTTTTTGTGGGGTCATCTCAAAAATGACGCCGTGGGCGCCACAGCAAATAAGCGTGTTGCCGTTGGGCATGCGGTCTGCACCACTGATGAAAGGACTGAAATGCCCCCGCCCTTTAAGATACTCATCTATCCCCGAATCGGCATTGCTACTCCAAACCACTTCCCCTGTTTGAATGTTGACCTCCAAGGCTCG
>JAFDHB010000295.1 GCA_019308985.1 Deltaproteobacteria bacterium | reverse complement strand
AATGTTTCCTGCAGCCCGTGTTTCGGTATCTCCGTCTGGCAACACACCCATAAAGGCAGGATCACGCCGCAAGAGTTGCCCCACACCGATAAGAAGGAACATCCCAGCCAGGCCGAGGACAATGTATGAATTCCTCCAACCGAAGGTGACGATCAGTATGCCTGCCGCTATGGGGACCAGGAGCTGGCCTGTGCCGGTTCCTACCTTTACTATTCCGGTCATCAGGCCCCTTTTGCGCACAAACCACCTGGCAGTAGTGCTAAGGGCAATTACATCCACTGAACTCATGCCTATACCCACGATCAGGCCATAGAAGAGATACAGATGCCATGCCTCTCTGAGCACGGACATGAGTGTCAATCCCAGCCCGAACAGGAACCCGGTCGCCGTCATCACAATTCTCGGGCCATACCTGTCGTTTAACCTGCCCACAAAGATTCCCAGGAACCCCGCCACGAGCAAGGTCAGGGAATGGGCTCCGGAAAGGAGCGCCCTCGACCATCCGAATTCCGCAATCAAGTACTTGAAAAAGATACCAAAGCTAACGTAGGTACCAATGCCTGTGGCCTGAATGCTAAAACATGCTGCGGCAACCAAGTACCCGTAGTAGAAGGGGAGTTTTCTCACTATTCATGATTCCTTTCTACCACGTACAACTTGACGGCATCACGTATCCCCTTCAGGCGAGTGTCCAAGGTCTTCTTGATCCTGATTTCATCCTTTGCGTAATTGTAGGCGGGTTCGGATAACACTACCTCGCCTTTTTTTGCAAAAGACTGGATCCTTTGAGTTACGTTTACGGGTGAACCCACGATGCCGTACTTGGCCCTGGTATCCGAACCAATATTCCCAACCACTACTTCTCCCGTATTAACACCGACTCCCATTTGAAGTTCAGGGAGTCTTTCAGCCTTGCTGCGGGAATTCCACAGGTTCAGGCGCTCCTGCATCTCGAAGGCGCAATAGACGGCTTGCCTTGTGGCTAGATCTACGGGCTCATCCAGGGGGTCAAAGAAGGAAAGGACGGAATCGCCGAAGAAATCCACTATTATTCCCTTATATTGACGAATGACATCAATCATGTGAGAAAAGTAACTGTTCACGATCCGAATGGTGTCTTCAGGGGTAAGGGATTCAGAGAGTTGGGTAAAATCCCGCAGATCGGACATTAGTATGGCGACCTCCCGCTTTTCGCCTCCCAGCCTGGATGCCTCCGGTCTTTTGAGCAACTCTTTGGCGATTTCTTCGTCTATGTATCTTCCGAATGTATTCCTGATGAAGTCCCTTTCTTTCAGGCCCTTGACCATTACGTTGAAACTTTCGGTCAACTGCCCGATCTCATCCGCGCTCTTGACAGCAAGGGGCTCCACGTATTTTCCGTCGGCTACTTCTCTTGCGGCCTCTGAGATTTCAATGATATTCCTTACAGGCCTTCCAATCAGGTACCTAACCAACAAAACTATGCACAGGATGCTGGTGATTCCAATTATGAAATAGTAAAACCGGAACCTGATAACCGGAGCCAGGACCTTCTTGCCGTCCGCAAACAGCACTATAGTCCATGGGGCGTTTTTCAGCCTGTAAAAGCCCCCTACCTTTTCCGGAGGAACTCCCGGACCGATCAGTGTACCGAAATGCCTTTCCTTGATAGCTTCCAGCATGGCAAGGTCGAGGGGATCTTTGCTTTCTCCCAGGCTGGAGTGTGTCTGTCCCTTATCTTCAGTGTGGGCAAGGTAGCGCCCGTTCTTGTCTACCAGTCCCGCAAAATCACTCTGCCACCATCCCAGGGATCTTATCTCATGGAGCAAGTAGTCGAACTTGATGGCCACTTCTAATTTCCCTATGTTGCGGCCAGTTTCATCCTTGAAGTGGGAAGTGAAGACCACGACCTGTTCACCTGTTTCCATATCATGTTGCGGCGGCGTGACCTCCGAGATCCGTGCCCGGTGGAATTGATGAAACTGGCCTGCTCCGCCCCTTCCCATCATTGAAGCCCCCATTGGCATTCTGCTAGACTGGCTGGAGGCATCTTTCCATTCCAGATCGGCCCTCGTGACCCCTTCCAGTTGCCTCAACTGTTTCAGGATCCACTCTTGAATCATACCGCTGTTTCGCCTGGTCCCGGTGTCATTGAACCGCTCTATCCATAACAATGGTTCTCCGAGGCGCATGTCTATCTGGTGGCCAGCCCTTTCCAGCTCCAGCACCGACGCCTTTTTCCACTCATTCAGGATCATATTCCTGGCAAAAATAAACCCGAAAAACCCCAGCCCGAAGAGCAGCAACGTCAGTGGTAGCAGCAGAAAAAAGACTATGCGCTGTCTCAAACCCCTGATCTTTAATCTTTTCATTCTCACGACCTCTTGTCCTGGACATCATCTGAGACGAATGAGACTGATGAAATATCAAGAAAAACCCGGCATTACCAGCTACGAGGAAGGATATCATGAAAACAGATAAAGGCAACACCGAAAAAATACAGAAAAAAGGGTGCTTAAGGCACAATATGGCTTCTCAACCAGTTCCGTTAATGGCACA
>JAFDHB010000294.1 GCA_019308985.1 Deltaproteobacteria bacterium | reverse complement strand
TGCGGTCACGGTGTTGGTTTCCGTGTCGTATTTGACTAGCTCCACCTGCATCCCGTTCAACCCGCCGGCTGCGTTCTTTGCATTCACCCATGCGGTCTTACCCTCGCATACTTCAATCCCAAAGGCTGCTGCCGGGCCTGTTAAAGCGCAAATTGCCCCTATCTTGAATGTCTTAGCCGAGGCCTGTGAAAGACCGCCTAAAATCAAGGCAGTAATACAGGTAACCAACAAAATACATCTGAAGCTTTTTCCTAGTACCTTTTGATCCATTTGGGCCTCCTTTCTTTTCTTAAATTTAGATTGTTCATTAATTCTAAACTAACTTCACCTAAATTCAGTTGCTAAATAGCATTGTTTCAAGACTGTGTCAAGAAAAAATGCAAAAAAGAATAACATATTGAATATAATTCCTATCTTGCTTTTTCTCACATATCAAGATGTTTGATGATCCGTGCTCCGGAAAAGATCCACTCGGGCTGACTCCAGCATGGTCTTATGTGTGCCCAAATGCTAAAATGTAAGTACCGGTTTTACCACTTCCCCCGATTTTGAGGCCTCAATGGCCTTGTTGACGTCCCGAAAACCATAGGTCTTGATCAAACGGTCAAAGGGAAAACGACCCTGCCGGTAAAGCTCGATCATCTGGGGAATGAAAAGCCTCGGTATGCTCTCGCCTTCTGTCACTCCCTGGATTCTCTTGCCTAGAAGGATTTCGAAGGCACTAAGTTTGAGTTCAACACCAAAGCCTGCAGCAATAGCGCACTGTCCTTTTCTTCCCAGACACGCAAAGGCTTCCTGAATTACTTCGCCATTGCCAGTGTTGTCAAAGGCGAAATCAACACCGCTTCCGGTAATGCCCCTTATTCGATCAACGACGTTTTCCTTTTGGGGATTAATTACATGGGTGGCCCCAAGGTCGGAGGCCAATTGGAGGCGACTTTCAAAGAGGTCAATTGCAATAATCTCCCTGCAACCTGCAATTTTGGCAGCCATCACAGCGGAGAGGCCAACCGATCCCGAGCCGAATATCGCAATACTCGATCCGATCGGCGCCTGAAAGATGTGGAACACTGTCCCGGCCCCGGTCTGCACCCCACACCCAAGGGGGGCCAAAAGCTCAAGCGGTATATCCTTGGGTACTTTTACAGCGGACCTCGCCGGGACAATGGCATGAGTGGCAAAGGAGGATTGAGCGAAAAACATACCGTGGATAATGTCCCCTTTTTGACTTATGGGAGAGGTGCCGTCGAGACGGGATCCTCCGAAGTTCAATCTATGCATGTGGTCGCAATGGTAAGGTGACCCCTGGACACAACTCGGGCAATGGCCACAAAAGCCATAGGACAGGACTATATGATTACCTGGTTCCAACTCTCCAACCACCTCGCCGACCGCTTCCACCACCCCGGCTCCTTCATGGCCGAGAACGATGGGCAAGGGTACACGATCAGCTGTGTTGATCATTGAGATATCCGTATGACAAACCCCCGATGCGACCATACGGACGAGGATCTCGTCAGCTCGAGGTTTTTCTAACTCCACCTCTTCGATTTGGAGAGGTTTGCCGTATTCCCTTAGGAGAGCGGCCAAGACAGTCATTTTTCACCTCCATAGATTTTCCCTTCTCATTCTCTCCCTTTGTCTCCGAGAGATAACCGTACAGTTGCCCTATCCAAGTTGCACCGGGGTTATTGATATTTTAGACGTAGTGTTTGGTGGTGTAGGAGAGATATATTTCTCTCTTAGCAAGCTCTGAGAAGAAAATCTGGGGATCGACGCCAACTTCTGGAGGAAATGCCCCTTTTCTATTGATGTCTCCCCTCAAAAACATGCGCACTCCAATAGCAGCCGAAATGCCGGTGGGCCCCTGCCATCCTGCAAATCCCTTGTAAGGATGGCTCAAAACCTCGGCGATATACTCCAGCTTCTCCCCGGACTTCTCTCCTTTTATCGTCAGCTTCATACAGTTATAGTCATAGGGCTCTGTCTTTTCATATGTGATTCCTGATGTTAAGACCTGTACCGGGACGACCTCCACATTCCCAACCTTCCTTGGTTCAAAATCCAATAGTCCCAAGCTATCAAGGAATTCAAGTTTGGCTACAAGTTCAGGACCCCAGCCTGCTTTTGTCACGCCATTCTGTAGCCCTTTATGCCGAAAGGACCGGAAAAATGAGATCGGTTCCTCATGAAGTACGCTGAATACTTCAACCCGACCAATTGGTTCGGGAAAGATAACAGTTTCCTTTCCGCTCTGTCGAGGAACTCGTATGATCCTTCGATCTTTAAGAATTGCAGGCTCTGAAGTGTATATTCTCATTATCCCTACGGGGCTAAAGGGGAAAAGATTCCTTGTCTTGGCGAGGGATACACCTGCGTAGTAGACGTTTATTGATTCCACAGAGTCCAGTTTCTCAACGAAGTATCTCCCGGTGATACTAGATATCCCGGGGCCGGCTCCCAATCCCATAAGGGCTGTCAGCCCGGCTTCTTTAAAGTCTTGGTCAAGCTGATCTAGGAAAGCTTCCGTTGGCAGACCTATTTCATCTAAA
>JAFDHB010000095.1 GCA_019308985.1 Deltaproteobacteria bacterium | reverse complement strand
CCTGAAAAGGCGACTTGAGGAAACGGCCTTTATCTTTTTCAAGAAGGGAGAAGAGCAATATGCCAAGATCGCCTTGGCAGCAGCCATATCCCTGGAGGAAGATGATTCGATCTTCGGTGTCAACCCTTTCCTCTTGGCCCTAATCGACAGGAGCATAGAATTCTATTTGAAGGCAGCCAAGAAGGCAGAGGGGTCCAAAATCCTCCATGACCCCTCCTCGTCCAAAATAATAGTGCCTTGACACAAGCACCCGGATTTCCGCTGTTGCCACATGGTGTCAGAAGCGGGATGTTTCACCGGAAGACGAGAGGATAGAGGAGGGATGGTGAAATTGCCGACGCAACAAGACAGGGAGGGTAGACAACCGGACGGGCAAAACCCTATGAACCCTTTTCTTCTCTCCGCAGGCCCGAGCAGGGCAGTTGCCTTCCTCAGTAGCCGCCATCGGGACCCTTGCAATCCCTGTCATAGGTGTCTTAAGCAGTGCACTGATCCTTTCCGAGCCTGTGGGCTTGAGGGAATTGGCTGCTCTGGCCCTCGTGGCAACCGCACTTCTCCTTGTTATGGTCAAGGCGGATTGAAGATCCGGATCCGGAGGGCCCCGCTTTGGTCCACCCTTGAAAGGGGCTATGGCCCATCCCGTCTTGCGTAATCCCCGGTAATCTCCCTCGGGGATCCTGATACTTCAAGCCCGCAAGTCCAACCGGATAGACGGGCCATCCGGGGTCCTGAAAATGCCGGTTTAGAGGGGAGGAGTTGCTTTTCCATCCTAATTGGTATAAGAAATTAATAGCAATTCAACCGAAATACATCCAAAGGAGGCTGGAATGGAGATCAAGACGTTGGGCGTGGTCGGCGCCGGGCAGATGGGATCGGGAATCGCGCAGGTCGCCGCAATGAGTGGCATGTCGGTGATAATGAGTGATGTCAAGGATGAGTTTATTGAGAGGGGCTTTTCAGCCATCGAAAACAACCTTGAGCGCATGGTAAAGAAGGAAAAGATCTCGGGCGATGACCTCAAAGCCATTTTGGGAAGAATCGAAGGGACCACAGCCATTGATGACATGGCCAAGGCCGATTTCGTCGTGGAGGCTGCTACCGAGGACGAGGCCTTGAAACTAAAGATATTTGCAGATCTTGATCGGTTTTGCAAAGAAGGGGTGATACTTTCCTCTAATACCTCTTCCATTTCCATTGCAAAAATCGCCTCGGCTACAAAGAGGCCTGACAAGGTGATCGGAATGCACTTCATGAATCCTGTCCCACTCATGAAGCTTGTGGAAGTCATCAGGGGGCTGGCGACTTCTGATGGTACTTTTCAGGCAACCCGGGACCTGGCATTGAAGTTGGGCAAGACACCGGTACCGTCAAAGGACTTTCCAGGATTCATAGCCAACAGGATCCTGATGCCCATGATAAACGAGGCGATCTATGCCCTTTTCGAAGGTGTGGGGAGCGTGGAAGACATAGATCAAATCATGAAACTGGGCATGAATCACCCCATGGGGCCTTTGGCTCTGGCAGATCTGATCGGGCTTGATACCTGTCTTGCAATCATGGAAGTTCTCCACCAGGGCCTTGGAGACGATAAATACAGGTCCTGCCCCCTGCTCAAGAAGTACGTGGAGGCAGGATGGCTGGGCAGAAAAACCGGCAAGGGGTTCTATTCCTATACATGATCGCGATCATTGACTATAGGGCAGGGAACCTGACCAGCGTTCAGAGGGCCTTGAACCACCTTGGTTGGGAGTCTGTAATTACCCATGACTACTCCAGGGTGATGGAGGCGGAGAGGATTATTTTTCCCGGGGTGGGGGCTGCAGGAAGGGCCATGCACAATCTCAGAGAAATGGGTTTGGACCTTGCCCTCCGTGAGGCCTGCCAAGAGGGTAAGCCCATTCTGGGCATCTGTCTTGGGACCCAGATAGTCATGGATTGGAGCGAGGAAAACCATACCCGGTGCCTCGGCCTCGTAAAGGGCACTGTTCGACGGTTCCCTGCAAGCTTGAAGGACCAAAAGGGGAACAGCCTTAAGATTCCGCACATGGGTTGGAACGGTGCCGAACTGAAATATCCGCACCCCTTGTTCGACGGCCTATCACCTGAAAGTGAATTCTACTTCGTGCACTCCTATTACCCGGAGCCCGAAGACCCTGGCGAAATCCTATGTGTAACCGAGTACGGAATCTCTTTCGCTTCGGTGGTGGCCAAAAAGAATTTGGTCGCAGTTCAATTTCACATGGAAAAGAGTGGAAGGCCCGGATTGAGGATCCTGTCAAATTTTTGTAAATGGGACGGAAGGGACCATGCTTAGCAAGAGGATCATACCCTGCCTGGACGTCCGTGACGGAAAGCTGACCAAAGGTATTAAGTTCAAGGGGAACGTGGATATTGGCGACCCCGTTGAGATGGCAGCCTTCTATTACGAAGAGGGGGCAGACGAGATAGTATTCTATGACATCACCGCTTCCAGCGACCGGCGTGATATCATGATTGAGACCGTGGAGAGGGTTGCGGAAAAGATCTTCATCCCCTTTTCCGTGGGTGGAGGTATTAGGGACGTTGATGACATGAGAAGGGTTCTCCTTGCAGGTGCGGAAAAGGTCAGTGTAAATTCAGCAGCCATAAGGGATCCAAGCATCATATCAAAAGGAGCGGAGGCCTTCGGGACCCAGTGCATAGTCCTTGGAATGGATGTAAAAAGGGTCCCACCTTCTCCGGCCATTCCCACCGGGTATGAAATGGTAATCGACGGCGGCAGGACCTTCGTGGGCATTGATGCCCTCAAGTGGGCCAAGGAGGCGGAAAGTTTAGGCGCCGGGGAAATATGCCTTAACAGTATTGACGCTGACGGGACCCAGGAAGGCTATGATTTGGCCCTGACCAAGCTGATCGCCTCAAACGTCAGCATTCCTGTCATAGCCTCGGGCGGTGCAGGCAGGAAGGAACATCTCTACGAGGTGCTCACCGAGGGAATGGCAGATGCAGCTCTAATCGCCTCCATAACCCATTACGGAAAGTATAGGATTAGAGAGCTGAAGGACTACCTTCACAAGGAGGGCATAAAAGTGCGTATGGTATGGTGAGGGAATGATTTCAGGATGTCAAAAGCCCAAAAAGGGTTTATGGTATTATTGTATTTGCAGACTTATGGGACCTATGCTATCTTTCAACAAGACTATGCAGTGGGGAGATGAGCTATGGCAAAGATATTGATAGTCGATGATGAAGAACATATCCGATACCTCTATTCTGAAGAGCTCACAGAGGCCGGATACGAGGTTATTACAGCCGACAGCGGGTACAAGCTGATAGAAAAGATTGAAAAGGAGAAACCGGATCTCGTTGTCCTGGACATAAAAATGGTCGACTATAACGGGCTTGATCTGCTACAGGATATCCGCAATAAATTCTATAACCTACCTGTAATTTTATGCACTGCCTATGATACGTTCAAAGAGGATATGAAATCCATCGCAGCCGACTTCTACGTGATCAAGTCTTTTGATTTGACTGAGTTGAAAAACAAGATAGCCATGGCCCTGGAAACCAGCGTGGAGCCCTCGTAGCACTCCCACCGGATGCACCGACCCAGTTCTTGGAGAGGGGGACTCATTTGTGGTATTTCTCTCCCCGAAGTATGGTCATCGCCCTGTAAAGCTGCTCCAGCAGCACTAATCTGCACATTTCATGGGTCAGGGTAAGCCTTGACAGGGAAAGGGCCTCATTAGAACTCCTGCAAACCTCATCCGATAGTCCCAGCGGTCCGCCTACTATGAATTCTATGGTCCTCACTCCCTTGTGAAAAAGCTCTCCAATCCAGTCCGCCAGCTCCAAAGAGTCGTATTGTCTGCCCGAGCCGTCCAACACCACCATATGAGCATTGGAATCCCGTTTCTCTTGGATTCGTTTTCCTTCCAGGCCGATGATATCTTTTGAGGGTCTATTCCCGTGGATCTTGACCGGTTTGATCTCTATCCATTCTACAGGGATATATCGCCTCAGCCGTTTCAGATAATAGGCCTCTCCCTCCCTCAGGAACTCCGATCTTGTCCTGTCCACCACTATGATCCTAATCTTGGGCATCTTGTGTTAGGGCTTGGGTCTAATACTATGTCTGAGCAGGCAATCAACGAGCCTTTTCACTGCAAGGGTTATTTGAGACTGTGAAAGCCGGTAGTAATAAGGGCTCCTGCCAAAGGGATCCACGATATCGTCGACATATTGGGGACCTGAAATAAGAACCCCGAGGTGCATGATCTTGCCTTTAGCATCGGGCCATGTCTTCTCTACTACCTCACCCTGCCTTTTCTCCATAACAAAGATCCTATCGGCCCATACTACGTCCCTTTCCTCAATCTGTCTCGCCCTATGACTCAGCACCGGAATGCCTTCCCTGAGGAGGTAAGACAACATTTCAGGGTCAGGCGGGCTCCCTGGAGAAGCATACAGCCCCGCAGAAGACACGAGTATATCCTTCAAGTCTTTTTTTGAGATCTCATGCCTGAGCAGCATCTCGGCCAAGAAGCTCCGACTCACGTTGCCGCTGCACACGAAGAGAATATTCACGGGTAACCTGCTGCCGCCTGCACATTTATTTTCTTTCAAGACCAAGGATACTTGCGATTTCCAGGGTCATCTCTCGGACGAATTGATCCATGTCCTCACCCACAAGCGGCCTCCCGGGCTCCGGGTACGTTCCTATCCTCTCCGGCCTTACAAACACAGGGGCATTCTTGAGCTCTTGTTTTGGACGCACACCGAACCCGGGGTCGAATTTGTCCTGGAAATACATCTCCTGGAAGTTGATGAATTTGAGCATATGGGCCGTGGAATCAAGGACACCCACCTCCCCCTGGTCCACATATCCCTTTTCGATCGCCTTTCTAAATCCTGCCAGGGATTCTCCTCCCTGGGTGCAGGCAATATTTCCATTGCGATTGGCGATTATCATCCAGTCCATAATCTCCTGCTCCTTAACCTGCACGACAAAGACCCTCTTTTTCCCTGCGACCCGATTATATTCCTCGACCACATGGACAACCCGTGGCATGGAGACCGGGTTGCCTATCATTGCCGCCTGGGCAACACTTGGCTTTACGTTGACCGGCGCGAACCGCCTCTTGCCCTTGTCCTCCTCAAGGTAGTAACGATATACCGGGTCTGCATGCTCTGACTGCACGCCAATTATCTTGGGGAGCCCATCAATGACGCCGGCCTTTTGAAACTTCAAAAAACCGTTTATTACCGCTGTGATGTTACCGGCGTTTCCTATGGGCAGCACTACGACCTTGTCACCTACCTCATAATCAAATTCCTGGGCTATTTCGAACGAAAAGGATTCCTGCCCTAGTATTCGCCAGCTGTTCTTGGAATTCAGAAGGGCCACATGGTAATCCTCCGCCAGGGATTCGACCACCTTCATGCAATCATCAAAGACGCCCGGAATCTCCAGGACCCGGGCCCCGCTGCCGAGGGGTTGGGACAGTTGGTGCGGAGTAATCTTCCCCTGGGGCAGGAGCACCGCTGATTTCAAGAACTCATCCACATAGGCGCAGTAAAGGGCTGCGGAAGCAGAGGTGTCTCCTGTCGACGCACAGATGGCCAGGAGATTATTTATGCCCTTCTTTTTCGCAAAATGCTTGATATAGCTCAACGCGCAGGCCATGCCCCTATCTTTGAAGGACGCGCTCGGATTCAGCCCATCGTCCTTAAAGAAGAAATGGACCCCCACCATCTCCTTTAGCCTCTTGTTGGCCTCAACGAGTGGAGTGTGGCCTTCTCCCAGGTATACTATGTCTTCCAAGGGGATAACCGGGGCTATGAATTCGTAGTAGAGGAAGATGCCTTTCAGCGCCCTCTCATTTATCATTTTTCGATAATCGAAGATTTCGCGCCACCTTCGGCCTCCTACTTCCGTCAGTCTGTCGAACTTTCGATCCTTCAAGAGAAGCACGCCTCCACAATCTGGGCATGTATAAAGTAATTGATCGATATCAAATTCTCCCTTACATCCCAGGCAGGAATACACAACCTCACCCTCAGGTTCAGGCAGAATGTAGGGCCTTATAGTGTCCGGGAACTGTGCGGTTCTCATTTATTTCTCCCTTTCATCTCCCGCTGTTCTCTTCCCTCTGACTCGGAATTACGCACCATGTGATGAAGCTTCTCAAGATCTCTTAATATTATACTATGCACCGGATTTCAATAACTTATTCATCTCCTTATCAGATCGCTCCCTAGGAATCCATCCGCGAGCCGCGATGGCGCGGACCCAAGGAAAAAAAGTTTGATTTTTGATCGAAAAATATATTATTCTTTTCAGGAGCCTAGATTATTGGGCCTTGTTTCGTTCTGAGGGTAGGATCCATTTGTCAAGAGTGGCGACCTGAGGTATGGAACAGAGAAATTCTAGTAGAAAGGAGGACGCCACCATGACGAGTGGAACAGTGAAGTGGTTTGATGATCGCAAGGGTTACGGCTTTATAGAGCAAGAAGACGGCTCTGACGTTTTTGTTCATCATACCGGGATCAATGGAAGCGGTTTCAAATCCCTCAGGGAAGGCGACAGGGTGACTTTCACCATTGAACAGGGCAAAAAGGGCCCTTCGGCTGTAAACGTTACCGTAATATAGCCCCTTGAGCCGCAAGAAAAAAGAGGCACTTCAGCCAGGGAATGAGGCTGAGTGCCTCTTTTGTGCTTGAGTCACCAGCGGGAAAATGTTAAAGGTTCTACCCAGAAAATCTTCGACCCTAATCGAGCCAAAACTGGATCAGGCGTTATCTGTTAATCGTTATTGGTTATAGGTATCGGAACCCCCATACCTGAAATGATATCTCACCCCCCGGTAGAGATATGAGAATGGCGCGATTAGGAGGGGTTGAATAACGGATAACAAGTAACTGGTAATGCCTAATTGAGGGCTTTTCGCTCAATTGGGGTTCGATCAATTTGGTCTTGCTCAAATGTCCCCCACCATCATAGAACAAGTAAGAGAAGTCTTAGGAATCGAGGCCCAGGCGATCGTTGATCTCAGGGACCGAGTAGGCCCGGAATTCGAGAAGGCCGTTCACATGATACTCGAGTCCAAGGGCAGAGTGATCCTTACGGGGATAGGCAAGTCAGGCCTGGTTGGCAGAAAGATTTCCGCCACTTTGAACAGCACGGGGACACCGTCCTTGTTTCTCCATCCTGTGGAAGCAATTCACGGAGACCTTGGCATGGTAACGAGCGATGATATCTTGATTGCCATCTCAAACAGCGGCCAAACCATGGAGATCAACAACATCATCCCTATGATCAAGGAGATTGGCGCCAAGATTATTGCCTTCACCGGCAACACTGACTCGCCAATGGCCCTCGAGAGCGATGTGGTTATAGATGTAGGAGTAAAGAGAGAGGCTTGCCCCATGGGACTGGCCCCAACCGCGAGCACCACCGCCGCCCTGGCCATGGGAGACGCCCTTGCCGTCGTGTTGATCAATGCCAGGAGGTTCAACTCCAAGGACTTCATGAGGTATCACCCGGGAGGAACCCTTGGCGAGAGATTGTCCACAAAGGTCAGGGAAGTCATGTTCACCGGCGACAAGGTGCCAAGAGTCCCACTTGGATCCAGCGTAAAACTGGCCCTCAGGGAGATCGACTCAAAGGGCATTGGTGCTACTCTGGTGGTGGACAGGCAGGATCGGCTTAAGGGGATTATTACTGACGGCGACCTGAGAAGGGCCCTTTTAATGACAAGAAACATCCTCGACATGAAGGTAGAATCAATAATGTCCGTTTCTCCAAGGACGATAGAGGAAGAACAGACAGCTGCCGAGGCCCTGGGAATAATGGAATTGTATGAGATTACACACCTGTGCATCATAGACAAAAACAAGAAAGTCAAAGGTATCGTCCATCTCCATGATCTATTGGGCAGAGAGGAATTTAGGCTAAATGACTGGTTTAGACGCTCCTCGGGGCCTCATCGTTGATCTAATAACCCCCCTCAAGAAAACAGGAGACATTGATACAAGATCCCTTCACAGACTTCTGGACAGGGTTGTACCCTATTGCCAGGCGGTCCTTCTTGCGAGCCCACAGGCAGGAGAAGGCAGCTTTCTCAATTCAGGGCAACTGAAGAAACTCTTAGACGCTTCCCTGTCAATAATAGAGGGAAAGATCAAAGTCCTCTTCTGGATAAGCAGAAAAAGCGAAGATGAAACCAGGGAAAATCTGTTTGAACTCGCAAAGGCCCTTGACAGAAGAGGCTCTCACGCAGATGTTTTTTGGGTTGACACCCCTCTCTCCTATCGCAGCAACCGAGGATTGCCGGCCTACTATTGTGAGCTGTCCTCTAAGGCAAAAGCATCGTTTATACTGTCTAACGATCCGGACTTCGTCCAGAAGAGCAAGGGGCAAGAGCAACCCCTAAAGAGGAGCAATATCCGCACCGGGATACTCAAGGAACTCGCCTCGATCCAGGAAATAGAGGGAGTGATATTTCGCGGCTCCCTTGGCAGGGCCCACAACTACCAGAAAGCCGTCAGGGCCAGGCCGGACTTCAGGATCTACGATGGAGACGAGGCCCATTTTCTCAATTACCCGAGTCTTAGCGGGGTGATATCGCCTGGGGCCAGCCTTGCGCCGAAGTCATGGCAACGGATTACCGCTTCGTCAATGAGTCTGGAGGATCCAGACTACAGGTATCCGGATCAAGTCAGGCAAATCCTGGATACGGGTGCATTTGTGTCCGAACTCCGGGATCTCTACCATCATAATCCTGCCCCCGTACTAAAAGAGGTCCTTTACCGCCTCGGAGTGATTGCAGGTAATGTCTCTCTTGAAAAACTTGAAGTCCCGCCCGAGCACATAGACCGACTCGTTGAACTGGTAAAAAACCAGGATGAATAATAATGAGAGGAAAGATCGGAATGGGATGAGGTCGATCATTGTAATTCATTCCTTTTCGTCTGGACCTGCAAGGAGGTGGAAATGAAAATGAACCTGGATGAGCTGTGTGTCAATACCATACGCATGTTGGCAGTAGACTGTGTTGAAAGGGCCAAATCCGGGCATCCCGGAATGCCCATGGGGTCGGCCCCAATGGCCTATGTCCTGTGGACGAAATTCTTGAGGCATAATCCCCTCAATCCCAAATGGCCCGACAGGGACCGCTTTGTACTTTCCGCCGGACACGGCTCCATGCTGCTTTATAGCCTATTGCACCTCACCGGATACCAACTTCCCCTGGAGGAACTAAAAAACTTCCGCCAGTGGGGCAGCCTTACCCCAGGCCATCCGGAATCCTTCCATACTCCTGGCGTAGAAACCACTACCGGGCCCCTGGGGCAGGGATTTGCCAACGGGGTGGGCATGGCGATTGCGGAGTGCTACCTTGCAGCCCGTTTCAACCGACCGGGCCACGAGATTATCAATCACTTCACATACGGCATTGTCAGCGATGGAGACCTGATGGAGGGAGTATCCCATGAAGCTGCCTCCCTCGCCGCCCATTTGAAACTCGGCAAACTTATCTACCTCTACGATGATAACCACATCACCATTGACGGCAGCACTGACCTCGCGTTCACCGAAAATCGGGTGGAACGCTTTATCGCCTACGGCTGGCATGTACAGGAAGTGACGGATGGTAATGACCTGGAGGCCTTGGAAAAGGCCATTCAAAACGCAAAGGACAACACGGATCGCCCTTCCCTCATTGCTGTGCGGACACATATAGGTTACGGCAGCCCTAACAAGCAGGACACGGCCTCGGCACACGGGGAACCCCTGGGCCCGGAGGAAGTCAAGCTGACCAAGAAAAACCTGGGTTGGCCCCTTGACCCGGAATGTTACATACCGGAAGAGGCCTTGAACCATTTTCGGAGGGCCGTCCAGAAGGGCAGGCAAATGGAAGAGGAATGGCAGGAGCGTTTCCATGAGTACGAGAAGGCCTATCCGAAAGAGGCATCTGAGTGGAGACGCTGGTTCAACATGGAATTGCCCAAGGATTGGGACAAGGATATCCCAAGCTTTGCCAAGGATGAAAAAGGTATGGCCACGCGTGTCGCCTCAGGTACTGTGCTCAATGCGGTTGCGCCTAGGATCCCCAACCTTTTAGGCGGTTCAGCTGATCTTGCACCCTCCAACAAGACTGAAATCAAGGACGAAGCCTTTTTTCAGGCGGATTGTCGCCACGGTCGCAATTTCCATTTTGGAGTGAGGGAACACGGGATGGGGTCCATTCTCAATGGAATCTCCCTCCATGGAGGTTTGATCCCTTACGGAGGGACATTCCTCATCTTTTCTGATTACATGAGACCTGCAATCCGTCTCGCCGCCATGATGAAGCTCAAGGTCGTTTATATCTTCACACATGACAGTATCGGCCTGGGTGAAGACGGCCCTACGCACCAACCAGTGGAACAACTGGCAGCCCTACGGGCCATCCCAGGACTTACGCTCATCAGGCCCTGTGATGCCAATGAAACCGCAGAGGCCTGGCGTTTCGCCTTGACCCATACCTCAGGTCCTGTGGCCCTGATACTGTCCAGGCAGGGTCTTCCCATCTTGGACCGGCAACTCCTTTCCCCTGCATCCGGCCTCCACAGAGGGGCCTATGTAATCAGCCATGAGCGCGGCAATTCCCCGGATGTAATCTTGATTGGTACAGGGTCTGAAGTCCACATCGCCCTTGGGGCGGCGAAAGTCCTTGAAACGAAAGGCATATCAGTCCGTGTCGTCAGCATGCCCTCATGGGAAATCTTTGAACAACAGCCATCGTCTTACAGGGATGAAGTACTCCCACCCGAGGTAAAGCCGAGATTAGTGGTCGAAGCCGGGGTGAGCATGGGGTGGCATCGATATGCGGGGGGACATCATGAAGGTATAGTCGGCATTGATCATTTTGGCGCATCTGCCCCGTACAAGGTGCTCTATGAAAAGTTCGGCATAACGGAAGAGGAAGTCGTGAAAAGGGCATTAAGCCTGGTTGACAACCACCGGTAGGAAGAGGGATTGTTAAACCCTAATGGAGCCAAAACTGGATCAGGCGTTATTTGTTAGTCGTTATTGGTTAGAGGTCTCGGAAGCCCCATACCTGAAAGATATCTCACCCCTGTTAGAGATACGAGGACGGCGCGATCATAAGGGGTTGAATAACGAATAACAGGTAACGCCCAATTGAGCGATTTTCGCTCAATTGGGGTTAAAATATCATTTCATGGGAGACCACATGAAGGGCTATTTCCTCTCTCCAAAGATCTTTGTACCTATCCTCACGATGTTCGCCCGCTCTTCGAGGGCCACCTTGTAAGAGTTGGACATGCCCATAGACAGATATTTCATTTCAGTGTTGGGGATGTCCATATCCTTCAGTTTCTCGAAGATCTCCCTCGTCTTGACGAAATAGGGCCTTGCCTCCTCAGGGTCCCCGGCGAATGGCCCCATGGTCATGAGTCCCATCACCCTGATATTTTCCAGCGGGGCGATCTCCTGGACCAAGGGTATAGCCTCTCGGGGCATCACCCCTGACTTCTGAGACTCTTCCCCGCTGTTTATCTCTATAAGCACCGGCATGACCTTTCCTATCTTTCGGCAACACTTGTCGATCTCTCTTGCCAGCTTCACAGAGTCTACAGTTTCAATCATATCAAAAATTCTCACGGCCTTGTTTACTTTGTTCCGCTGAAGATGGCCGATCATGTGCCACTTGGCCCTATCCCCTATAACCTGGAAGGCCCTTTCGGCCTCCTGCACATAGTTTTCACCTATGATCTTCAGCCCCGCCTCTATGGCCTCCGCAATCTCTTCCGGAGTCCTGGTCTTGGCCGCGCCTACCAGATGCACCCCTTCGGGGAGCTCTTCCAGGATCTTCCTCACATTCTCCTTGATCATCGGGACCTCCCTGGTAAAGGCTTGATTCCATAGATACTTCAATTCACTTCAGGTGTAAAGGGACAATCTTGGTCATGGCCTTTGAGAGGCCTTTGAAGCTGCCATGGCAGAAGATCGGGTAGGGTGGTGCTACTTGGGTGAGGCCAAAAAAATACCATCCTTTCTCATGCAATCATCCTGGCTGCAAAAGAAGGGATGGTAACGATACTTGGACCTTCAGTCTTGTCAGCAACTACAGGAGCTGCTGCATCCTGCCCCACCGAGATTGAGGTTTGATGAAATGGAAAAGCCCCCTCCAAAACCGGAATCTATGAAATCCACCTGGATGGGCTTTGCTTGTTCCCAGAGTTTCTTATCAATAATATACGTAAATCCATTGTCATGGATAATTTCATCACCTTCTTTGGGCTCATCCAGAGCCATGCCCAACGAGGGCCCGGCTCATCCTCCCTGGGCCAGAAAAATCCTTATGGGAGTGGTTTTTTCCTTGTCCTTAAAGAACTCTTTCAACATCTCATTGGCTTTTTCAGTGACCTTCAGCATTATTGCCTCCTAAAATAATATAAAGTCTTAATACATTATTCATCGTGAGGAATATGTCAATCGTTTTTTCTCCTCCTTGCTGTCAACGCCCTGTAACTTCTTGTAATCTCAGCACAATATTCCTTGGCCACTGGATTTCAAATCCGTTGCCAATTCTCATCTTGGGAGCATCCCTTGAAAGGACTTTGGGTGATATTTGTTTCATCCTAATACAGGCTGTTGCCCCAATCATGCCGTCGCTTCAAGTAAGTATTCAAGTTGAGCTTGCGAAATCCCGCTTAGCGGGAGCGCGCGAATCTCGTGTGATGAGGCGTACTTAGCGTACGCCGCAATCATTTACCCCGTTAAATAACCCTGAATTCACAACTATTGAAGGCACGATGTTCTCTGACGGTTCCAGGTTTCTGATTCAATGCGGAAAATGCCCATTTAACGGGGCAGGGATGAAGCGCAACGCAGAAATTGGACTTTTTACGAAGCCATCAAAAGATAGAGCGTCATTGTATTTGCTGCTGTGGTCCATGGGAGTCTTTTCCCAAGGCTCAATATTCGTCCTGAGCCGTTTTCACGCCCCCATTATCCTCATATGGATCTCCCAATAGGCACGAGAGAGGTCGGCTCCGATGCACATGATCTCTTGGGGCTGCTGTGGCCTTCGATTCAGTGATCAGTGGTTGGTAACGCTTGGGAGAAACCTGATTGAGCCTTGGGAAAAGACTCCCATGGACCATCATCGTCGATCAGGCTTTGGGCAACTGGCTCAAAGTGGTTGACCTATCGTGACTACCAGAACTTGTAGAAATGATGGAGAGGACCACGCCCTTTCCCGATTTCGTATCCAGCCCCATGCTCAAGGGCCTTCGTGAGATACTCCTTGGCGGATCTGACAGACTCCTCCACAGAAAGGCCTTTCGCCAGAAAGGCGGCAATTGCCGATGAAAGGGTGCATCCGGTCCCATGGTCATTCTTGGTTTTCACCCGCCTTTTTTTAAGGAGCACAAAACGACCTTCATGGCGCATATACAGGACGTCGGTGCTGGTTCCGCCACTCAGATGTCCACCCTTTATCAACACGCTCTCGGGACCCCAGGAACAAATGGCACGTGCCGCTTGATGCATTGTTTCGAGTCCGCTGATCTCCTTTCCCAGGAGAAAACTGGCCTCTTGTATATTGGGTGTAACCAGGGTGGAGAGCGGAATCAGCGTATCTTTCAAATGCCGTACCGCTTCTTCTTCCAGGAGCCGCATTCCGTCGTGGGACACCAGGAGCGGATCCAGCACGATATTCTTTCCATGGTGCTTTTCCAGTCCTTGGGATACCGCGATCACGGATTCCTTGGAATAGAGCATCCCTATCTTGATCGCATCTGCACCCATATCCTCCAGGACCGCATCCATCTGCTCCCTGATAAAGCCGGAGGGAATCGCATATATGGAGGATACACCCTTGGTGCTTTGGGCTGTGAGCGCTGTGATGACGGAGATTCCGTAGCATCCCAGGGCCGAAAATGTCTTGAGATCCGCCTGAATGCCTGCTCCGCCCGAACTGTCAGAACCTGCTATGGTGAGTACTCTATGGTAGGACTTTCGCATCTAAGATAGGTGTATTTGCTGTTAGCCTAAGCCCTAGAGGTCCTCTGTAGAGGCGAACTAATTCAGTATGAACCCAAGCACCACATCGTCCTCCAAGGACTCGCTCAACACATCATCGAGGTAGACAATGCGCCCGCAAAACTCCTTCCTGATCTTGTGAATCCCGTCTGTTCCTTCATAAAGGAGTTGTTCTGCACAAGAGTCACAGCAGGGTCCGTGTTCATCTTCTCCTTCCAAGAAAAAGGGGACCCACGAGTTCTCCATGGCCTCCTCTATTGATGTGATAGACATCCCACAGATCGAACATTTCATATTATTACCTCCGAAGCTCATAAGCTTATTAATGAAAAAATCCCGAATTGACAAGAAAAATCTCGGCGCCCGCGATTTACCGGCCATCTCCCGCCCTTCTTGTACCTGGGCTTGCTTTCTCCTCGGCAAGTCAAGCGCCGGCCCCGGGTTGATTCCCTCCTGCTTCGAGCTATGGCAGAGACATGAAAAGTACGAGGTTGAAAACATCTTTTTTTGTTGATAGGCTCAGCAAAATCCGGTACATTCGGCCGTGGATGTCTCCACATGCTTTTCCTGTTGTATCCTTTTCCCTAAAGGCTTTACCGGAAGTTACCCCTCTGTCCTGGATCTCGTTGTCAGCAGGGACCCTATCAGTCTCTTTGTGAAGCTGGGTTGGGTTTTGATTTGTGAGAAAGGAGGGGAGGATGAGAATGAGGTACACAGATGTCAAAGACCTCTTTGATCAGATGCCTGGAAGATTCGATGGACAAATAGCTCAGGGATTAAGAGCGGTCTTTCAGTTTGACATAACAGGCCCCGGAGGCGGAAACTGGAGCGTGACTATACAAGACTCCACCTGCACTGTCAGTGAGGGAAGGCATCCAAACCCCACCGTGACCCTTTCCATGTCAAAAGAGACCTGGATGGGAATTGCCAACAGGCAAATCGATCCATTTGAGGCCTTCATGAGTGGTGCCTTGAGGGTGAGCGGCGATATATTGATGGCGCAGAGGGTACCGGAACTCTTCAAACTGTAGAATCTCCGTTCAAACCCTCTACCCGCCCTTTCCCTTCCAAGGGGGTGGCAGGGGCTCTCAGTGTCTACCTCAAGGGCCTTCTTTGAATTTGAATGAAATCTGGGTTGGTTCGATTCTCACTATCTGGATCCTGTCATTCGGCAGGAATATCTGATCCCTGGTGATTGGGAAGACCCTCCTTCCATACCTTGCCAGGGCCATTATCCCCTTTGAAAGGCCCTCGATCCATCCCCCGGATATTGCTTCTTTCCTGAGCCCTATCGCTTTCAAAGGATTCACACGTTCCAGTACCTGGCGTATCTCCGACTGGAACAAAATGATCAAGAGGATTATCAATACCTGCCAAAGTATCTGAAATACCCAGGTCGTAAGAAACAGACCCCATGTCCTGGCAAGTGTAAAAACTATCCCCAGGACAAGAAGACCCACAAGCGCCTTGAAGGCCTTTCTCCCACGAAACCACAGGTGAAGGTGGTATGCGACCACGGTCAAAAAGATAATGTCCACCAAGTCTTGTATTCTCAGGTTGGCGAAAATCGAAAGGAAATTCATTTTTGCTCCCGGCTTGCTATGATCAGATTATGAGATGATTTTACTTTTAATATTTTATAACAAATTCTAATTAATTTCCATAAATTATTATCTCTCATACCCAAGAAATACTACATTATTACGGTTTAAGGCCTATAAGCTTAAATCTAAGGCATTTCCCACAGATTTTTTGGGATCGTCCTAACTCATGCCCGAGATCTCATGGGGAACATAGGCCGGAAAAAAGATCGTAAATGCTGGTGTAAGGACTTAAAGACCTATGCGACTAAAAGGCATGGAAGAACAAAATATATGAAAAGGGAGGAAAATGTCATGGAAACAAGTAGGCGAATTTTCGTAGTTGGGGTCATTCTCATGGTAATAGCACTCGGGACGCTCGCTTGGGCGTCGGGGCAAGCTACCAGGGTTCCGTTGACGGCGCTCAAACCTCATCCTAACGCCACGGGGACGGCCTTCATCGGTGGGCAGAGTATCACCATCGAGGCAAAGGGCCTCAAATCCAACAGCGTTTACACGGTATGGTTTGTGAACATGGTTCCCAAGAAAAGCGTGGCAGGAGCAGGATCCGCTCCACACGCCTTCAAGACTGATTCAGAAGGCAATGGGTTTTACAATGCCCCTTTGAATAAATCACCCTTTGGCGACTGGGCAATGATAATGATCATGCTCCACCCAACAGGTGATGCCAAAGACATGAAGAACATGGTAGGTGCCCTCTCCGCGAAATTGTAAATCAAATGTCAGGGGATGGGAGGTTGAATTCTTCCTCCCCATCCTTCCCTCCTGGGAGACCGGGACCGTGCTACCCGGCCCCCAAGCCTCGAAGGCGCAACATCCTGGCCGGGAAGAACCTTCTAAACATGGTTCCTGAGCTTCAGCTCCAAGGGATGGGGCCTGAGATAGACCTGTTCCTTGAGATAAGGCTGGTCATATTTCTCCACGTAATGATTCAGCAGGGTGATGGGAACAATCAGGGGTACCAGGCCTTCAGAGTAAGATCTAATAACATTGAGGAGCTCCTCTTTCTCGGCCTCGCTCATGTGTCTCTTCAACAATCCCACCATGTGCTGAAGAACCCTGGCATGCTTGTTCACGGCGGCCTTCAATGCAAGGGCCTTCACCAGCAGCTCCCCGTAACGCGCATAGACATGCAACTCCTTGGTTCCCCTGCCGCTTGTTATGAGTTCCTCCATTTTCCTGTAATGTTTCGGGCTGTGGGAAAGTAGCAGGTATCTATGCCTGTTATGGAACCCCATCAGGCGACTCAGCCCTTTTCCCTGCGCCAGGCATCTTCGCCACCTTTGCAAAGTAAAGACTCGGTCGATAAAGTTTTCCCGCGAACCAGGGTCATGCAGCCCCGTTTCCTCTTCGCAGGGGACCAGGGGGTAGTGTTCCCTGAAGATCCTGGCAAAGAGCCCCGCTCCCCTTTTTTGGGGAGCCGAACTCTTTCCAGTATATACCTTCACACGCTCCATGCCGCAACTGGGCGAGTTGCTCTTGAAAATGAATCCCCACAGGTCTTGCAATTCCAGATCCCTCACCCTTTTCCTTGCCCAGGCCTCGACCTTTCGAGTCATGTCCTTACCCGTCTTGACAGTGACAAGGCGAAGCGAACCACCATCACCCACGAGATACATGGGCTCACGCGGTACCCCCAGGCCGGCCTCGGCCTCCGGGCAAATAGGCACGAATTCCATGTATTGACCCCAGGTATTCGTTAAATAGGCATCATGGGCATGTGCGCCGTCGTAGCGGACGCGGTTGCCCAGGAGGCATGAACTGATACCAACCCTTATCTTTTCCATTGGCCTGGGCTCTTACCATCCCTAAACTTTACGGGATACCCGGTTCGCATTTCATTGATGGGTCACCGATTGTAAGGCGGCGCGAGTGGACTGCCATCCTCCGTAGCTCTTGCCCTTCTGTTTCATTGATGTGTGTGAAAAATCTCTTTGTCGCCTTTTCTTTCAAAGATTGAACTTTTTGGGTTGTTCTTGATTTAGTGGATGATATTGATAACTAAGCTGGCTGTCAAGAATGGAGCCTTTAAGGACTTCCTGTGGTTTTATTAGCCATATTGAATTCACATATCCATGGAAGTGTTTTTAAGATTCCCTTTGGATGAATATCCGGGAGCCCGGGTATTTGAGCATTGATCCCGAGAAGAGAGATCACGGCAAGATGCCCCTCCCACAGTAGGCTCGGATCGCAACCAGAGGTTCCTCTTACAGGGAGGAGAGGGAGGGGTGCTATGTCAGGCTTGAATGTGGGATATGTTTGTTGTAGAGTATGGTCATTTGAGCGAGGGTAATCATGTACAAACTAAAGGTCACGGTAGAAAGGATTGACGGCTATTGCAATCAATCACTGCTTGTTGGGGATTGTTTTTACATAGACGAACATGGTATGCGGCTCATGGTGCCCGAAGGAAAGCATGTCTGCCTCTGGGCCCTTCAGAGCATGATTCCCATATTCCCCCTCTTGCAAAGGTCTGAGCCCAAAAAGGGGGACTGGGCAAGCAAGGAAGACCAGGTATTCGTCTGTCCGGACCCAAGGGGTCTCGTCCACTACCGAATAGAAAGGATCAGGGAGTCATGTTGAGCATTGATCCTGAGAAATGCTCCGGTTGCTGCCGATGTGAAGTCAATTGCTCCTTTTTCCACTCAGGCAGGGTGGGAAGAAACGGTGCCCGTATCAGGGTGGTGAAAATAGAGGAGACTGGAATTGATTTTCCCGTGGTATGCCGGCAGTGCCAGGAGAGGTACTGCACCAAATGCCCTGAATCCGCCATCTCCATCGGTGACTATGGACAGGTGGTGGTATCCACGGCCCTGTGTACGGGCTGCGGCACCTGTGAACACCTGTGCCCTATCGGTGCAATTCAACTCTATGAAGGTATTCCCCTGGTGTGTGACCTGTGCGGGGGCGACCCTCGCTGTGTCAAGGCTTGCACCATGGGGGCGATTAGCTTTGAACCCGACATAATGGACCAGGTAAGCCTCAAGCCATACAAGAAAAAAAGGGCAAAGACCCCGCCAGGGGAAAGGCGGCTTGGTTTTGCACTTTCATCCACAGGAGAGTTGAGGCAGAGATGGCTTGCCTCCAGGGGGGGTTAGATGATGCACGGATATGGCGGACATATTCTGAGGGTAGACTTATCGAGCGGAAAAATCACAAGGGAGAAGACCGACCCCTCTTACATGCTCAAGGTGATAGGAGGGCGCGCCTTCAACTCACGAAGGCTCTTTGATGAGCTCAAAAGAGATGTGGATCCCCTGAGCGAAGAGAACATGCTTCTCATAGGTGTAGGTCCCCTTACGGGCACCCTTTTTTCCACCTCGGCCTACATGACCATCTCCGGCAAGTCTCCGCTCACAGGTATCCTCGGGGACTCGGCAGCAGGAGGCTTCTTCGGGCCGGAATTGAAATACGCCGGCTATGACCAGGTGATCATCACGGGCAGGGCTGAAAGACCAAGCTTCCTGTTGATCGCCGATGACCTCGTGGAGATTAGGGATGCAACCCACTTGTGGGGAAAGGACATATTTCAAACAACGGGGGGCATCCGCAGAGAACTGGGCGACAATGACCTCCAGGTCGCAGCCATAGGACCGGCGGGAGAAAACCTGGTCAACTTTGCCACGGTGGCATGTAACAACTCCAGGGTGTGCGGCCGCACCGGCATGGGGTGTCTCTTTGGTTCAAAGAACCTGAAGGCAGTCGCGGTTCGAGGGACCAGCCGGCTCACGGTCCGTGACACCTTGGCCTTTCTCGACCTCTGCCGGGAGTTCGACAAGAGAATCATGGCCCACCCGGAATACGACCGCCGTCAGGCCCTCGGGTCCACCCTCCTCATGAAGGCCCTGAATAGCCTGGGTATCCTACCCACCGACCATTTTCAGCGGGGCATTGCGGAATACGTGGACCAGGTAAGCGGGGAGAGGATCGCTGAAGTTTACAAGGTGAAAAACAAGAGTTGTTTTAACTGTAACATCCATTGTTCCCGATACTATATCACGCAGGACGACGAAGCAGAGGGACCCGAGTTCGAGACCCTTTGCAGCTACAGCTCCCGAATAGGCAATGAGGATCTGCGCTTCGCCCTGAAGATGAACGCATACCTGAACCGAATGGGGGTGGACTCACTCAGTTCCGGGGAGACCATAGGCTGGGCCATGGAGTGTGTCAAGAGGGGCCTTCTCACCAAGGAGGATTTGGGCGGCCTTGATTTTTCTTGGGGCAACAAGGAGACCATTGAGAAGATCCTGCACATGACAGTCCACAGGGAGGGAATCGGAGACGCCTTTGCCGAAGGGACCAGGAGCCTTGCCAGGCGTTTCGGCAAGGGAACCGACCTCTATGCATTCCAGGTAAAAGGCCTTGACATGATATGCGGCGACCCCCGCGGCTTAAAGGCCTTCGGCCTGACCTATGCCATTGCTTCAAGGGGGGCCGATCACCTCAGGGCGGAACCCTTTTTCGAGCTTACGGAAAGGTACGAAGAGAGCGAAAAGCGGTTCGGGACCAGGGATAGCGCGGATCGCCTTTCGGACAAGGGAAAGGCGGTCTTGGTGGAATACACGGAACGGCAGGCCCTGCTCACTGACTGTCTTACCATGTGCAAGAACGTGGGGTTGAGCATGGACATACTGGACTTCGACTTTGCTGCAAGGTTGCTCAAGACCGGGACCGGTTTGAAGTTTACACCTGAAAAGGTGGACGAGGCCCTGAGAGAGACGATTGACAGGGAGCGTTTGCTGAACATGGACTTTGGGATAGACGCCGCCCAGGACACCCTCCCAAGGCGCTTTACCCATGAACCCTTGGAAGAAGGGGCCTCCAAGGGTCAAGTGGTACCAATTGAGGAAATGGTCAGGGACTATTACCGCCTCAGGGGGTGGGATGAACAGGGCCGTCCCCTCAAGAAGCCCTGAAGTCCTCAGCTTCGGCGGCAATGGACCCGCTCCTGTCCTTGAATGATCCGCTGGGGTTACACCCCTCCACCTTGAAATAGAGGCGGGTCAGACCAATGGCCTGACCTATTCTCCTGGATGGAACGAGGGGTGTATCTCCCTCTCCCAGGGAAGGGGGCTCCTTGGTGAGGGGGAAGAGGGCTTTGTATCTACCGATTCCAGGGCCAGGGACAATGTCCCGGAGTTTTGTTACCACACCGTCCGCATACTCGGGCCGCAGGATACCTTCACAGGACAAACAGCGGCCCATGGTCCCCGGGGTATAATCTTTACTGCAATTGCTGCAAAGGACTTTCATCTCATCCCGTATCCAGGTAGGCCCTTTTCATCATCTCGTTGTTCAGGAGATTCTCGGCCCTGTCCTGGAGCACTATCCTTCCAAGTTGAAGGACATAGCCCCTGTCAGCGATGGATAGGGCCATGTTGGCATTTTGCTCCACCATGAAAATGGTCACACCCTCCTGGTTGACCCTCTGTATGATCTCAAAAGAACCCTCTACCAGGATAGGGGCAAGCCCCATGGAAGGTTCATCCATGAGGAGCAGTTTCGGCCGTGACATCAAGGCACGGCCCATGGCCAGCATCTGCTGCTCCCCCCCGCTCAGGGTCGCGCCATATTGCTTCAACCTCTCCTTGAGCCGGGGGAAAAGCTCAAACACCCTTTCCATGTCACGGGCAATGCCCTCAGTGTCTTTGCGCAGGTATGCCCCCAGCTCCAGGTTTTCCAGGACCGTGAGCTTGGGGAAGATCCTGCGATTCTCCGGGACTATGGAGATTCCCCTGGCTACGATCTCGCCCGTGGAAAGTCCGTCGATCCTTTCCCCCATGAACTCCACCCTGCCCCTGGACGGCTTTACCACACCGAGGATGGCCTTAAGGGTGGTGGACTTCCCTGAGGCATTACCCCCCAACAGACACACCAACTCCTTATCACCTATGGAGATATTTATGTCTGCCAGGGCCTGGATCTTTCCGTAGAATGCATCCACCTCGGAGAGCTTCAGGATATCCTCATGCCCTCTTCCCATGTCTCCTTCCCAAGTATGCCTGGATCACGTACTCGTTGTTCGCCACGTCTTCGTAGTCTCCTTCCGCGATCTTTCTCCCGTAGTCAAGGACTACTACCCTGTCGGAGATGGTCTTCACTACCTTGAGCTTGTGTTCAATGATCAGGAAACTGTAACCGTAATCATCCCGTAGTTGCCTGATAAATCTCGTAATCTCTTCCGTCTCCTTGGGGTTCATCCCGGCCGAGGGCTCATCCAACAGCACCAGTTCACAATCCGTGGAGAGCGCCCGGGCTATTTCCATCCGCCGGCGGTTGGCGTAGGACAGGTTCATGGCCTTTTGGTTGTAACGAAACCCGGTCAACCTGGCGCCGAAGAGTCCCAGGTTTTCCTTTGCGATCCTTTCGATCCTCTCTTCCTCCCTCAAAAAGCCCGGAGCGCGGACCAGGACACTGAACAGGGAAGACCTTGACCGGCAGTGCTGGGCCACCATGGCATTTTCAAGCACGGTCATGTTGTTAAAGAGCCTCAGGGTCTGAAAGGTCCTTCCTATTCCCATCTTGACGATCTGGTGTGGTTTCATCCCCGTGATATCCGCCCCCTTGAACAGGATCGCCCCGCCAGTGGGAGGGTATATGCCGGTAATCAGATTGAATACCGTCGTCTTTCCTGCCCCGTTTGGCCCTATGATACTCACGATCTCACCCTCGTGTACCTCCAGGGAGAGCATGTTCACCGCGCGCAGCCCCCCGAAATCCATAGTAAGGTCCCTGAGTTCCAAAAGCACCCGATCCCTTTTCAACCCGCCTTTCTTGAGGGGTTTCACAAAATTCCTGGTTCCCTCCCCATAAAAGAGCTCTTCAGCGGACTTCAGTTCCCTAATCTCTTCCCCTTTCTCCTTCTTTCGCCTGAAGGATAACAGGGTGATCTCGCCAAGGAGTCCCTGGGGACGAACCGCCATAAGGATGACAAGTAGCAGGCCATAGCCGATCATCCTGTAAGCACCATACTCCCGCAGGGCTTCCGGCAGGATGGAGAGAATGATTGCCGCCAGAATAACCCCCCATATATTCCCCGCCCCGCCCAGGATGAGCATGCAATAAACGGTTACCAGTTGTGGAAAGTCAAAATTGTTGGGGAATACACCCCCCTGCCAGGAGGCAAAGACCGCGCCCGCTCCCCCGGCTATTCCGGCCCCGATACCAAAGGCCAGCAGCTTCATGTAGGTAACACTGACACCCATGGCGTTTGCCGCCAGCTCATCCTCCCTTATGGCCTCCCATCCCCTGCCGAGCCTCGAGCGCTTCAACCTGTAGGAGGCCAGCACCACCAGCAGGGCCAATGAAATGATCAGGTAATAGTACTGAGTAACGCTCCTGAAGGTGAAGCCGAATATCCCGGCATAGTCAAGATCGACGAGCCCGTTTGGTCCCCCGGTGATATTCACGGGACGATCCAGGTTGAGCAGGAGGAGCCTCAAGATCTGGGCAAAGGCAAGGGTGACAATGGCCAGGTAATCTCCCCTCACCCGTATGGATGTGGATCCCAGGGCCCAGCCAAAGCCGGAGGCCAACAGGATACAGATCGGCAACACCAAGAGGAAAGGCAGATGTATGTCCCAGTGACCTGAAGATAGCAGTGCATACAAGTAGGCACCAATGGCGTAGAAGGCAACGTAACCGAGGTCCAGCAGGCCTGCAAATCCTGCAACCACGTTCAACCCGAGGGCAAGCATCGTCCAGAGCCCGGCGTTGCCGGCGATACGGATCCAGTAGTTGCTGGGCATGATGAAGGGTATGATGATAACGACGGCCAGTATGGGCCCAAGGGTCGCTACAGGGATATCTCCTATCTTTTTCCTGGTCCAACCAATGTTCGGCATTTCAGACCTTCTCCGGTTCCCTCTCTCCCATGATGCCCCAGGGGCGGACAATCAGGACAAGGATGAGGACTATGAAGGAGATGATGTCCTTGTAGGTCGAGGAAATGAAGGTAGTCCCCAGGGTTTCCACCATGCCCAGGATGAACCCCCCGAGCATCGCGCCGGGAATATTGCCTATTCCGCCCAATACGGCCGCGGTAAATCCCTTGAGGCCTGCTGCGTAACCTACGTAGTAGTCCACCTGGGTGAACAGCAACCCGACCAGTGTACCCGCCGCGCCTCCGAGGGCCGATCCTATCAAAAAGGTGAGCAGGATGATCCTGTTCACGTTGATTCCCATAAAGGTTGCCGCCTCGGTATCCTGGGCCGTGGCACGCATGGCCTTTCCCATCTTGGTGCGCTTTACGAACCAGGTGAGGGCCCCCATGAGGATCAAGGACACAATAATCACGAGCAGCCGCATGAACGAGACAACCGCACCGCCTATTTCAAAGACTTGGAGCCACTTGGGAATGAGGGCGGATGTCTTGAAAAAACGTATCTCTGCCCCCTGGAACCTCAGGACGAGGTTCTGGAGGACGATGGAGACCCCCAGGGCGCTGAGAAGCAGGTTCATCCTCGGCGCCTTCCTCAGTGGGCGATAGGCCAGGCGCTCTATGGCCATTCCCAGGCATCCTGTCACGGCCATGGCAACGAGGATCATCAGGACTATCACTACGAAACCGCTTACGACCGGACCATGGCTTCTTGTCAAGAGGTGAAGGACCCACCACCCCGTGAACCCACCGATCATGTATACTTCGCCGTGGGCAAAGTTGAGCATGTAGAGTATGCCGTATACCATGGTGTAACCCAGGGCGATAAGGGCATACACCCCGCCGATTGTTATCCCGTTGACGAGCTGTTGGGGTAGCTGCTCTAAGATTAGGTCCATATCCGAAATCCTATGACAAAACAAAAGGCGGGAAAGACTTGATACGCCATGCCTTTCCCACCAGGGCCAAACTGCGAAAAGGCTGTCAGAAGCCCATCATTGGTCTATTCACCCTTTGCCACCTTTACCAGTTTGAAGCCCTTACCCACGACCTTGAAGATGTAAGTGGCCCCTCCTTTCAGGTCGCCCTTTTCGTCAAAGGTTATGGGAAAACCTAGTATGCCCCTGTAGTCCTTGGTGGCGGCCACGTACTTCCTTACTTCCTCGCGCGTAATATCGCCGTCTGCCGCAGCCTTTTCCATTGCTGCCAAAAGGATGTTTGCGGCCTCGTACGCCGGAGGGCCGAAACCGCTGAGGCTACCGTACTTGCTCTCGTAGGCCTTGACATAGCCGGCCGCCTCCGGGATCTTGTAGATATCAGGGGCGAAATGATTGAGATATGCCCCCTCGGCAGCACCTTCAGATGCCTCTATGAAGTCCTTGAGGTCCCTGGCACCCTCTGACCCGAAATAGACGGCCTTGATCCCAAGCTCTCTCATCTGGCGCACTATCACTGCGTGGTCCGGGGCCGCCTTCGCCCCGACCAGGACCAAATCAGGCCCCCGGGCCTTTACCTTCGTCAGGACAGCGGAGAAGTCCTTTGCCCCGGCTACTATGGTATCTCTCCATATCCTCGTCAGGCCGAGCTTTTTCAAGGTAGCCACCACCTGGTCCGCATACCCCTGGGAATAGGTATCCTTTGTGTTCAAGACATAGACGCTCTTGACTCCGAGGTCCTTGGCAATGAAGTATCCCACTGCCGGCCCGTGGGCATCATCCCTTGCATTGACACGGAAGAAATGCTTGTACCCCTTCTCGGTCAGTGCCGGCTTTGATGCGGCCGTAGTGATGCATGCAAGGCCGCAAGCACCGTAAATCCGCAGGGTGGCCTCGGCCACGTTGCTCATGGGCGGCCCTATGACCCCGTACATGATCTTATCCGCGCAAAATTTCTCCGCCACGTTGACTCCCTGGGCTGCATCCCCTGCATCATCACCCATGACGAGCTTGACCTTAACGCCCTTGATGCCACCGGCTGCGTTCTTCTCGTCAATGGCGATCTTAATGGAGTTAAAAATCTCCATCCCCGGCGCCGCAGCAGCCCCGGTAAAGGGTCCTGCCGCCCCAATTTTCAACCCCTTCGAGACCTCGGCTCCCTGTCCGGGCCCTGCGGTAAAGAAAATCACGAAACATGCACATAGCCCTAAAACAATGAACTTTTTCATTTCCCATGCCTCCTTCTCATCTAAAGGGTTAAAGGTCAAAAATCTCTTTTTCCGGTTAATAGGATGATACGAGCTTAGGAATTTAAGACCTGAAAGTATAAATGAAGCTATTTGAATTCGGCCAAGGCGAATCGAAATCTGCAGATACTGATAATCCCATGCTTCACCAGGCCTCTTTGATCGAATCGCTGCCTTTGACGAGCCAAAGCATCCCGGGCAAGAACCCGCCTTTCCCGTGGAGCAAATTTGATCCCTTCGGCCCGCCGTCAAAGAGAGCCGGCCCCTTTTCATGCAAGATCTTATGCTTAGCACTGATCCGCTTTCCTGTCAATAAACCCGAATTTCGCAAGGCTCTTGGGTAGGGGATCGTTTACGATCCTAAATTCTGCATAATATTGGCTACTTGTAGGCCTAAGGGCTCCCCTACCCTTGAAAATCAATTCACTAAAAAGGTGAATAGAAAAGATCAAAAAGGGTTTGCAATTCTGAGTTTTGCCCCAACC
>JAFDHB010000293.1 GCA_019308985.1 Deltaproteobacteria bacterium | reverse complement strand
ATGTTTCTCGTAATGTGCAGGGCATCTATCACATGCTGAGTGCTTGCTTCCCTGCGGACTGGCGAATGGGAAGGTAAAGGTTGACGCTACTTCCTGTATCTCTTGCATCATAGACTTCCACTCGCCCACTATGGGCATTTAATATCCTTCTAACCATGAGAAGTCCAAGGCCGAGATCAAAAGACTTGGATGAAAGATTCGAATGCAACAGGCACTCCTTTATGTTGTCGGGCATCGGACGACCGTCACTGGAGATCCGTATCAATACCAGATCATTCTCCCAGAAGACCTGGAGGGACAAAGACAGCGAACCAGGGACTGAGTTCATCCCTTCAATGATATGTCGCAAAAGTTCCCTAAGCACATGGGCAATCCCTTCCGGGTCCATATCCACCTCCAGCCTTTCTTCCGGAAAATCCCGTTCCAGCCTGATCTCCTTGTCTCTCAAAATATCTTCAAACTCGTCAACGACTCCTTCAATGACTGAAATCATATTCTCTTCAATGAATTTCGGCTCATATCGACGGCAATAACGCATCATTTCGTTCAAGACCTGATCCAGCCTCATTGCCTCAGCCACAATGACCTCTGCATACTTTTTGCCCTGATCCGCCCTCTCGGCATTTTGCGTGAATCTACGCCATCTTTTCGGCCCATCGGAAATGTGTCACGTAGAGATACCCCTAAGGCCATGAGGCGCAGTCTCTTAAACCCCACCAATACGACCGCCTGGGAAATTGACGTAACCCTCTCCTGTCTATTATAGAAAACGCTCCCGACCAACTTGAGGAGCCGGGTGGTCAATCCGGGATCCTTTCTTATGATATCGGCCAGATCAGATGCCGAGCTGCCCTCGTCAGCCGCTGCCCTTAAAAGTTGCACAATAACGGGGGAAAGGGAAGGGAGGGGTTCTTTCTCCAAGATCTTTCTTAGTATTGATGTCCTTTTGTTTTCTTCCATTTCCAAAACCCTCTAGCTATACATAGGGTACCTGGGCTTGCCACCATGAATCCGGGCCATCAAATATTTATCTCAACTCCCTCACGGGCGAAAAAGACCTCTGTGTCACCGGTATAACCCGGGTGGCAATATTTCTCTGACAGCTCGTCAATCTGGACATCGGTTCGCATAGGATCATGGTGAAAAAGTGCCAGCCTTTTGACCTGGGATTGTTTCGCCGCCTCAATGGCATGTTCGATTGAAGAATGCCCCCATCCGATCTTGGATGATTCATACTCTTGCCGTGTGTATTGTGTGTCATGGACAAGCAAATCGACCCCTTTAAAAAACTCTTCCAATCTCCTGTTTTCTTCCATGGCCGCCTGCTCCCCCACCCTGCACATAGTTTCGTCATAGGAGGGATCTTCCGGGTCGGCGCTGAAAAGGTTGCGAAAGGGTTCGGTATCATAAGCGGTGCAAAAGACCTTGGTGCCATATTGAAATCTCAACCCGAGACAAAGTAAGGGGTGATTAAGGTATTTGGTGGTGAGGGTAATGCCGTCACCAAGATCGAATCGACCTTCCGTGAGGTGGGTGTAACTTATCCTGGCTGCCAGCTCTTCGTGTCGTACCGGGAAGTAATGATACGTCAACTGTCCGCCTATCACATCTTGAAGGCTCACCTCCTTGCTTGAGCATGGTCCATGAATCCGAATCTCGGTTTCCGGTGAATAGATTGGGGCGAAAAAAGGTATTCCCTGAATATGGTCCCAGTGGGTGTGGGTCAAAAAGATCTCGGCCTTGATAGGGCCTATCTTAGTCCTGTTGACAACCAGATGATTGCCCAGTTCTCTGATGCCTGAACCAGCATCAATGATAATGAGCCTGTCCAGTCCCTCAATGCTCAATTGAAGACACAATGTGTTCCCACCGTACTTGGCGGAATTGGAACCTGGGGTCGGGATGGACCCTCTTACACCCCAAAACTTGATCATCATCTTATTTCTCCCTTTTCTACGACTCTCAGAAACACCTTGGCCTTTTCTATCTCACTGGTCACCATTTCCCTCAATACTTCAAGTACGGATCCCTCGACACCGACCAGTCTTTCCAGATCCCTCGTTGTGCGTCCCTCGTGAAAGCAATCTCCTGAAAATCCAATCATGAGCATTTTCATATAGGCATCTGCAAGCGAAACAACCGCCAGTAAGTTCGATCCCTGTTTTTCTATCCTTTCTCTATCGTGATGGGAACAGAGGGCGCCAGTAAGAGTTTCACCGAGTCGCCAACTCTCGCCTATCATCCTGCCGACTGTGCAATGGTCGAGGCCAAAGATCATCTTTTCGGCATGGTACAAGGGGATCTTTCCGCCTTCTGCCAGTCTCAACGCCCGCAGATATTCCTTCGGGAACCGGCTGCTCATGGGGATCTTACCGATATCGTGCAAAAGTCCTGCCACAAAATATTCTTCCCTCTCTTCCGGAGCCACTCCCTTCAAACAGGCCAGGGATTTTGCGATTACGCCTACACCGATAGAATGGGACCAGAACTCACGGGCGGATCTGGTTCCAAAGGTCCTTTCTCGGCCGAAGTTCTCCAGCACAGAAATACCGAGTATGAGGT
>JAFDHB010000094.1 GCA_019308985.1 Deltaproteobacteria bacterium | reverse complement strand
TCACTTGGAAAGGGAATACATAACGGGAAGAGGGAGGCAAAAGGACCGGGTGAGGGCCAGGGATTTACTTTGCTATTGGGCTGTGGTTGAATTAGGGATGTCAATGGTGGATTTGGCGAGGAGATTTGACATAACGCCTGGTGCGGTCAGTTATGCGGTTGTGCGAGGAGAGAAAATAGCAAAAGAAGGCGATTATCACCTTGATGATTGAGTTATTTGAAAATTGAAGGTCGTCCCCCCTCTCATGCATGAGATATCCATGATTGACAAAAATAAGCAGAAGTATTATTACCAGTATTACGCATTACTGGAGGTGCAATCATGAGAGTTACCGTAAAAGGACAAGTCACAATTCCACAGGAAATTCGGGAAAAATTAGGAATAACTCCTGCTGTTGAAGTTGATTTTATAGAAGAGAAAGGCCGAATTTATTTGGTGAAAAGGAAAGGCGAACCCAAAAAAACATATAAATTCAGGAAATTGAGGGGAATAGCCAACGTTAAAATGACAACTGATGAAATAATGGCCCTGACAAGAGGAGACAAATGAAAGGGGTTATCGTTGATTCGAATATTATTTTGGATGTTTTTCTGAATGATCCGAAATGGGCTGATTGGTCTGAATCAAAACTGGACGAGTATGATCAATCGGGGATCTTGTATATCAACTCGATAGTCTACTCTGAAATTTCCATTGGTTTCAGGCGGATAGAGGATCTGGAATCCGCAATAGCCAAAGCTGGTCTCCAGATGTTGGAAATCCCCAAAGAGGCACTGTTTTTAGCTGGAAAAACTTACCTTGAATACAAGAAAAGAAAGGGCACAAAAAGAACTCCACTCCCGGATTTTTTTATTGGCGCACAAGCCGCCGTCCAGAA
Organism: Deltaproteobacteria bacterium; assembly: GCA_019308985.1. The sequence continues at coordinate 12,705 of JAFDHB010000094.1, read as the reverse complement.
TTTGGATATAATTACGAGAGATGTCTCAAGATATCAATCGTATTTTCCAACTGTAAAATTGATAGCTCCATAAGATTTGAGAGAAGCGGGACGTCCATAAAAACATAAATAAGATTTGGTCTCCCAGAGATAAATGAAGCAGTTCAACACATTCTCGATGTTTTGAAGGGGGGACGACCTTCAATAATTCAATAACTTGACATATCTTTTGGCCGCATCAAGAGCGATCAACGAATATTAGGGGGTAGCGATTCTTCGAGTGAAGTACATTCGGAATCGGATAGGAATATATCAATGGTGGATTTGGCGAGGAGATTTGACGTAACGCCTGGCGCTGTCAGTTATGCGGTTCAGCGGGGAGAGAAAATAGCAAAAGAAGGGGATTACCAGCTTGACAATTGAGTTGTTTGAATATTGAAGGTCGTCCCCCTTCTCCACAGAGAGACCCGGAGAGGATTCTTGAATTGCCGGTGGCAAAGAGCACCTATGTCAGGACAAAGGACGTATGGAAGATCTACTGGCAGAAGCGGGACTTGAAGTGGCACCGTTACGATCCCGACCCGGAGGTCAAATCGATCGAAGAGTTCTTGGGCATTGTTGATCGTGACGAATACGGTTGTTTCTTCGGCTAGAAAAAATGGGCGCATTGAGATCATAGGTCGAACGGAGACTGACTCCTTTTCGACATACGAGGCGGAAATTTCCCACAGACCGCTCACAGGAAAGGGGCTTCCTATCGCCCATCTTGATCATCAAACAACAAAAAAAGAAAGGGGGAGCAAATGAATGCAAAACGTCTGATAGTCTGCCTGATTGGCGGTGTTGTCTGTGCAGGAATCTGAGTTGCCGGCATAAAGAGCGGTGGAGCCGCTGATATGCCGAGTCTCGTTCTGCTTTCATCGATCGGCAACAGGATTCTGATAGGTTTCGTCATAGGTATCAGTAGCTGGAGGATTCACTACATGGTGCACGGAGCATTGATGGGGTTGATAGTAACATTTTCCATGTCAGTAGGAATTTTATCACAGAGCATAACAGGCTTTGTGAGGTTTACTGTTGCGGGAATCATATTTGGCTTTTTGATCGACCTATTTGCCACAAAAGTATTTAGGGCAGGAATGGGCCAGATAGCCACGGAGAAAGTTCCCGATGAAAATGGGGAAAATTGAAAAGCTATTTGTAAATTCCAGGAGACATGCAAAGGGAAATATTCGCGTAACAGAACGGCTGTTCCTCAATTTCGATTTGAGAGGAATTGGGAGTGCTCTGGAAATCGGTTGCGGGGTTGGGATGCTATCTGATTATCTTTCCAAGAATTATGACATGAATGTCACTGGTACAGATGTAGATGTTGAGCAAATCGGAATTGCAAAAAAGAACTTCAGAGACAATGATAGGCTTTCCTTTTCTGTAGCGACTGCCACCAATCTTCCTTTTGATAATTCAACCTTTGATATGGTCTTGTCTTTCAAAGTGTTGCATCACATAAGTGACTGGGAAACGGTACTGAAGGAAGTCAACAGGGTGCTAAAACCGAAAGGCATTCTTGTCTTTTCCGATTTCTGCTGTACGTCTTTTCTCAAAAGGATTTTTGGTACATTTGGTAAGAATTACGGGGTTTACACCCTAAACGATCTCATTGAATGCCTTGCTGGACTTGATATGAAAGCCATTCATCAAGAGAAATCGAAACCATTTATCTTTGTGAGTCAAAACGTTCTCTTTCAAAAGGGTTTTGCTTAGAAAGCCCCTTCTTTCTTAGAGTATCATGATAGTTTTTGGTAAGAGAAGCCAGTTTCTCGGCTGATTCCGGCTGGGATAAGACATCGAAGGTTGTCGTCATCATGACGTTTACCATTTGGTCGAATACGGGTGCCATGGCATTCATTTGCTGCTGGACCATAGCCTGTTGTTGCTTCGGGGTCATCCCCTGATCCTGGGCATAACAGACTGATGCATGGAGCAAGAACAGCACGCACAGGAAAAGCTTTTTCGTTTCCAAGGATTTATGACAACGACAGCGGAGAATATGAGACCTTTGAAAAACCCTTTTTGGAAACGGCAACGCGGTTGCCTCACTCCAAAGCCGGACGGAACCGCCCGATTCTTCGAAGCCACTTGTGCCTGACCGAGGTGCCTCAAGAATCTTTATGAGGCCATGCAAAGGTCTCTAAGCGAAAATCAGTTGCCTAGAATCAATCGATGTGCGCTGCCGGACGTGATGAGGCTTCCCCCTGGATCATAGTCCAGGGCAGGCTCCGACTGCGATTCGCGGACATTCCGTCTTTTGTGGGTTTGTGGCCTGAACTCCGCACCCAGAGGACCCAAGATGGCCTTTCCTGGATTCCCCGGTCAAGCCGGGGAATGACAAATAGGCGTCTGACAACAGAAATTTGCTACACAGGAAGGCAAGGGCTTCGACAATCCTCGAAGGAACACTAAATCATGAGTGTGGGAACGGCTCCCCTCACTGTCTGTTTCAACAACTACAGGGGAGAGGAAGGATGTCAAGGGAAGCAAGGCCCTGTCTTCAGGTAGGCGCGGACCTTGCAGGCTCTATTGAGAACCAAAAGCCCGTTTTTCTTTGAAAGACAGGACCATCAGAGTTATGCAAGGATGCCGGGATAGACGGAAAGAAAAGCCGCGAGTCTTCCCTGTCCAAGGGGCAGGGAAGGGATCGCAGCTAGGAGCTGCTCCTAGGAGGATAGGGGGGATTGGGAGTGCAAGCGAGCCCTTTGCCCCCAATCCCGGGTATCCCCGGTTAAAGGTTTCCCGAGAGGGCGCCAACCATGTTGTTCATGTCCTTGGGATCACCGTTCGGGTGAAGCACGACCATCAACATGGACCAATTCCCGAAGGGTGATCTATCCAAGGGGGAATTGTAGACACCCGCGCCCTCCGAATCCGTTTTGAACATATAGGGTGCTGCGCCTGCCACATTTTTCTTGGGAGTCATGTTCACGAACCATACCGCGTAGACGCTATCGGGCTTGAGGCCCTGGGCCTCGATGGTGATGGCCCTGTCTCCTATCCGGTGGCATTCGGGTGTGGCTTGAGGGCCATCAACGGGACCTTTGTCCCGGTCCCGGATGCCCAGGTGAGCGTTCCGATCGCCATGATTGCGGCAACTACTGCCGTCATGATAATCCTTTTCTTGTTTCCCATATCAAGATACCTCCGATTCGATTTGTTTTGTCCATATAGTCGCTTTGCCATTCGGAACCTTACAGGCGTTCCCCGTCCCCCGCTCGAAAGAGTTATTACCTTGCTTTGGGGATTATGATAGTATAGCCATGAGCCCCAGGACCTCTTCGGCTGGCGGTTTTTTGGACGGAGCAAACAGGGAGACCTTTGAAAATCTTTCCCAGAATTGTCAGGCTGAAACGGACGGGGTGGAACCCGTCCCTCCAAGAATCGGAGGGTCGTGCTCCCGTATGACCGTATAGGGCTTTTTCTTCATGGATCCTATTGATTAAGGTGCCACAAAGTAGTAATCAAAGAATGTTCGTTCTACTGGAACGGTATGTACAGGGATTCCTTAGGGCCCCGACCCTTGGTTACAGTTACTGGGTTACCAATTCCAACACGGCTCCGGACGGAAAGTTCCTCGGAGGCTATCCGAATCCGGAGTTTGACCGGTGGGTCAAGATTATCGAAACATCCATGGACGAAGGAGAGCGGTTCAAGGCGGTCCAGGAGGCCGAGAAGGTACTTGTGAGAGATGCGGCGACCATTCCCATGTTTGCGGTTCATTTTATCTACGCCTGGAACAAGAGAGTGAAAGGGGTAAGAAATACCAATGTCGGCACGATCCACGTGACCACCGGATGGGGCGCGAACATGTGGCTTGAGGACTAGGTAGATCTCCTCGGGGATGGGTATGGGGTCTCCCGCCCCCAAAGACAGAAGGACATGCCGACGACCTCCTGGCACATGAAAGACGTCCCCATTGCTGCCTTTCAAGGGATCACGGAAGCGCACCGCCTTTTATGTTGACTTTCCCTGATTTTTGTAAAATATTTGATCCGTTAGGTTCAGGATTGCCCACAGGAAAGCCCTCCTTCGGAATAAACAGGGAGCCTACCCAGTCAACCTTAAGAAGAAAGGAGTTTGGGATGCGAAAGTATATCACCACGGCGATCTGTTGTCTCTTGGTGTTTTTCGCCATGGGAGTAAACGCTCAAATCAAGAACCCTGACACTTTTATCCTTGCAAACTACGGTAACCTGAGGACTCTGGACCCTGCTGTAGCCTACGACGTCACTTCGTCCCAGAGACTGTGGAATATCTATGAACCTTTGATCTTTTTTGACGGTCCTCACACGGATAAGTTCAAACCACTTCTGGCGGTTGAAGTCCCTTCTTTGGAGAATGGCGGCATTTCCGCTGATGGCAGGACGTATACTTTTACCATCAGGAAAGGGGTAAGGTTTCACGAAGGGGGAATTCTGACCCCCGAGGATGTCGTGTACTCCTTCAAGCGTAACATGATTGCAGACCCGGACGGGGGGCCCATGTGGATGCTCCTAGAGGCCCTTACGGGAAAAGGATCGACCAGGGACAGGGACGGCAACATCATCCCGGGCATATTCGGCGTGATCGACAAGAGCGTTGAGGCACGGGGGGACAAGGTCATTTTTCACCTCCCCAGGCCCTACCCGCCCTTTTTGGGAATCCTGGCCTATTCAGCATCGGTCATATTGGACAAGGAGTGGGCCATAGAGAAGGGGTGCTGGGACGGGAACATCAAGAATGCAGCAAAATACAATAAACCCGCACCAGGGCACGAACCCCTCTTGAAAGTGACCAACGGGACCAATGCCTATAGGATGAAGTCCTGGGAGCCCAATAAGGAGTTCGTATTTGAGAGGTTCGATGGTTATTGGGGCAAGAAACCCAGACTCAGGAGGGCCATTGTCAAATATGTCAAAGAGTGGAGTACCAGAAAGCTGATGCTTCAAAACGGCGATGCCGATCGGGTGCGCGTGGATAATCAGTACGTCCCGGAGGTCAGGGCGATGAAGGGTTTGAAACTCTACGAAGTTCCACAGCTGTCGGTGACGGCTGCCTTTTTCTGCCAGAAGATCAACCCGAAAGGCAATCCGAATATCGGTAGTGGAAAACTGGATGGGAACGGCATACCACCGGATTTCTTCTCAGACATCAACGTGCGCAAGGCCTTCTTGCACGCCTTTGATCGTGAGACCTATAAGAAGGATGTTTTCAATGATCTCGTGATCATGCCTACCAGTCCGAACATAGAGGGTTTGGCGTTTCATAAGGATGTCCCTGTCTATGAGTATGACCTGGAGAAGTCCAAGGAGTATATGAAGAAGGCCTGGGGAGGCAAGGTTTGGGAAAAAGGCTTCAAGATGGTTATTACCCATAACACGGGGAACGAGATGAGGGAAGCTGCCGCCTTGATGCTTGCCGAGAATATCATGTCACTGAACCCCAGATTTCGGATTGAAGTACGCAACGTGGAGTGGAAAGACTATCTGGTCAAGTACAGAAACTTCATGTATCCCCTGTTCATCATCGGCTGGGGGGCGGATTATGCTGATCCGCACAATTTCATGTATACCTTCATGCACTCCCAGGGGGTCTATGGGCGCTATATGGGATACAAGAACGAAGAAGTGGACAGGCTTTGCGATCTGGGCATACAAACCATCGATCCAAAAAAGCGCGAAAAGATCTACCATAGGCTCCAGGACTTATGGTATTCGGAGGCCATTGCTATTGCTCTTTATCAACAGATAGTTGTCAGGGCATATCGTGATTGGGTAAAGGGCTATGTCCCCAATCCCATGCTAACCGACGCCAATGAGATGCTCATGGACATCTGGAAAGAGTAAGGGATCTTTTGGACCAATAAAGGGACCACGTCGGGCAGACAGGGCTCCTCGACGTGGTTCCATCAATAGCGACCGCCGCAACCTGGGAGCTTAATGTCAGCATACATCATAAGAAGGTTCTTCCTTCTGATCTTTGTCCTTTTCGGTGTCTCGGTCCTGCTTTTTGGTATACTCATGACATTCAGCCCTGAACGAAGGGCCGCAGCTTTCGTAACGACACCTCAACAAGCAAAAGACATTCCAAAGATAATCAAGCAGTTCGGTCTAGATGATCCCTTCTATGTTCAGTATTTTCGATGGATCCGGGAAATCTCCAAAGGAAATCTGGGCTGGTCCTTGGTCGCAGCGAGGCCAGTGGGGGAGGCCTTTTTGCGGTATTTCCCTGTTACCTTGGAGATGAATATTTTCGCAGCCCCCATCGTCATCATTTTCGGCATCTGGCTGGGTACCATCTCGGGGATCCACAGGGATAGCTGGATAGACCATTCGACCCGTATTTTCGCGATTATTGGGTGGTCTCTTCCGACCTTCTTGTTCGCCCTCGTCCTGCTCATGGTCTTTTACGGTTACTTTCAGATATTTTCCCCTGGAATTCTCAGTGATCGTTTGAACATGCTTATCCTGGACAATCCTGACAAGTTCACGGGTTATACCGGCATGTATAGCTTCGATGGGCTTCTGAACGGTCGTTTGGATATCACTATAGATGCCTTGAGGCACCTGGTGCTCCCCGTTTTCACCTATGTAATAGTTGTGGTGGCGCTGAACATGCGGGTGATGCGTTCGGGATTGATCGAAGAGCTATCCAAGGAGTACGTCATCACGGCTATGGCCAAAGGGGTCGACAAGAAGACCATATACATAAGACATGCCCGCAGGAATGCGTTGCTCCCTGTGGTAACGGTCGCAGGGCAACTCGTGGCCTTGTCCATGGAGGGTAGTGTTTCGGTCGAGGTGGTTTTTAACCGCCAGGGTATAGGATGGTGGCTGGCCGAATCAGCCACCCAGCTTGATATGCCCGTTCTCATGTGCATATGCCTTTTTATGGGGGTGGTCTTTGTCATTACGAACCTAATACTGGATATCCTTTATGCCTATATCGATCCGAGGGTTCGTTTGAGATAACCGGGGAGTTTTCATGGAGAAAAGCCATCCAAGGTTAAGGGAGTTCAGGTTTACGCTCTACAGAATCTTTAGGAACCCCTCTGCCGTTATCGGCTTGACACTGCTCATGTTTTTCGTGACCGTGGCCATCTTTGCCCCACAGATAGCGCCCCCCAAGTATGCCCATAACCCGTATATGATGCCTCACAAGGGCTTCTCTCCCACACCAAAACCACCCAGCAGGGACAATATCTTCGGAACGACCTCAGGTCAGTATGATATCTTCTACGGGGCTGTCTGGGGAACCAGGACCGCCTTCAAGATCGGGCTTTTTGTGGTCGGGATTGCGGCCATTGTCGGGGTCACCCTGGGTGCGCTGGCAGGGTATCACGGTGGCATAATAGATGAAATCCTGATGCGGATAACCGACGTCATGTGGGCCATACCGACATTGGTTCTGGCAATGGCCATTGTTGTGGCATTCGGCAGGGGAATCGACAAGATTATGATCGCCTTGGCAATGGTCCAATGGAGATGGTACGTTCGCGTGATACGGTCAGAAATCCTTACGCTTCGTGATCAGGAGTTCGTGCAGGCAGCAAAGATCATTGGCGTATCGGATAGCAGGATCATTCTGCGGCATATATTGCCCAATGCGATCTACCCTGTCTTGATCATGGCTTCGATGGACATGGGATCGATGGTGATTACCGCCTCGTTCATGAGTTTTGTCGGTCTGGGCGCTGCAAAAGGTTACTCTGACTGGGGTCAAATGGTCGCCCTGGCAAGGAACTATATTGTCGGGCCGCCCCAGGACCCCTTGAGATTCTGGTATACCATCGTTATACCCGGTGGCTGCATCGTATTGTTTGTCCTCGCCTGGAACTTGATCGGTGATGCCCTCCGGGATGCATTTGACCCGAAGCTCAGACGGAGGTAGGAGGGGGCTTCATGGGGACTCAAGGATGTCGATTCAACACGCGGTGTCCGTTCGCCACGGACTTGTGCGTTGAAGAGGAACCAAAACTCCGGGAAGTTGCATCAGGTCACCAGGTCGCCTGCCATCGCCAGGGAGAAATGGATAAACTGGTCCAAGATAGATTCGGCGCCAACAGGAGCATCATCAGGACGCGGCCGTGATTCACCCCGGCAGCTAACATGGGGCCTCAAACCCAGCCAAATTCCCCACCTCCCAAAATTCCAAGGATTCTTGTTCCATAAAGATAATAGTTTATAGAAATTGATTAATATTTATTATAAAATAAAACAGTTTAGAGAGCCCAATATCATAATCGCATAGCGTGAGCAAGCTATCGGAGAAAAGGGAAGCCTGAAGGAAAAATGGATTTCTTCTTCATCTTTGCAAACTTGAGAATACAGGATTTTGTGGACATCGTCTTTCTCACCGTCGTCGCCTACCACCTCCACCTCTGGTTTCGGGGGACAAAGGCCTTCAAGGCACTGGTGGGGTTGCTGGTACTGGGAATCATATTCACCATGGCTCGGACGTGGGGCCTCTTTCTGACCACATGGGTGTTCCAAATCCTGTGGCAGGTCCTCATCATCTTGCTCATCATTTTGTTCCAGTCAGAGATACGGCAGGTGCTGGAGCGGGTGAATCCCCTCAAGGCAATTGGCTTTAAGAGACAGGCCTCGTCGGGGCAATGGATTCCAGGGTTTGCCAAAGGCATCTTTTCCCTTGCCGGGGGGAAGGTAGGCGCCTTGGTGATCCTGGAACGTTCGGAGCGGGTGGATGAATTGATAACCGGGGGGCAGGCCCTGTATGCGGAACCCACTCCAGAGGTCTTGCTCAGCATATTTCAAAAGGATTCCCCGCTGCACGATGGTGCGGTCCTCATCCGTGACGGACAGATTTCCCTTGTGGGCTGCTACCTCCCGCTGAGTTCATCCGAAAGGGTTCCGGTGGAGATGGGTACAAGGCATCGAGCCGCACTGGGCCTTGCGGAGAAATGCGACGCATGGGTTGTCGCAGTATCAGAAGAACGAGGCAAGGTGTCCCTTGCACGCAGGAGCGAACTGATCGGGATAGAAGAGGAAGGCACGCTGGCGCAGCTGGTGGGAGAAGCCGTCAGGCCCATCGCTCCCCAGAGGGAAAAATTGTGGAAGAGGATCCAAGCGGCCATCACCCATCAATGGCCCGTTAAGGCCGGAAGCCTGGTTTTGGTCACATTCCTCTGGCTGCTCCTGGCAGGTCAGCAAGATTTTGAGGTGACCTTTCAGGTCCCCCTTGAGATGAGAAATGTCCCGAAGGAGATGCAGGTCCTGGACCCCATAAAACCCCAAATAAGAATCACGGCCAGGGGCCTGCGCAAGGATGCCAGTACGTTGAGCGAGAGGAATGTCCACGCGACACTGGATCTATCCCTGGCGCGCTTTGGAAGGAGAGTCTTCCCGATCACCAGGGATCAGATCTTTCTTCCAAATGACAGGATTCAAGTGGTGAGAATTGAGCCTGCTCAGCTCTCCTTTAAGTTCAAAGAGAGCCCTTGAATATCAATAACGGACCCTTCTTTGCGTCGCAAGGGGCTCTTGCTCCATTCCTCCTTTTTGTCCTTCCGGCCTCTGGTGCAGATGAAAGCAGCGCGTGGCCGCCATTTTTTTCTCGCTCTTGAGACCTTGAAAAACTTTCCCAGAATTGCCAGGCTGAAACGGACGGGGTGGAACCCGTCCCTCCAAGAATTGGAGGGTCATGCTCCCGCATGACCGTATACGACTTGAAGGTTGGAAGAGGGGAGGAAAGCCTTCTCCCTATAGATTGAAGAGATCGGGAACCCTTTGGGCCATCATCATGTCTCCGCTCACCTTGAGGACACCCTTCATGAAGGCCTCGAAGGGGTTGATTTCCCTGTTGATGATCCCCAGCCAGGTTTCGGCGGACATAGTGAGGGTCACGGTGGGTTGAGAATGCTTTCCTTCGTTCACGGCGCAGGTCTTGTCGGCAATCGTAATATTCCAGTTCCCGCCCCCATTTCCTGTAATGTCAAACTGAAAAACCGCATCGATGCCTTCGGCTGATTCTTGGTTGAAGCTCTGGGGTATCTGGCCGAAGAGGTCTCTAATATCAGAGTGCATTATCTTCCTCCTCCTTTCCCTTTCTCAATCGAGATACTCCTCAACTCGCCCGGTCCTGATTCTGGCGAAACTCAAAAAGGGAAAAGGATCCGCTTGGCCCCTCCCGCCAGTCACTCCAGAAAAGGCCTCATCCCCTGTTCTGCTTTGGTGAGGGGGCATTTCAAAGGGCTAAAGTGTTACCAAAACCCGTATTTTTCAGGCAATGTATCCGATTTCACGGCATCTATCAACTGGAAAATCGACCTTCGGCAGGGGCGTTTCAAAAGACTTCAAGGGGCCGCAGAAACAAAATGGTGGCTCTCGGACTTTGACGGTACAGAAGGATTGCGCCGGCGAATAGGGGGTAGAACTCGCATAGGAACCCCCGCGGGACCCTGCAGGAGAAGTAGGGGCTGCTGATATTCTTCTTGTCAATTCAAGATTTTTTCATTAATAACCTTATGAATTCTTGGAGGTTGGCAAATGAGATGTTCGATTTGTGGAATGCTGATAAAATCATTGGAGGAGGCTATGGAAAAGTCATGGGTCCCCTATTTTCTTGAAGGAGAAGATGAACATGGGCCTTCATGCGATTCTTGCGCGGAGCAGCTGTTGGTTGAAGGACCTGACGGGGTCCACAGGCTCAAGAAGGAGTTTTGCGGTCGCATCGTCTACCTTGATGACATGCTGAACGAGCTCTTCGCCGAGGAGATAGTGCTGGGGCATATCTTGAATTGATGGATGGGTGACATGTCCTTTTTTGTTTCTCCCTTTTAGATCTGGCAGAGGAGGGTTGGATGAAGGATCTCAGGGCTGTTCTTTCGGAGTTCCAGGAGAAACTACCCAGAGAATTTGTGCGAGTGACCAGGGAGGTGGATCCGAAATACGAGATTTCGGCCATCATAAAGAAGCTGGACCGTTCATCACCCATCATGAAGGAGATACTCCGTACCTGACGAGGCCATGGAGCGCATCAAACTGGAAGACTTCATAAAGAACCTTGCGGATTATGATTAAGGGGTACCTATCTCGGATGAAAAAAAGTTACCACAGGCTCCTTACCATAGCAGGGTCCGACAGTTCGGGCGGGGCCGGCATCCAGGCGGACCTCAAGACCTTCTCGGCCCTTGGATGCTATGGAATGTCAGTTATCACGGCACTCACGGCCCAAAATACTAAAGGGGTCTCAGGTATATATCCGGTCCCGGTTGGCTTTATTGAGGCGCAACTTGAAGCGGTCCTGGGGGACATGGGGGCCGACGCGGTGAAGATAGGTGTGCTCTACGCCGCCGAATCAGTGAGCGTGGTATGCGAACAACTGCTCAAACACGATGGGCAGAACATCGTTCTGGACCCTGTCTTGGCGGCCCACGACGGGAAGAGCCTCCTGGAGGAGGACGCGCTCAGGGTATTCATGGAAGCACTCGTACCAATGGCTACTCTGATTACGCCCAATATACCTGAGACGTGCTCTCTCCTGGGTCAGGAGGTCAAGGGGCTGGAAGACGTGTACGAAGCCGCTCGGACCCTTTGTTCCCTGGGCCCGAGGAACGTGCTCATCAAGGGGGGTCACCTGGGCGGGGAGAACAGCCAGGATCTCCTCTTTATGGGGCGGGAAGACCGCTTTGTGCTCCTTGAAGGGAAACGTCTCAAGACCATGAACGATCGTGGCACGGGATGTACCCTTTCTTCGGCCATTGCGGCCTTCTTGGCAAAGGGCCTTCCCGTGGAGGATGCCTGCCGATCAGCTAAAGAATACCTCGCAGGTGCCCTTGAGCAGGGTGCTGCCTATGTAATTGGGCACGGGCGCGGCCCGTTGCACCATTTCTATCGGTTCTGGAAATGACACCGCCGTCAAACACCTCCCACCAAAAGGGCCTTTAACGCGGCTCGGGTACCGAGGTAGCCGTAAGGGCACAGTGAGCTCACGCGGGAATCCCAAGGAGGCCGGAGCCCTGGCCGAGAAAGCAGGGGTTCTTGTTAGCTCAGGCTGAATTTGCCTCGAGTTACAGACCTCTCCCAACGGAGGCAGGAAAAAAAGATTGACATGAGCCATAAGATGACTACATTATATTAAATTTTCATTACCTTAATGGTCTTAGGAGGCACTAATGCTGAATGTAACCGAAAAAGCGAATGAGATGCTCACGGAGTTCTTTAAAGACAAAGAGAAGATCACTCCCATCAGGATTTTCCTATCCCAGGGCGGATGAGCCGGGCCCTCATTGGGCATGGCTCTGGATGAGCCCAAAGAAGAAGACGAAGTGATCCAAGACAACGGGTTTACTTATATCATCGACAGGAAGCTGTGGGAACAGGCAAAACCCATCAATGTGGACTTCATTGATTCGCACTACGGAGGTGGCTTTTCGATTTCCTCGAACCTCAATCTGGGCGGGGCAAGCTGTAGTAGTTCCTGCAGTTGCTGATAGAGTCAAGAGTATCACCATCCTTCCTTGTGCGCGCGGGGTGATTGCAGAAGAAAGGGTGGTGATTCTTTTTGCCGAGCCGGACTAACCCCCCTTTCCTCGACCTTTCATCAAGCAAAATACCAGGGAACACTTTAGCCGTTTGAAAAGCGATTCAGAGAACTCGGTGATGGACGAACGGGGGTGATGATGCCTTTTCTTGCGTTCCGAGCCTCCCGGGCTGGTCTTTTCTGCGACTTATC
>JAFDHB010000093.1 GCA_019308985.1 Deltaproteobacteria bacterium | reverse complement strand
CTGTCTGCATCCTTTTCTCTCCCTCCATAGTGTCCAGGAGGGATTCCATCTTGTTGACCTTTTCCTTTACTTTCAGATAGGCTTCCCGCAACCGGGATATCTCATGGTCCTTTTCTTCCAACTCCAGGCCCATGGATTGGATCCTTGCCTGAATCCTTGAGAATTCCGTGGACTTGGATACTTCTTCCTGTACCAGCTCCTGGGTGGATCTCTCTCTTGAAACAGACTCATCCTTCAGTTCCTTGTAGGTGTTTGCATTGAGCACCAGTTCAAGCCTGTGGATCTCCTGGCTGAGCTTCTTGAAACGCCTTGCCTTTGAGGCCTGGTACTTAAGGGATCTCATCTGCCTCTCGATCTCCCCCAGTATGTCCTCTACCCGGACGAGGTTCCCTTTTGTGAGCTCTATTTTCCTCCTGGATTCCTCGACCTTCTTCTTGTACTTGGTTATTCCCGCGGCCTCTTCCAGCATGGCCCTGGTTTCTTCGGGTTTCTGCTCTACTATTGAACCGATCATCCCCTGACTGATAATGGAATAAGCCCTGTTGCCCAGGCCCGTGTCCATGAATATCTCCTGGATGTCCTTGAGCCTACAGGGAACGTTGTTGATGAGATATTCGCTCTCACCGGACCTGTAAAGCCGCCTGGTAATACAAAGCTCACTGTAATTTGCGAATTGCTTCGGAAAGGAACCGTCACCGTTCTCAAATACCAGGGATACCTCGGCCATACCCATGGGCTTGTATTTGTCCGCACCATTGAATATCACATCTTCCATGCTGCGGCCTCGCAAGGACTTGGCGCTCTGCTCGCCCATGGCCCATCTGACCGCATCCACCATGTTGCTCTTGCCGCAACCGTTAGGACCGACTATTGCGCTTATGCCCATGGGGAGAGAAATCTCCAGCCTGTCCATAAAGGACTTGAAACCCATCATGGAAATCTTCTTTATTTTCATGAAATACCCCTTACCGGCTGTTCGTGGTGGAAAGCCTAGCTCGCTGATTAATAACAAATTTTGCTATATTTGTAAAGAACAAATACCAGATAGTGTATGTATTGAGCACTTATCACCCATATATAGGAAACTTTCAGGAACGGCCAGAAAAATATTGACACTATTTATGTTATTTATCTAAAATAACTACAATTATTAGCTAAATTTAAGAAAAATATGAAATCTTGTGAAAAGAAACAAGAAGTTCTTCTCGTCATCACTTTTGTCCTGGTTCTCTTTGTATCAGTTGCCCCGCTACCGGCCCAAGAAGCCGATGCCGTTCCGTCCAAGGAAGATACCTATTCCATCTCCCTGGTGAAGACGGAAGAGGTGGAAAAGGAACAGGAGGTATACCAGGTAGAAGATAAGAAGGTCCTTGCCGAGACCGTGACCGTAGTGGAAGGTGACCACCTTTGGCAGATCTTCAGGGAACGGGGCCTTCTCAAGAAGAGGGACTTCCCGGTACTCCTGGAGATATTGAAGAACCTGAACAAGGCCCTTACAAACCTTGACCTCATTTATCCAGGCGATAAGATAATCATCCCCTTGACCCTCCTTCCCGTCACCGCCCAGGCGAAAAAATCAAGGTCTTCTCCTCCCGAGAAGATCAGCCCGGAAGAGCTCGATAGAATCAAATTTGAGTATTATACGGTCAAGCCCGGAGACAGTCTGGTTAAGGTAGTGAAGAGCCGCTACCATATTCCGCCGGACACCCTGCGCCATGAGTATCTCGACCTCGTCCGGCGCTTGAACCCGGCTATCGAGGACCTCAATCTCATCCACCCGGGCCAGGTGATCAGGCTGCCCATCTATTCGCCGCAGATAGTGAGGATGCCTATTGCCGAGCAAACGCCTTCAGAGACTGAGCCCACAGCAGAGCAAAAGAATCTGCTCACCCTGAGCCGTGAACTGGCAGAAATATTCGGACTTATGGGCGAGGAATGGGTCCAGAGCGGCGAACACTTCATACCCCTCAAGTCCGGAGGGCAGGTAAACCTAAAGGCCGCCTCCTATCCGATCCTCAACCTCAACAACGGCAACAGGATCATCATAGACCTCTTTCACCTGTTGCCCCAAAAGATGGTGGAACTCATAACTTCGAACTGGCGAAACTACCGGGTAGTCCAGCTTGAAAAAGGAGAAGATCTTAACACAGCCCTGGGAAAGATTCTCCCCTTGTGTGGTTATCCCAAGATCTATCCGCCGGGTCAGCCCCTTCATATCAAAGGAGATATCGAAATAGAGATCACCGGAGACTGGATAGTGGAGACCACACCTGGCGATGATAAAAAGGGGGTTATCGCCGTAATCTCCATCCTCGGCGAACAAGGCTCCCCGACTCCCCGGGAAATACTTGATTACATCGAGAAGGATGGGGTGAAGGTTATTGAATTTCCGCGTCCTGAGATGGAAAAAACAGTACCCTGGGTAAGCGGTGAATCATTACAACCCGTGTTCAACAAGGCGGACTTGATCGAAAGGATATTTCGTTTGTCCGACAGGGATTTTACCAGGAACGTGGAAATACCGGTCTACCAGAGCCAAAAAACGAATTTCAGCCTCATCATAAAGGCGGATTTTCTTTTCCAGGATGACGGCATCGATTGTATCATAGACCTTACCGGCCTCGATCCCCCTATCCTGTCCCTCCTAAGGGAACACCAATTCAAAGTGATGTCCCTTTCCGACGTGGAGGACCCCACCCTTGTTGCATCCGAGACCCTCGAGTTTATCGGGGTAGAAGCCGAGTCCAAGGTGCACACATTCACGGCAGCAGAGAGAAATACAGAGAAGAACATAAGGCTCAGCATACCCGGGATCCTCTTTAGGGGCAGCGGTGGCCAGATCGTCTTTGCCACCGAGGTGAATCTCCCCGAAGAGATAGCCCTATTCTTGAAGAGAAAGGGCTATGGTCTTCTGGGCCTTTCTTTTTCATGATGGATGTTGCCCTGATCTCCACACCATGGCCCCTCTTTAACCGCCCTTCAATACAACTCGGCACGCTCAAGGCCTATGTAGCCGAACAACTCCCCGAGGTAAGGGTCAAGACCTACCATGCCTACCTCCGGGTGGCCCTAGGCTTAGGCTATGAACTATACGCCCCGATATCCGAAAGGACGTGGCTTTCCGAATCACCCTATGCCCTTCTCCTTTACCCTGAGCTGGAAGAAAAGATCACCTCCTTCTGGCATAGACAGGCCCGTCGTGTCCCCGAGCTCAGAGGAGTGGAGTTCAAGGACCTGTGCGCGAGAATAAGGGAGATATCGGACCGGGTCATAGAAGAGATTGCAAGGGAGAAGTTCAAGCTTGCAGGGATTTCAATATGTTTCGGCCAACTGACAAGCGCCATCTACTTTCTGCGCCGAATCAAGGAACAAAGCCCAGACACCAAGATCCTTGTGGGGGGATCATCCTGTGCCGGCCCAATGGGAGCAAGCCTGATCCATGCCATCCCTGAGATAGATTTTGTCATAGGCGGAGAAGGTGAATTGCCTGTGATGTACTTGATCAGATGGTTGATCAGCTCAGGTGGTCGAGGGGACCCGGATCCTGTCCCCGGCCTGGCCACCCGCGCCAACAAGGATCCCGAAAACCTTGAGTCATTCTCACAAATCGCGGACCTGGACCAGATTCCGATTCCTGATTACGACGACTATTTCAGCGTTCTAGGAAGGTTCCCTCCCCGGAAAGTTTTTATTCCCAAGCTCCCCGTGGAAATCTCAAGGGGATGTTACTGGCGGGGACGCGACTTTACTCACAGGGCCAGGGGTTGCGCCTTCTGCAATCTGAACCTCCAGTGGCAAGGATACCGGTCAAAATCAAGGGAGAGGGTCTTGAGGGAGCTGGCCTTTCTCAGCAAGAGATACCAGTCCCTATCCCTTTCCTTCATGGACAATCTCATGCCACCTGGAAATCTCGAGGAACTCTTCAGGGCGATAGCAGATCTCGGTAGGGACTTTCGGCTCTTTGCCGAGGTCAGGTCCACCCTTTCAAGAGAAGAACTCCTGGCCATGGGAAAGGCGGGCGTTCGGGAGATCCAGGTGGGCATCGAGGCCTTGAGCACCTCTCTTTTGAGAAAAATGGCCAAGGGGACCAGGGCCATAGAGAACCTGGAAATCATGAAGAACTGCGAGGCGCGGGGTACCCCCAACTTGGAGGCCAACCTGATTCTGGAGTTCCCCGGGAGCGATACGCAGGACGTCAACGAAACCCTCGGAACCCTGGACTTTGCCTATCCTTTCAGGCCCCTGAAGGGAATCAAATTCTGGCTCGGATACGGAAGCCCTGTGTGGAAAGACCCAGGTTCTTACGGAATCAAGAAGCATTACAATCACCCCCGTTACAGGCACCTCTTTCCCCGGGACGTGCTAAAGAAGCTCATACTGATGCACCAGGGTTACTATGGGTGCAACAGGCAACAGAGGCGCCTCTGGCAGGGTGTGAGAGATAAAATAGAGGAGTGGCGGAATTTCTACCGGGCACTCCACGAGCAGCCTGAAAGTGACCCCATCCTCTTTTACACGGACGGCGGCGACTTCATGATAATAAGGCATCGCCGCCATGGACAACATGACATGAACCACCGCCTGAAGGGCAAGTCACGGGAGATATACCTCTTCTGTGAGCGAAGGGCCTCCATCTCCAGTATATTGGCACGCTTTCCCGGGCTGGGCGAAGAAAAAGTCATCCCTTTCCTTCGAATGATGGTGGAAAAACGCCTCATGTTCAACGAGGGAGAAGAGTACCTCAGCCTGGCCGTGCCCCTCAAAGGTCTCCAGGAGACGGTTAGGACGTAAAAGCAGTGCCGGCTTACTCTTTATCTGCGGAGCGAAAAGGCCTATTGACTGCTTCCTGGGCGGACACAGATCCCCGGCCGTGAACAGATTCACGACCTCTTCTCCGCCATTATCCTTTCGTGGAGCTCATCAAAGTTGGACGCGGGGAGCTGGCCCTCCCTGTCGGGCCTTACTTTCATTGATATGGAGTCCGTTGGACACACCCTGGCACAGACACCACAACCTATGCACCATTCCTCGTCCACCACGGGGCTATCATCTTCCAGCTTCACTGCGGCAACAGGGCAGATCTCCACGCATTCTCCACACCCTATGCATTGGTCCGGATCCGTCTCCCGCAGGAAGTAAGTGGCCATTATGACATCCCTGGGTATCTTCCGGCGCCGGATGTTCCCCACGTTCCAGCAGGCACAGCCACAGCAATTGCAATTGTGCTGGATGTCCCCCTCGGTGTTGTCCACAAAGTGGACGAGGCCTTGCTCTTCAGCCTTTCTTATGATTTCATGGGCCTCTTGCTTCGTTATCTCCCTTGCAAGTCCCCTCTCTATCACATACCGGGCCATCCTGTTGAACTTCAGGCAGACTTCCTTGGGATGATCACACTTTCCTCCCCTAAGGGAATAGGCCATCCTGCAGGGGCAGTGACCAAGGGCGATTACCTCTGCCTGCTCGATTACCTGCGTCATCAGTTGCCGGGGATAAACGCCCTGCTTGGCGAGCTTCAAGCTCTTTTCAACCGGTATGTACCTGTAGGCCTTCGTCTTGGTAGGGCTGAAAGACTCTCGCGTGACCTCTCTATTGAAGTACTTTGCCGTCAGCTCCGCCATTCTTCGTACATGGGGAGTCTCCTCCCCCTTCCAGAAAAAGGTCTGGGGGAAACCAAATCCCACCTGGTGCAGGGCATATCCCGCATCCCCGTCCGCCGTTTTCCCCACGTAGACCAATCCCCTTTTCGCCAGGCCTTCCAGAGTCTCCCTGACCTGCTCTTTGCTCAGGGAGGTGTTCTTTGCTATCTCCCCTATACCGAGGGGTTTCAATGGTGTCACCTCGGTCGGTATCGCCAGGGCGACCTCGGCCTCTTGCTTCGAAAAGTTTTCCTTCAGCATTTCAACAAGGGAATCCCTGTATGGATATCCTATTGGAAGCTTGGAGAGATGTTTGGCCAACCTTTGGTAGACATCTTCTTGTGTCACTTCTCACCTCCTGACGATAGACATAGCATGTTCTATATAGCATACCCTAGCTCGCCCTTCTCTGGCAAGAGACAGCGGCTACTCGTCTTCCATTCCGCTCATGTAGGCCCTCTTTTTTATCAAAGCTCTCAAGAAACCGTAGGATACGATCAGTGCCGCCAAGAAGAATAGTATCTCGTACATATTGCTGATCAGAAAGTTGATCCACGTAGTCCGCCTGCGGAGATCCTCGTGCCACGCCTTCTCAAGGTCCTCCTGAGAAATTGACAGTCCCTTCTTCAGTGCTTCCTCCAGCGAGTGCCCGGTTTCAAGGTATCTCAGAGCCTCCAGCAGCCTTTCCGATCCATGCTTTCGAATGATGAATTCCACCAGGCTTTTGCTCGCCTCGTATGCAAGGAGGAGTGAATCCCTTCCCGCTGCATACCTCTTTTTCAAGTCTTGGAGGGTCACATATCTCCCGGCCAAGGTGGCCTCTTTCAGGAGTGATCTCTTGCTCGGCGTGATCAGTTCCGATATCCCCCCACTCATCCATTGTGCCAGGCCTTCATCCAACCAGAAGGGGAGGTTTTCTTCTGGGATATGCTCGTGTAACAGGAGATGACACAACTCGTGTTTGAGTGTCACCTCAATGCTGAAGGGGTCGGTCTTCATCCTTGAATAATCTATCACGATCAGCTTCTTTGAGGGCAGGGCAAAGGCGACGATAATGTCCGTTGCGGCCATCCTCTGAAATTCCTTATTCCTCCTGACCAGATAGATAGTCGGCCTGAAATCCAACCTCCATTGAAATACAGCCTCAAGACTCGTCCTTATCGCCGGGTATATCCCGGCGGTTTCCTCTGCCGCGGGCTCCATGGATTCCTCGTAAATGATAACCACGTCCTCTTTTTCCAGAACCCTTGACCACTTTGCCCCATGGGTAGTTTCAGGGAATGTCATCAATAGACAGGTTGCCGCAAACAGGACAAATCTTTTCAAGGGGATAGCCGTGGGCATAAGCGAAGCCTTCCGCAGCATGCTGCGGGGTATGAAGCGGAATTGCGCCCCGGTTCGCAAGGCCATTGCGCCGCGCGTCACCCCTGTAGCTTGCTGTAATGAAGTGGAAATCCCGGTAGCAGGGCTACAAGGCGTTCTGGCGAAGGCGAAAAAAAACCCTGCCCCGGAGGTATCTTAATCCCGGTCAGGGTCCTAAATCAAACTTTTTCGCCGGCTTCAGGCTACGGCATCTTTGAGCGCTTTACCAGGCACGAATTTTGGTACTTTCTTGGCCTTGATCTTGATTTCCTCTCCGGTCTGGGGATTTCTACCTTTACGGGCCTTTCTCTTTGCCACGCTGAATGTCCCAAACCCCACCAAGGTCACGGTCTCTTTTTTCTTGAGGGCTTTTGTAATGGCTGAGAAAACCGTGTCTACTGCGGCCTGGGCCTCTTTCTTGGTGCTCACTACCTTGGCCACCTCGTTTACGAGATCTCCCTTGTTCATAACCTCTCCTCCTCCTTTCTAAGAAATTTCCTCCTGTGGATCATATCTGCCATTGGGGGAAATTAATAGATAAAAACAAAAATTGCAACAATAAAATGCATCATACCTTCTTTTTTGGCTGGATTTTTCACGGTTTCAGGCCTCTCAACCCCTGAGTTTGTTGTAAACAAAGGGGGGAGGAGACACAGGTGCCCTTAGTTTCGGATCAATCCCACTTGTCCGAATGGAAGTTCACATCAGCTCAACGCCCATCGCCCCCTTTGGGTAACCCCCAAGGAATATCTTCCCTATGACCTCTTCTTGACAGCCTCAAGGGAATGTACCAGTATCTACGGCAGGTGCCTTTTACCTTGTTCCAGGAACGTGGAGTCAAAAAATGAAAGACGCGGATTTAAGGTCCAAGTTCTTGG
This sequence comes from Deltaproteobacteria bacterium, assembly GCA_019308985.1. Next base: position 5,782 of record JAFDHB010000093.1, on the reverse strand, counting down.
GTGGTTTGCTCGGCAGCGCCATTGGCGACGCCATAGGTCAACTGGCCTTCTCCTATCCTCGCAAGGACCTACTGGCTTTCGCCATTGATAGGGCGAAGGAGCTGAGGTACACGGATGATACCGCCATGGCCATTGGATTGGCCGAGGCATTGATAAGGGCCGAGGGTATCATTGATGAAGAGAGGCTTGGGGAGTCTTTCCGGATGCATTACGAGCGCGAGCCGTGGCGAGGCTATGCTTCGGGTCCTCCAACGCTCTTCTCCATGGTCAAAAGCCTTAAGATCACTTACCGCGAAGCCGCTCGCCGTCTGTTCGGCGGCAAGGGATCATTCGGAAATGGGGCTGCCATGAGGATCACCCCTGTAGGCCTGTTCTTTTTTGACAAGGAGTCCCTTTACGACCAGGTCCGCGCTTCGTCAGAGGTAACCCACTCCCATCCCCTCGGCATAGACGGTGCGGCGGTCCAGGCCAGGGCTATCGCCCTTTCAGTTATGCTCGATCCGTTAGAGGCCATACCATTGAAGGCCTTTATTGCCTCCCTGTTGGATTTCTCCAGGACCAAAGAGATGAGAGACAAGATCGAACTCATTGAGACATTACTTGAAAACTGCGTCCCGCCCCATGTTGCGGCAAGAGAACTTGGTCAAAGCGTTGCCGCTCACGAATCGGTACCCTTTGCCATATATTCCTTTCTGCGGAATTATGACTCCTTTGAGAAATGCCTACATTGCGCTGTCCTGAGCGGGGGCGACAGGGATACCCTCGGCGCAATGGCCTGCGCCATATCCGGGGCCTACCTGGGGATCGAACATATTCCCCGACAATGGATGGAAAAGCTTGAGAACAGGGACTACATAGAAGCCCTGGCTTCAAGATTATTCATGATGAAAAACAAGGCATGAGGGCACCTATTGTACCAAATCAATGCTCTAACAGGTGCCCTACCAAAGACGCCGAAGCTTTATCCTGGCTTCTTGACTACTGGCACCTCCTCCCACCCGGTACACATGGCCTTGAAATGTGCCGTCAGGGAGTGTCCCGTGGTGGTCATGTAGACATGCACTATGAGAAAGACCAGCAGGGCGAACGCCCCTGCCATGTGCATAAAGGAGATCGTGCTCAGGGACATGTTCTGGATACCCATCCGTGGCCAGGAGTTGTAGGTATAATAAAGAATGCCCGTTATCATTTGATAGGGAATCAGGAAGAGCGAGATGCCCAGGTATGTAAGCCTTTGAAGGGGATTATGCTTCACCCGCTCGCTCTTGGGTACGGGATGAGGCTCACCCCTGAATATCCCTACCAAGTAATGGAGCATGACCTTCATGAGCATTCGCGTGGTTGGAATGTAGTGCTTCCACTGGCCCGTTGTAAGGTGCCAGAATACTATGAAGGCATAGAGCACAAACCAGGCGATACCTATGAAACTATGCCATTCCACGGCCTCCTTGAATCCAAAGAGTGAATATCCCACGTGTATCTCATAACTCGTTATCCCCAGGAGGGCGACCAGGGCGGCCTGGGCCCAATGCCAGGACCTCTCGAACCTGGAGTAGAGGTATATCTTTTCAATGCTTTCCATGGTGCAGACATCTTCCACTGTTCAACTCCTCCTCTTCTTGATTACTATCCTTCCCGCTCCATGCAATAGGACCCCCGAGCAGTGCAATCATCACCGCGGCCCAGCCGATCACGTTCAGCGCACCGTGAGAATCTCGTCCGGGCATGTAGAACCCGTTCAGGTTTGCGAGTCGCCCTGCCTTGCTGTGGCATTCTCTGCAACTAAGGGCATCTTCCTTGGGGGCGACCATGTGGGTGGTCTGGAAGACATATTCGGTCTCCACGTAGTCGTATTCCCCGCTAAAGGGCAAACCGGCGTAGGCCATGCCTGCAGTAATCGCCTTTTTCCAGTCATACTCCGTCCAGTATGATCCCGAACCCTTTGGTCCGAAAAGCTTGGGAACGACCATGGTCTTGTTGACCTTGTCGTAAGGCTGTTTTCCCCGGTGCACCTTGAAGGGATAAATCCTTGCCTTCGGATCTTCGTAGCTCCCCTCAGGAAAGTTCAACTTAACGACCTTTGCCGGGTCTATCTTGTCGGTCAGTAACACGTTTTTTATCACCCCATTGAACCAGTAGTATTCGGGCCTTACGTTCTTCTCCCAGCGAAAGGCGCCCTTTTTCGTATGATACACGGGCCTGCCGTTCACCTTTTTCACCATCACCTTACCGTCTTCTGTCTTTTTTCCTGCCTGGGACCAATCCCACCACATCTTGGTGGAATTCACCCTGGCGAAGGCGGGTATGTGACAGGTCTGGCAGGCGACCTTGTCCGTATGGTCGTTCGCCTTGACGCCTGGCCTGTGAGGCTTTTCCGTGTGGCAGGTCAAACAGGCCCTTGTCACCTCAGGGCCGCTAATGAACGGCTGTTTGAGAATCTCGAATTTTGAGTGATCGGCCGTGAGATTCTTGGTACGGCTCTTGCCGTATTCCTCGCCCGTGGGAGGCTTTTTTTCCACAAGGGATGCCAGGGGTGGAGCCTGCCCCAGACCCAATACCCCAATAGCCGTTATGGCAAGAACCAAGGTTAAGATCTTGTAGTTTCTGGTTCCCATCTCTCCTCCTGTGTTTCCGGTCTATCTTGCTTGAGCCTTTGCTTGTTCTTGCTTTCGATACAGGCCGCTTTGACCTGTTTGTTCCCGGATGCTTTGATTGCAATGTCCGTGCCTCTTCACCGAAATATGATGACTGCTCATAACCTAATGTTTTTTTAAATAAAATTGATTTTTGGCTTGTCTTTGGGTGTTTATATCCCTATTATCGTTTAATCACGTGTTTAAACATGTTAACGGGATTGTGGGATGAAAGAGCAGGAATTGACTCACACCAGCTGCCATGGACAGGTTCATGGGTTACACATGGCCTGGGAACGTGAGGGAATTGAAGAGCGCACTGGAATACGGCTTCGTCATTAACGAGGGAGGCTTGATAGATCTCAATCACCTCCCTCCCCAGATCGTCCATGTAGCTCCTGACAAGAACAGCCATGAGTCCGAAAAGGAGGCCCTGATAAAGGCTTTACGCCAAAGCGGCGGGAACAAGTCTGAGGCTGCCAGGATACTTGGTGTAAATCGTGTGACGGTATGGAACAGGATGAAGAAGTACGGGATTGACCTCAGGAAGATTCTTGTTGCTTGAATCCGGTTATTGACTTTTCCTTGTACTTTTATATTAATCTACTATAGTATTATTTCCCGTGCACGATTTTTCCGATAGTACAGTGATGTTCATTGGGGGATGAGAACAAGACATTTGAAAGCAGAGGATAAAACTTCAGTCGACCCACAAAGTGCCAGGAACAAGAAAGCCGAACTCGTGGATCGCTTAAAGGCCCTTGATTCCCTCCTGGTCGCTTTCTCAGGGGGGGTGGACAGCACCTTTCTCTTGTGTGTAGCCCGGGAGGCCCTTGGAAGCAAGGCCGTGGCAGCCACTGCGACGTCCGCCACCTACCCCTCCAGGGAAATCAAATCGGCCCTGGAGTTTACCAGAGAGCGCGGGGTAGAACACATTGTCTTCGAATCCGAAGAGACGCGCCTGCCGGAGTTCAGGGCGAACAGGCCCGACAGATGTTACTATTGCAAGAAGTCCCTTTCTCTCGAGCTCCAGGAAATAGCCCACAAGAAAGGGATCAAACACGTCGCCTTGGCGTCCAATCGTGATGATCTACAGGATTACCGCCCGGGGATTAGGGCGGCCCGGGAAATGGGTATCCTAGAGCCTCTCGTTGATGTCGGACTGGGCAAGGATGAAATACGTCTCCTATCCAGGGAAATGGGGCTCTCAACTTGGGATAAGCCCGCCATGGCCTGCCTCGCATCCAGGTTCCCCTATGGGGAAACAATCACCGAGGAAAAGCTGAGAAAGGTATGTGCAGCCGAGGACTTCCTGGCGGAGAAAGGCTTTCGACAGTTCCGGGTGAGGTACCACGGTCCAGTGGCCCGGATCGAGGTCGAAAGGAGTGAGATTGCGAGGTTGTTGCGGCCCCGGCTTAGGGAGAAGATCGTGGAAAGACTGAGGAGAATTGGATTCCTCCACGTGGCCGTGGATCTGGAAGGATATATGACCGGGAGTCTCAACAGGGCCCTTGAAAAGCAGGAAGCTCCGGACCAAGCAGCCGGCCTTAGGGGCCTGGGAGAGAAGGACTCTTCCGGAAGATCTCCCTGCTCATGATACGCTGTTGGAATAGGCCGTAAAAGGATTTTGTTGATGCTGGTATTAAAGGACGCTTACAAGAGATACACCCTGGACCAGGACAAGATATTCACTCCCGAGGAGACGGTCCGTCGCTTCAGGGAAAGGCTGAAGCAAGTGGATCTGGACATTCTCGAGGGAACAATGAGGATTGACAATGGAAGACTCGGGATCCCCGTGTATTTCAGTCTTTGCGGCAAGGACGCCCGGGAGATAATAGGCAACAGGAAACAGATGGGAAAGGGAGGCACTCCCCAGCAGGCGGAGGCAAGCGCCGTGATGGAGCTTGCCGAGAGATTCAGCTTTTTTAGCTTTTGCAAGAACCCTGAAAACTTTCTTATTGAACAATATCGGAACCTGAAAGACAGGGCCTTACCCTTTGACTCCATCGCCCGCTCGGTCCATGATGAATCCGAGGAACTTGAGGTTGCGAGAGAGATATTCGCCGGTCTCCCCCTCAGGTGGACCAAGGCCTATAATCTGACGCGGGGCCAAGAGGTGTACGTGCCCTTCAACTGGTTTTATACCATCAATGAATACAATGGTCCCTCTGCCGGAAACTGCGTCGAAGAGGCCCTGATCCAAGGCATATGCGAGGTGGTGGAGCGGCACGTCTCGTCCATCATAAGCCGCAATAGGCTCAACACTCCCGCCATAAATGTCGCCTCTGTCACTGACCCGCTGGTCCTGGAGATGGTCGAAAAATACAGAAGAGCTGGGGTGAAGCTTTTCATCACGGATTTCTCTCTTGACATGGGAATCCCCAGCGTGGGCGTACTGGCCTACGATCCTTCCACGTTTCCGGAGAAGAGCGAGATTGTTTGGACCGCCGGCACCACGCCTGATCCGCAGAAGGCCTTGAGTCGGGCACTAACCGAGGTCGCCCAACTCGCCGGGGATTTCAACTCCGGTTCAAATTACGTGGCAAGCGGACTGCCCAAATTCAAGTCCCTGGACGAGGCCGATTTCATCATCAATACTGACAAGGAAATGGACATAGACCGATTGCCCGATCTATCAAACGACAACATTAGGATAGAGGTGGAGAATTGCGTCTCGGCCCTTTCTCGAAAGGACATGGAAGTCCTGGTGATAGATGTCACCCACCCCGAGCTCGGGATACCGGCCTTTTATACTATTATTCCCGGGGCCCATTTCAGGGAGAGGGCCACAGGGACAAGTGTCGGTATGTTCTCTGCCAAGCTCATCGCGGAGAGTGGTGATCCCCCCTGGGCCCTCAAGGAGCTGGAGAGAATGGATGCGCTTATGCCAAGAAAATATTACATCAAGTTTTACATGGGGCTCTGTCACCTCTCCATGGACCAACCTTCCTTGGCCTTGCCCTTTTTTGACGAGGCCCTTGGACTAGACCCAAAGGAAGAGGACATTCCCAGTATCTATTCTTACATGGGTGTGTGCCTGAAGGACCTGGGCAGGTACGGGGACGCTATTAAGGTCCTTGAAAAGGCGGAGAGCTACGACAGCGAAAGGACAGATATTCACAACCTTATGGGATATTGCTACTTCAAGA
>JAFDHB010000292.1 GCA_019308985.1 Deltaproteobacteria bacterium | reverse complement strand
TGGATATCAGGGGGGATCTTTTCCCAGTTTTCAGGGTTGATTAGAATTAGGTGGTGGTTCATGTCAAAGCGCCCTGGTTGCAGCAAGGCATGATACTTCAAAAGCTCCATACACTTGAAGGCCATCAAGGCCCCAAAGGCATTGATAAACCCGGTGGTCACACCTCTCTCCAGAGAAGTGTACCAGTCCGAAACCACTAGATTTACTGGAGCGCCTCCGGCTGCCATGATCATTCTGGCTATTTCCTCGGTAGCAGGAGTTATCTTCAACCCTTTCAAATCAGAGGGAACGCGGACTTCCTTCTTGAGGGTGTTTATGTGACTTGGTGTGATCGCGGAGATCCCATAGATCATCAACCCCCTGTACTCCGCCTTGAGCTGCGGAAACTTTTTCAGGAGCTTTGGATATATAGCCGATTGAGCCCATACTGAGGGCCAGCCCATCATGGGCAACCACATGACCGAGTTCAGCGGCATCAATCCCAGCTCAATAACTGGAACCCAGTAGCACAAGTCTGCCTGGCCGCTAAGCGCCCCTCTAAAGATCTCCCTGGGCTTGAACAGAGAATTGGACCAGTAAGGAATGATCTTTAACTTCCCCCCAGCGTCCCTTTCACATTTCTCTATCCAGGCCTTTTGGGCCCTGCCAAGGCCGGATACATCCGGAACAGTGGTCGTAAAGGTAAGTTCTGTAACCTTAGGCTCGGCATAAACCTCCACGGCCAAGCCTGCCCCTACTATGACCGCTAATGCTACTGACAGAATCTGCTTAAACATGGTTCATCCCTCCTTTTTCTTTATCTGTCTCCGTTAAACCCGAATTTCGCAAGGCTCTTGGATAGGGGATCGTTTACGATCCTAAATTCTTCATAATATTGGCTACTTGTAGGCCTAAAGGCTCCCCTACCCTTGAAAATCAATTCACCAGAAAGGTGAATAGAAAAGATCAAAAAGGGTTTGCAATTCTGAGTTTTGGCCCAACCCTTGCGAAATTCGGGTTAAATGTATCCTAAACCTTGAAACAACCATCCATGATGCCATCAGAGCCCAGGAGCAAAATCTCTCTCTAAAACAAACGATGAGAGCTATCTGGTCCCTTCCCCGACAAAGGGCAATGGGATTACGCTATCTTCACCATATACAGAAGGGACGTCGGCTCTCAAGGACATCGAGGACGTTCTCTTAGGGGGTCAAAGACAAGAGTCTTCGTGCGTTATCCTCAAATATATCCCTCTTCTCGGCCTCCTCGATGGCCATGTGCTCTATAGACCGTATGGTTTCACCGGTAAAGGTCAGACCAAACTGACTGTCATAGGGCATATCGGTCCCAAACAAGAGATGTTGCGAGCCGAAAAAATCGTAACTGCACATTAACCCAGCGGTGTTTCCATATATGGCCGTGTCTGCGTAAAACAACTTGAAGTAATCAATAGCAGGGTCAGATATGTTGGCCAAGATATTATTCTTAAGCCGAGTCGCCGAAAAATCTACGAATGATTCCACCCTCCTGTGGAGAAAGGGGATCATTGCCCCACCATGATGAACTATGAATTTCAACTTGGGATATTTTTCGAGAATACCGCCTAAGACGAGCCTAACCATCCCAGAGGAGGTCTCGTACACCCACCCCAACATGGAATGTATGGCATATTTGGATTTCTTTTCGCTCCTGTAGTCAGGATAGTCCGCTTCTCGCTGAGGATGGATCCAGATCGGCAGGTCATACCGGCTCATCTTTTCGTAAAGAGGAAGGAATTCAGGCGAGTCCAATGGTTTGTCATTGATGGGAGTGAATATCTGAACCCCCTTGAAATGCAAGTCCCGTATTGCCCTGTCCACTTCGGACATGGCCGCGTCTACGTTATTCATGGGCAGGCAAGCGACCGCTGCTACAAACCTGTCGGGATATTTTGCCACCAGTTCCGCCATCTCGTCGTTGGCCAGCTTGGATAATTCTGAAGATTGGTTCGCATCAGCGAAGCTTTCTACAGGAGGTCCTGACAGGGTCAAGACCTGCACCAGGTCACCAAACTGGTCCATGATTCGGAATCGGTAGTCGAGGTCATACAGGGTGGGGATAATGCTATGCATTTTGACGAAGGCTTCAGATCTGTTTATCTTCTGAAAGGCCTCTTTGTACTTGACCGGCAGGATATGGGGAAAGACATCTATTTTCATTCACGCCCCCCTCATAATACAACGTCTCGGAATTTGTACAACCTATTGAGAATAACCGACTTGTTTCGAGGCCTGAGTTTCTGTCCCGCACATGGAATCACTCTTGTCCAAGAAAGAACTGGCACGGTTTCAAACGTCAATGATGTTAGGCCATGTGACGCTCCTGTGGCCAGATAACCTCATTTTGTCATTCCCGCGAAAGCGGGAATCCAGGCTCCGGAACTCAACCCTATATCTTCTGGATGCCCGCTTTCGCGGGCATGACCTGGTGGTGAATGCCCTGTGCTCGCCACAATAATCTCAATCACCGATCACCAGTAAAACTGGTGGTATGAGGAAGGCCCCAAGATGGGGCCAAAGCGTTGCACCCTATTTTCGAGAGATGGAAATTCGAATATCGAAGCACGAAATTCGA
>JAFDHB010000092.1 GCA_019308985.1 Deltaproteobacteria bacterium | reverse complement strand
CATAGAACTCGTTATGTGGATCCAGAAGAAAAATCACGCCGCATATCTTTCGCACCGGCGTAAAAACATCGCGAAGCGCGAATAGATCTTACAAGTATCGTTGTAGGGTTAAGCAGATGAATTGCTTTTGGCTACCACGGTTAACGACTCCCTGACCCCCAGACTCAATGGACCCAACAGACGCAACGACAACGCCTTCCTGAAATGGATCCGCTCCAATCCTGAAAGGATTGATGGGGTGTTGTAACCTCAGGCAGGCGCAACCGGCAGTGAACCATGATTCCAGGTTTTTTCGGGACAGCCTTGGCGACGAATATTTTTGTGGCCTGCGAATCCAAAACTTAATCCGATACGCCCGCTAGAGATCAGCCAAGCTTGCCCTGAATCGAAACATCGTATGACGGATTTGGTCAGAAATGAGGTGTAAGGGCGTGCAGGCATTCTGCACTCACCAGGAATCAAAGGTCTTTAAAAACATAAAAATCAAATACTTGTATAAGTTATTTATGTTTTTATTAACGTCCCGCTCTTCCTCGCTGCGTAGGCACCGGGGGGCTTGATGAAGAAACGATCCGAATCAAAGAGTAACTGGTTGTATTCATTCGCGTCTTTTTTGAAATGAAAAAGAAATTTCAAAGTAGGAGGTCCTCCAAAGAATTCATAAGCGCCGTTTTGTTCCTAAGCCTTTTGGTGAGTTGTCTTGTAAGCTCCGCAGCGACTTTACCCCCCCATTCACAAGTGATTGAAGATTTTCCCTCGGCTCCCTCAATTCTGAATGTGTTTTCAACTCCAATCACCTTTTTTGGCGGTGCGATATACACTGTCAGGGTTGAAAGCCCCTCAAAAATTCCCACTGGCGTTAATTTGAAAACAGTTATCAGTAAAGGAACATTGAGTAATAGTGGTCAATGGACTTGGAGATCCAAGGTTTTAGAGGACAGAACCATAGACGATATGTGGCATACCCAACCATCGCTTCAGGTTGATAAAAAAGGTTATATTCATGTCGCTTATAATATGCATAATATGCCATGGCAGTATGTAATTTCAGAGAAACCAGAAAATATCGGTAAATTTAATTTTAAAGGGGAAAAGATCGAAAATGAGGTCATAAAGAGAGTTAAAGAAAAAAATTCAACCCCTTTTCCAAAATTAGGTTCCGCTGCGATTCCTGGGGCGCAAATCACCTATCCGGCTTTCTTTAAAGATAGGAAAGGTGATCTTTATGTGACCTATCGGTTTGCAACAAAACCTAAGCGATCATGGAGTGAAAGAGCATTCGCAGGCGGATTGGCCAAGTACGATGTAGAATCATGGAAATGGTACCCGATCGGTGGCGCAATGCCTCTGACCAAAGAAGACGCCGATCTTGGAGGACGTTCACCCTCTGAGGCTTTCGTCTATCCTTTCGCATTTTCCAATGGGTGGACTGTGTATCTCATCCGACTTTCCTTTGATAGGGGCAACGGCATGCACGCAGTTTGGGTATGGCGGGAGGGGGGCGCCGGACCCGATTGTTCATATCCTAGTTATGCCTATTCCCCTGATCACAAGAATTTCTACAAGGCTGATAGAAGGACTAAATACAAGTTGCCAATACACATAGAAGATGCCGATACCTGTTCGCATGATTTATCTTTAGGAAAGGTATATGCCCCGCTAAGCATAGCAATCGATCCACTTAGACAACCGGTTATGTTTATTAGCTGCTACAAGTCGTCAAGAGTTGCTATCTACTACAATTATTCTAAAAATAGGTGGGATTTTATAGGTAAGACACCTTTTGCCGCAACACAAATCTTCATTGACGATCAGGGCATTAAATGGGCCTTCGCATCAGGTTTGAAAGTCCTGCGCCAAGACGAAGGCGAGTCTGGTTGGAGGGTGATTTATGATGATGAAGGGTATGGTTACCCAAAAGTTACTGTGGTACCACAGGAAAAAGGATTTCTCGTTCAAACTTATAGTATTGATGGTGGGACCAAGACCCGAATATATTGGATAAAAGATGCCGAGTTGAACTTTTCAGTTGAGGAGCTTTTCTACAGAAGAACAAAAAGTTAGCCTTCTTATTTTAGGCTGTAGCATCCTGCAAATCTACCGATAGGTAAGCTATGATGGAGTTAAGTTAGGTTAAATGTTTCTAGATTTTCTCGGTACGCTACTTGTAGACTGATGTCGCTCTTCTCCCCTGTTATTGCCAAGGCAGGAATTAGCTTTTCTGATCAAGCGATGCTGAGTGCTTTCAATTTTGCTCTTGGCATCTTTCTTATCAAAAGGGTCGAACCAGCGCAGTACGGTCATTATGTCCTCGCGTATTCCGCCATTCTGTTGGTAATCGGTTTTCAGAATGCACTGATTACAACTCAGTTTACGGTGCTTGCTCCCCAAAAAAATGAGGCCCAGCAACAGCAGTTTTGCTTTTCGCTCGGCATAGGTCAGTTCGCTTACTGGCTTCCCGGCAGTCTCATCGTGTTAGGGGCCGCCTTCTTATGCCGTTCACTCCAGTTAATCTCGATGGACTCTTACCTTCTAACAGCCGTGTCATCACTAAGCGTCTTAGGTGTGTTGGCACGAGAGTTTATCCGGTCGTACTACTTTTATCAATTGCGGCCCTTGGCGGTTCTTCGCACCGATGTTGCTTATGTGCTGCTTTTTGCCCTGATGGTGGTACTTATCTCGGGTCTGGACCTGGGACCGCTCCATCTTTCGGTTCTAGCGGCTTTTGGGTTGGCATCCTTTCTTTCAGCCCTGAAGGGGTATGAAGTTCTGGCAAAGGGTGGCAGGTTGGATAGGCAAAATATTGTTTCGGCATTACAAGAATGCTTCGTTCAGGGGAAGTGGGCCTTAGGGGGTGTGATCGTAACTTGGCTTCAGAGCCAGAGCTATGTCTACCTAATTACACCCTTGCTTGGGGCAGGGGAGATGGCTGTTGCGCATGCCGGGAGGCTGCTTTTGATGCCCATTGGTCTGCTGAATATGAGTTATGGAAGAATCTTTCGTGCTCAATGGGCGAAGCAATGGCATACAGGAAATAAAGCGTCAGTTTTTTCCAGCGCACGTCTTGCACTGATTGCAATAATTGCGTTTATCGGATGTTATGTAGGCGTTCTAACAATCTTTAGAGAAACTGTCATCAGTTTTCTTTTTAAGCAGACTTATAGTAATGCTGATAATTACATGCTTATTTGGGCCTTGTTTTTTGCTGTTCAGACCGCACGTAGCAACGCCTCATTGCTACTACAGGTATTTGAGAAATTTCGATACCTTACAGCGGTTAATGGCTTGACGGCTCTTATCACTGTCGCTGGATCACTCGTTTTAATACCTTGCCTCGGGGGGATGGGGAGTCTTTTGGCAATGGTTTGTGGTGAGGCTTTACTTGCACTCCTGTTTTCTTTGCAGGTTCAGAAATGGAAGCGCCAGTTGTCTCAGTTTGTATAGCAACCTATAAGCGGCCAAAATCGCTGGAAAGACTGCTGCGCTCTCTTGCCAGCCAAGAGGTTGACCGGGGCGTTCTCACCTTTGAAATAATTGTTGTCGACAATGACGGGGATGGGTCTGCTCGACCCGTGGTCGAGACCTTTGCAAGGAAAAACGGTTATTTGTCGGTGATCTATGATATCGAGCCTGAGCAGAATATTTCATTGGCGCGGAATCGCTCTGTTAGGCATGCCAAAGGTGATTATATTGCCTTTATAGATGATGATGAGGAGGCGGCGAATGATTGGCTCAAACAGCTTGTTACTTGTATGCAAAAATACTCCGCCGACGCTGTTTTTGGCCCAGTGAAGGCTCGTTTGCCCGTGGATTGTCCCGCGTGGCTGAGGAGGGGGGGGTTTTTTGAAAAACCGACTTCCCCTGATGGGGAGGTATTAACCGTAGGGCGAACGAGTAATGCACTGGTCAAGAAATACTGGGTTCAAGAGGCCTCAACACCGTTTGATCCGGCCTTCGGCCTCACCGGTGGAGGAGATTCTGATTTTTTCCGACGTATTCAAGGGAGGGGGGCAAAATTGTGTGCTGCCGAGCATGCTATGGTTTTTGAAACCATAGAACCGAGGAGGCTACGCTTGAGCTGGTTGCTGGCAAGGGCCTTTCGTGGAGGGCAAGGTTACGCTACACAACAACTGGCGAAAAGCGGAGTTTTTGCCAAAGTTAGGCACATCCTTTATCGTTGGTGTCTGACCATGGCTGCAATGCTCTTGGCCCTTTTGTCCACGCCGCTGGGGCGCCACCGCGCGGTCTATTGGCTTATGAAATGCGTGGCGAATATTGGTCAGCTGAGTGTTTTTCTGCCTTTTCGTTATCAGGAATATAAGAGGGCCGGTCAATGAAATCGAAAGAATCCATTCTTCCCCTGTTACCGCTCCTGCTTTTTCTGTTAATAACAGAGGTGAGGTTGGGCCCAGGCCAGCTGCAGAAGGCCGCTCCAACGAGTGTGATCACAGCAAATTTGTTTTTGTACGGATCTATATATCTTCTGGCCATGGGGCTGTTTGTCTATCACAAGCAGAGGCAAGGCAGAGTGCATCTGTGGCACATGAGCTTCCCTCTCCTCCTGATGCTCGGTTATTTACCTGTTGGCTTTTTATGGACTGTATCACCTGTTGATCTCTTGAAAGAGATTGTACATTTTGCCGGGGTCTTGCTTATCGCTATTGTCGTGCAGTTTACCATTCAAGGGAATAATCAGCGTTTCTATAAGACGCTTTTCCTTTTTTCCTTGCTGATGGCGTTATCTTCTCTCTTTGTGTCGCTGTTTATCCCTAACTTTGGTATTGGCGTCAAGGGCCGCTGGCAAGGGGTCACAGGAAATCCAAATCACCTTGGCATCATCTCTCTTCTCGGGGTGTACAGCGTCACCGTCCTGATGGCGAGGGTGGGGTTGCGAAAATGCTGCTGGTGGTTTTATTTGGCCGCTCTTTTCCTCTATTTCTTCTGTCTTGTCATGGCAGACAGTGTCTCCAGTCTGGTGCTCAGCATCATGACTGTATGCCTGATTCCACTAGTGGTCATGACAATTCGTAGCAGGAAGGTGAGCCAGGCGATTTTCCAGCTCAGTCTTATTTATGTCGCTATAATGGCTGGCATCTTCCTTGTTTACCTAGTGAAACCCGAGAGTGTTGGCCTTGATACTTTTTTTTCTAGTGCAGGGCGAAGCAGAACTTTAACGGGGCGTACTGAACTTTGGATCAGCGGCTGGCGCCTCTTTTTGGAAAGACCCCTGCTGGGCTGGGGGTTTGACAACCTGGCCACACTCTCGCAACAGAGTGGAGGAAAGATCGGGTACGGACAGTTTCATAATGGGTATATCGACCTGCTGGTCCGAGGTGGCTGTGCAGGCAGCATAGTATTCCTGATCTTTTGTGGCTGGCTGCTGGTGGCGTTTTTTCGTGCTTTGCGAAAGCACGCAGAGTCCGCGATGTGTCTTGTCCTATTGGTCTTCATTATATATTTGCATAACATGACTGAAAGTTCCTTTCTCGAGTTTCCTAACGTGTTTTGGCTATTAACGGTGACGGTGTATTTCCAACTTTGGTCACTGGCCCGATATAGGAATGTTAGATGAAACGGGTAGTTATTCTCCAGCGAATTGTCCCCCATTACCGCCTGTCACTATTCGATCGTATGGCAGCCCGTCTCAAGCGGCAAGGTGTTAATTTTGAGGTTGTTTACGGTCAGGAATATCCTGGCACCGTCCCAAGATCGATTCATGTGCAACGTGACTGGGCTACTTTTGCCCGAAATTCCTACGTTCACATCGGAGGCCTTGAGCTCACTTATCAGCATATCCCGGTGGGGGAGTTCGATGCTGATCTTGTCATTATTGAACACGCCAGCAGGCTACTGCACAATTACACTTTGCTTTTTAGACAAAAAAAAAGAAGGAAACTTGCCTTTTGGGGACATGGTAGGGATATGAAGAGCAATGGTGGACCACGGGAGTTGCTCAAAGCCAGGCTTCTTAAGCGTGCAGACTGGTACTTCGCGTACACCGATCTCAGCCGTGATATCGTTTTGCGGGCAGGCTTTCCGGTAGAGCGGGTGACCGTCACGCAAAATACTATTGAGACAGAGGTACTACAACAGCATCTCGATTCTGTAGATCACAACCGCATACCTGAATTACTGGCTGCTGACAGCATCACGGGGAAGAACATGGCTCTCTTTTGTGGGGGGCTCCGCCGGGAGAAGAAACTTGCTTTCCTTATCGATGCCGCCGCCTTAGTGCGGGCTGAAATTGAAGACTTTGAACTCGTTGTGATTGGTACCGGCCCGGAGGAAGGGATCGTACGGGCAGCTGCCAGCAGATATGAGTGGGTTCACTACCTAGGCCCGAAGTTCGGCCATGACCTTGCACCCTATCTTTCCAGTAGTAAATTGTTGCTTATGCCGGGCCTTGTCGGACTGGTCATTGTGGATAGTTTTGTCGCTGGTGTACCATTGGTTACCACCGACAACGGAATACACAGCCCAGAAATTGCCTACCTAGAGAATGGAGTTAATGGAGTGATGACTGGTTTTGATGTCAACAGATATGCGTCGGCAGTGGTTGACCTGCTCCAGTCGCCCGAAAAATTGGAGCATTTGAGGGCGGGATGTCGGTCTAGTGCCAAACACTATACCATTCATGCTATGGTTGAAAACATGGCCGGGGGTATCCTGGCCTGCCTTACCGCTCCAAGGCGTTGAAAATCTTACCGATCCGTTCTTTGCCAGCAGTGAAAGGCTGTAGGTGCAGGATTGAGGCCAGAGTAGAATGCAAAGATGGAGTTAGGCTGTAGGCGCGGTGAAATTTAGGTTGTGGGATTATGCAGAAGTCATGAGAACAAGAATTTTGCTCGTTAGCCAGCTTCCTCCCCCCGTACACGGCTCGACTGTGATGACTCAGCGGTTTATGGAGGCATTGGCGAAAGCAGGCTTTGAGGTCCGGATGGTCGAAAGAATTTTCTCCCGCAGGCAGGAGGACGTGGGGAAGGTATCCCTTGGTAAGGTCATGAAAATACCCCCTCTTTGCCTCCGTCTGCTCACGGCAGTTTTGCGATACAGACCCGATCTTTGCGTTTTTTTCATCACTGTGGGCTTCGGGTCTTTCCTTGTGGATTGTCTCCTGCTTCTAATTCTGCGACTTTTTCGCGTCGAGTATGTCGTATATATGCACGGGATCGGTCTCAAAAAGTGGACCAAAGAAAGTGTGCTTCCCGAAAGATATTTGGCTCAAAAGGTATTGTCTTCCGCTTTGGGAGGCATCGTTCTTGGGGAAAGCCTGAAAGATGATGTGATAGACTGCATTCCGGACAGCCGTCTCGCCGTTGTTCCCAATGGCATTCCCGATATGGCTGCTGATTCCAAGGAAATAAATAGCTTGAGCAAATGCGGCGAGGATCCGCACCGCCCGGTTACGCTCCTTTTCCTCGCCAATCTCCTTCCCTCAAAGGGGCCGTTGGCTTTTCTCCAAATGGCAAGGAGGGTGAGCGCCGAGGAGAAAAACGTCCGGTTCATCCTGGCGGGACCGCCGCGCTCCAAACAATATGCCGACAGGTTAATGGACTTCATTATTAGACATAAAATGCAGCATCTCGTGACAATGCCAGGAGGAGTCTATGGCAAAGCAAAGGATCGGTTGTTCCGGAAGGCAGACATTTTTGTTTTTCCGTCTAGCAAAGAGATTTTCGGCATCGTCAACCTGGAGGCCATGATGTGGGGGCTTCCCGTCATTTCCAGCCCTATAGGCGCCATTCCGGAAATAGTGATTGACGAAGTGACCGGTTACATCATTGCCCCACATGACTTAGAAAAATTGGCCGATAGGGCATTGAAACTGATCCGGGATCCGAAATTGCGCCATTCTATGGGGCAGAAGGGGAGGGAGAGGTACGAAAAAGAATACTCCATTACTATGTTTGAACGGAAGGTGAAGGATACGGTCGATTTCTTTTTGTCTTTAAAGGCTGAGCTTACGAAATAAGCAGCGTGGAATCTACCTCGCTTCAGAAGGTGGGCAGCGTCTGCCTGTATGTTCTCTTTCGAGGCGCTGTAATGTACCTCTTTCACGACGTAGCAGCCGACAGGAGGGGAAGACCTTCAAGTCAGGCCACCACAGTGATCGAGAATGAAGTCTTCATCGGTGTCAATTCGGTTGTGCTTCCTGGCGTCAGGATCGGATATGGGGCTGTAATCGGGGCTGGATCCGTGGTGGCGCATGATATCCCTCCTCATGTTGTAGCAGTGGGGAATCCGGCGCTGGTCATCAGGAGTCTGAAGGACGTTTTCCAGGATTTACGCTGATCCTTGTTCATTTGGCTCTCAGGAATTTTTACGATGGCGGTTCAATCCGATGTTCTATCCCAGATATTCAAAATTTCCCCATTCGAATAAGGCTAAGCCATGAGACAGCTCACCCAAAAGCTGAAGGACGGAGTCATGAAGGTCTTGGAGGTCCCAGTACCAGTGCTTCAGAAAGGGCATGTACTCGTGAGGAATCACTATTCGCTCGTGAGCGCCGGGACCGAGGCGACCACGGTACGGACAGCACGAATGAGCCTCTTTGGAAAGGCCAGGCAAAGGCCCCAGCAGTTTAAACAGGTGATAGACACGCTCAGGACCCAGGGGCCGGTGCAGACCTGGCGGGCGGTTATGAAGAAGCTGGACGCCTATTCGCCTCTTGGCTATTCGTGTGCAGGTGAGGTCATCGCAGTTGCTCCAGATATCGAGGGATTTCAGGTTGGAGATAAGGTGGCCTGCGGGGGACTTACAGCAGCACACGCGGAGATCGTGGCTGTACCTAAAAACCTGTGCGTGAAGCTTGCACCAGAGGCAGACCTTCGAAAAGCTGCTTATAATACCCTCGGAGCGATTTCGCTTCAAGCGGTTCGGCAAGCAGACCTGCGCTTCGGCGAGAGTTGCGCAGTGATTGGCCTTGGGCTTCTGGGACAATTGGCCTGTTTACTCCTTCGGGCCTCGGGCGTTCGGGTCGTAGGGGTGGACATTAACGAGACCATGGTGGCCATGGCGGCCCAGCATGCAGCGGATTTAGCCCTTGTCCGTAGCGCATCAGGTATTGAAGAGCGGATCCATGCCTTCACAGGGGGGCTTGGGTGCGAAGCTGTGATCGTTGCAGCGGCGTCAGATTCCCTCGATCCCATTAACTTTGCTGGTGCCATTGCGAGAAAGCGGGGGGTCATTGTCGTGCTTGGTGCGGTTCCCACTGGGTTCGACAGGGAGCCGTATTTTTATCGGAAGGAACTCACCGTTAGGATGTCCTGCTCTTATGGTCCTGGAAGATACGATCCCGCTTACGAGGAGAAGGGGATAGACTACCCGCCTGCCTACGTGCGCTGGACCGAGAACCGAAACATGCAGGCATTCCAGGAGGCGCTTCAGAGCGGCACCATCGATGTCTCTTATCTTACGACACACGTATTCCCTCTTGAAAAGTCTCCCGAAGCCTATGACATGATGATGTCAAAATCCGAACCGTTTGTAGGCATACTGATCCAGTATGACACTACTCGCGAAATAGACCTTTCGCATAACCGAATAGACCTCAGATCCTTTCCGGCCAGGGTCGCTGTTATAAAGCCTGAGGAAGTCTCCATAGGATTCATCGGTGCCGGATCATATGCCCAAAGCCATCTCCTTCCCAATGTCAACCAAAACAGTGGTGTAAGGCTTGCGGGCGTCATGACCGCAACGGGCACAGGTGCCCGTTCCGTGGGAGATCGCTTTGGATTTGAGTTCTGCACAGGAGACGAGGGAGAGCTTCTTGAAAATCCTGAGATTAATGCCGTCTTCATCGCCACACGCCACGATACCCACGCCTACTACGTGGAAAAGGCCCTGCAGGCCGGAAAGCACGTGTTCGTAGAAAAGCCACTTTGCATGACAGAAAAGGAGCTTTCTTCAATTACTAGCTTTTATGAAGGAAAGGCTGAGGCCGAGGCCATCCTTATGGTGGGCTATAACCGGCGTTTTTCTCCCCTAGCCGTAGAACTAAAAAATGCTGTTGGACAAGGGGCCATGGCGGCAAACTACCGGATCAACGCGGGGGCCATCCCTGTTGAATCTTGGATACAGGACAGGGAGACAGGCGGCGGCAGGATCATAGGGGAGGTCTGCCATTTTGTCGATTTTCTTACGTACCTCACTGGCTCCTTTCCTGTTTCTGTGTATGCCGCTGCCATGGAGGAACCCAGACATCTTGATGACGTGGTGACTGCCACAATCACCTTTGCAAACGGTTCTATCGGGACAATCTCTTACTTTTCTAATGGGGACCGCTCCCTTGCCAAGGAGCGGATCGAGGCCTTCTCAGGAGGGGTTGCTGCGCTGCTCGATGACTTCAAGACCATTTCCGTCTATGAAAAAGGGAGAAAGCGAATCAAGCGCCTTGTCAACCAAGATAAGGGCCAGCGGGAGGAAGTACGAAGGTTCATCGAAGCTGTGAAAAACGGCGGGGCCTGGCCCATACCGTTGCGAGAGATTATCTCCACATCACTTGTAACTTTTGCCATCCTGGAGTCTCTTCGGACCGGGGCCGTGATGAGGATTGGGGAGCGAGGCGAATAATTTGGAATGCGTGACCTGCGTATCTATCTCCGGCGCTTGAAGACCGCCTCGGTCCCTGAGCTGGCCTATCGGTTCGGCCGCGCTTTAGAGGATCGCCGCTTGAGGCGGCTGGTCGTTCGAGGGCGTAGCCCCCTACCCTCTACGATCCCCTCGCCCTCAGACTTCTCTGCACTCGTGTATCCACCAATTGTGGGCGACCCAGACGAGGGCCTTGTCCGGGAGATCCTTTCGGGAAAGATCTTTACGCTTAATACCCCACAAAAAACCATCTGCTCTTTTGAAGCCGCCTGCAGGGGAAGGTATTGCCAAGATGTGCAGCCGGAGCGGGGCCTGGATATCCGGACTGTTTGGGAGCCTGCCAGGCTACAGCACTTGGCGGTGCTTCTGCAATACGCCCGTTTGCATCCAGAAAAGCCGCTCGCCAAAGAAGCGGAGGGATGGGCCATCAAAGAGGCTATCCGCTGGGTACGAGAAAATCCGTTCCTTACCGGCCCCCATTATGCATCTGCCATGGAGTGTGGGCTTCGGATCCCCGTACTTGTGGCCTGCCTCTGTCGGCTGCAGGCCGGGTCAGAGGCAGCCAAAACCCTGGCCGAGGCCGTTTACGGGCATGCTTGGTGGGTTGCACGAAGACTCTCTCTTTACGTCTCTCTCGGGAACCACACCGTGTGCGAGTGTGTGGGGCTCGTATTCGCCGGGGCCGTATTCAGAAATTCGGGCCAGGGAATGGCATGGCTGGAACGCGGAATCCAGCTCCTGCGGCAGGAGATCTCCCACCAGGTCCTTTCGGATGGAGGGCCTGCTGAGCAGTCTATGGCCTATCACCGCTTCGTCCTCGACCTCTATTGGCTGGCTTATAATTTTCTGAAGGTAAACGGTATAAGAGAATTGGATTCCATTGTCCCCCTGCTGGAAAAGGGCGAAGGCTTTTTGGCCCACTTAGAGCCTGATGAGAATGGCTTACCTTCCATAGGAGACAGTGATGATGGCTGGGCCGTGGCCCCGGATATGCACCCTGAAAGGGCAAACGTCCCCAGGCCGGCACCAGGGATTTATACCTTTCCAATCTCGGGCTACACAGTATTTAAACTTGATAGCGGCGGTCTTCTCACTTTTAACCATGGGCCATTGGGGATGGCGCCGCTCTACGGACACGGCCATGCCGACTGTCTTTCCATCACCCTTGCCAAGAATGGGAAAGAACTGCTGGTGGACCCCGGCACCTACAGATACAATTCGGAACCCGAACACCGGCGATACCTCAAGGGTACAAGGGCCCACAATACAGTCACCATTGACGGTGAAGATCAGGCCGTACAAGAGACCTCCTTCATATGGAGCCAGCCTTATCGCACTAAGGTGGAAAATATTATTGAGCGGATGGGGACATTTTTGATGGCCGCCATCCATTCTGGGTACAGGAGGCTCGCCAGGCCTGTGAGCCATCGAAGGTCCATCATCCATTTCAATAGAAATCATTTTTTACTAAGAGATAGCTCCATCGGCGAGGGGATCCATGGCTATGACCTCCATTTTCACATTCATCCGGACGCTTGTGTCGAACAAAGGAATGGATGGTGGAGCATCACCCATGAAGGTGAACAGTGTTTTGTGCGATATCTTGGAGAGAGCGATTTTGACGTCATTGAAGGTCAAAGAAGCCCGATGCTGGGCTGGTATTCGCCGCACTACGGACTGATGCGTAAGAGCAAGGTCCTGAGAGTCCGCAAAAAGGGCTATCCTGAAGATGTGACTTTTCTCACTGCAATAAGCCTGGAAACCCCGGTGGAAACGGAAGAGATATGGCGAGTGCTTCAAAGTCTGGACCCGACCAAATCGGAAGACTAAAAATCCTTGATATCTGGGTGGACCCTGTTGGCAGGGAGGGAGCTCTCCGGAGGGTGAAGGGCTTTCTCCAGGGTGACGGTGGCTCTCGTGTCATATTTGCTTCAAATCCTGAAAAGGCCTTTTCGGTTCCCCGCAACCCTGACCTTTACGATACATTTCGTTCAGCCGACCTCTTGATTCCAGATGGAATAGGCATGGTGCTGGCTGCCCGCATCCTTCATGGCGTTAGACTGGAGCGGGTGCCTGGCGTGGAGCTGATGGAGGAGATCTGTTCCCTGTGTGCCAGCAATGGATCAGGGATATTTGTTTATGGGTCAAGAGAGGAGGTGAATAAGAGGGCCGTTGACCGGTTGAGAGGGGCGCATCCCGACCTGCGAGTGAGCGGGCGGTCCCATGGATATGTTCAGGAACCGGAAATGCCAGCGCTGATTGACAAGATCAACGCCTCACGCGCGGAGGTCCTTTTTGTAGGGCTTGGTTCGCCAAAGCAGGAGAAATGGATCATGCGCTATAAAGATACGTTGAATCATGTAAAGCTGATTCAAGGCATTGGAGGCACGCTGGATACCATCGCAGGGACGGTAAAGCGGGCGCCCCGGGCCTGGAGAAAGGTTCACCTGGAATGGCTCTATAGATTACTGAACGAACCCCGGAGGATAAAAAGGCAAAGAGTCATACCCATTTTCGTTTATTTGCTGTTAAAGGAGAGATTAGGAAAGAGCATATGAAAAGAAACCTTGAGCTTCCTCCATATATTTATATCCCGATCTATGGGGTTTTGGTGGGATGGGTATACTTCGATATCCTTTCTTGGCTTGTGGGTCGTGACTGGCACAGGGGGGATTTCAACTATTGCTACCTCATCCCCTTTGTTGTCTTGTATTTGATCTGGGAAAAACGAGGGGAGCTCAAGGGCATTTCATCGGCAAGGTCGTGGGGAGGAATGGGTGTACTCCTGATTGGCATGGCTCTTTTTTGGATAGGGGAATTGTCCGGGGAGTTTTATACCCAGTACATCTCTTTTTGGCTTGTGGTTATTTCGTTGGTATGGACCCATCTCGGATTCAGGAAGCTTTTAAAGATTGGTTTCCCTCTCGTGATGATTCTGACAATGTTTCCGTCGCCACACTTCATCACGAACCAGTTGACACTCGGTCTCAAACTCCTATCCTCCAAGCTGGGCGTGTGGATGATGCAGGCATACGGAATGTCCGCATACAGGGAAGGGAACATCATCGACCTGGGCTTCACCCAGCTCCAGGTGGTTGATGCGTGCAGCGGGCTGAGATTTCTTTTCCCCATGATCGTCATGGGCCTGATTCTGGCCTATTTCTACAAG
>JAFDHB010000291.1 GCA_019308985.1 Deltaproteobacteria bacterium | reverse complement strand
CTCCCCTGGTCATCCTCCCGTAAACCATCCAGCCGTTCAAGGAAAGGACTATAATCACACTTGCCATACTCGGCCCTATTACCGCCAGGATAATCAGGGCGAGCAGGAGGCCGGGAAACGCCACCTGTGTATCGATCCAACGCATGATGATGCTGTCCGTCCTGCCCCCTCGATATCCTGCAATGAGGCCCATAATCACCCCGAATGTCCCGGCTATTATGACAACAGACGCTCCGACGGAAAGGGAGACGCGAGATCCGTATATCACGCGTGAGAGCACATCCCGGCCCAAGTGGTCTGTCCCCAGTATGTGCTTCCATGAACCTGATTCAGACCAGGCAGGGGGCTTTAGCCTTGCACGCAAATCCTGGGCCGCTGGGTCATGCGGGGCTATCAATGGGGCAGTGAGGGCCATGAGAACCAGGGCACCTATCAGAACCGCACCTATGAACCCAGCCTTGTCCCTCCACAATTCCTTGCCGAGGGCTGCGGCACTCTGGAGCCATTCCAATTCCAGTCTCTTTGCTTCCGTTACTCTCACGGCGTACTTGATTACTCCGCCCTAAGCCAGTTTGAGCCTGGGGTCAATGATCGTATAGATCACGTCCATGATAATATTTATCAATACGACCGTAATGGCCACGGTAAAGACTATAGCCTGAAGGAGGATAAGATCTTCCCTCTCTATTGCCTGAATTGCAGTCAGCCCAAGCCCAGGCCACGCAAACACTGTCTCCACAACCACCGAGTAGCCAGCCAACGCCCTGATAACCTCCCAGCCGCAAAGGGTCACAACCGGGAGGGCTGCGTTTCTCAAGGCGTGGACTGCGACCACCCTGTAAAAAGGGATGCCCTTGGCATATCCCGTCTTCACGTACTGGGCATTGAGCTCATCGATCATGGATGAGCGGACCATCATTACCATGCGGGCCAGGGCAGGCAACGCCATAGTGATCGCAGGCAAAATTATGTGAGAAGGTGTCGCAGCCCCTGAGGTGGGAAGCCAGTGAAGTTTGACGGCGAAAATAACGATCAACAAAAGGCCGAGCCAGAATTGAGGTATGGACAAGCCGATCAGGCTTACAAAGACCGTGCTTCGGTCGGTAATTCCCCCGGGCCGCAACGCTGCAATAATCCCCAGGGGTATGGAAATCAAAAAGGCAAAGCCTACGCCGACAAAAGTCAGCTTGAGGGTCAAGGGTATCCTCTCAAAGACAATCTCCATGGCCGGGCGGTGTTGCCAGAGGGAATTACCGAAATCCAAGCGAGCGACCTCGGACATAAAGTCGAGAAACTGGACAGGAATCGGACGGTCCAAACCAAGTTGCCTCTCGAAGGCGGCCCTTTGTTCCAGGGTGGCCTCGAGAGGCAACATCACCTTGACCGGATCTCCAATCAGCCTGGTTACCACGAATACAATGATGGTAACACCCAGAATTACGACTACACCATGGACCAATCTCTTAAGTATATAGCGGCCCATTAGTCTTTCCCATCCTCGTCAGGCCAGAGTCCCCTTTCATTCTTATCCCGGCTTACTGAAGAACTCTCATCTCGCTTACCAGCAGCTTGGCGTCTACCCGGCCTTTCCACTCCAAGCGATCGCTCAGCCCATATATATCTTCGATATTGAGGAGCCACACGAAATACGCCCTGTCATGGGTGATCTTTACGGCCTTGTGGTACATGGCCGCCCGCTTTTCCACATTAGTTTCGGTACGTGCCCGATTTATGAGGTCTGCAAGCTCCCGGTCCGAGTTTGAAGACCCTATTCCGCCTGCCCGGTAATAGGCCGAGAAGCTCTTGTCTGCATCAAGAAGCTCGTTGGAGCTGACCACGAAGATCGCGTCAGCCCTGGTCTTGCGGTCGAAAAGCCTGTTCAGGTACTCGTTAAATTCAAAGATCCTTACCTTGGGTCTAACACCGACCTGCTCCCAGTAAGCTGCCACGGCCTCAACCAATTCACGGTCTTTCAACCACCTTCCCGCAGTGCCTACAATTTCCACGGTTACTCCAAGGGCGCCAGCCTCTTTCAAAAGAGACCTTGCCTTCTTGGGGTCATGGGGATACGGGCCCACCTCCTTGTTGAAGCCGAAAAAGCTCGGGCTCAACAACTGCCCCTGAGCCACCTGGGCAAAGCCCTCAAAAAGGCCTTCCGCCAAGGCTTCCTTGTCAACGGCATAGTTCAAGGCCTTTCTTACCCGGACATCCTTTGTGGGTCCGCCATCGGCATTCAGGATAATAATCGGATGTTCGAGGCCTAGGATGTGCACGGCCTTGGGGACCTTCTTGGTAAACTCCGGCAGGAGGTTCGTGATGAGATCGAATTCGCCTGCCAACAACCCGGCCAGGCGTGTGCCCGACTCACCTATGAACCTGTAGTGGACCCTTTTTATCTGGGCCTTTGGCCCCCAGTAGTCCTCGTTCCGGTCCAGCGTAATGCTTATGCCGCGTTTCCAACTGACAAATTTGTAAGGCCCGGTACCCTTAGGGGCTTCTGCGAACTTTGGATCATTCGCATAACCCGGGGGCACCATTTTCATCCAGTAGAGGCGGGATGGGAGGATCGGGTCAGGACCGGAAGTGATTATTCTGGCTGTCAGGTCATCTACCTTTTCCGCATCCTTAATAGTTGCAAAAAAGGATATTTGCTCAGAATTGAA
>JAFDHB010000290.1 GCA_019308985.1 Deltaproteobacteria bacterium | reverse complement strand
TATTTTCATTGTGGAGGTCTGGATCTTTATCCTAGAAGAAAACCAGGAGCCTTCCAGGTCATCACTACATAAACACAAGATATGGGGGTTACCCACACGAATCTGCGATGCCCCAGAATTAATTAAAATATAGAAACATGGTCTTTATATTTCAAAAGTCATTTAAATAGGTATGAATATTGACACGCAACGCAAAATTGATCAGGTTGTCGGGACCCTGCTCTGCGGACTCCTTTCCCTATTGCCCCGCAGCAGGAGGAAAGGGGGGCACAGGGTGGCCCCGGCCAATATCCTGGTCATCCTCCTCTCGGAGATGGGCAGCCTCCTGTTGGCCAAACCCATGTTTGACCATGTTCGAAAGAGATATCCCGGTGCCTCGTTGTATGTCCTGCTATTTGAGCGTAACCGGGAATTTCTCGAGATATTGGATCTTGTGCCGAGAGAGAATATCGTGGGAATTGATGGGGACACCTTTGGTCACTTCTTGAGGAGTAGTATCAGGGCCCTTGTGAGGATACGCAGGGAGAAAATCGACACCGTCCTGGATTGCGAGCTGTTTGCCAGGGTAAGCAGCCTGTACTCTTTCCTCAGCGGAGCAAGGATTCGGGTAGGTTTTCATCCCTATACTCAGGAAGGGCTTTTCCGTGGATCTTTCATCAACAGGCCCGTACTCTACAACCCGTACAATCATATCTCCTCCCAGTTCCTTGCACTTGCCAAGGCAATAGAGGCAACAGACAGGCCTATGGTGAAGGAACGGCTTGAGAGAAATAGGGGGAACCCTCCCACCTTGAAGGTAGGACCCGAAGAGATTGCTCGTTTCAGGGAACGCTTCAAATCCGATTTTCCCGGCGTGCAAGATGGCAAGCTTGTGCTCCTCTACCCCAGCGGCGGGCTTTTGCCCATAAGGGCCTGGCCCCTCGCTCATTTTTGCACGGTGGCTGAAGACCTTGTTCGAAAGGGATATGGGGTCGGCGTCATAGGAATGGAGGGTGACAGGGAGATGGCCGCGCGGATCGTGGCCCATTGCGAGGGCAAGAAATGCCTAAATCTGGCCGGCTACACCAGGACGGTCAGGGAGTTGATGATTCTCTTTCACCTGGCCTCCCTATTGATAACCAACGACGGGGGGCCCGGTCACTTCGCTTCCATGACACCGGTGCCGGCGATCATTCTCTATGGTCCGGAGACGCCAGTACTCTACGGTTCCTTGGATCCCAAGGCGGTAAACCTCCATGTGCCCATGTCCTGCTCTCCCTGCCTGACAGCGTATAATCACAGGAACTCTCCCTGTGACGGGAATAACCTTTGCCTTAAATCCATTGAGCCCGGAACCGTATTGGAAAGGGCCTACGAAATATTGAGCCGATGAGGGGGTTGTTGCCCCGGCCCGGAGGAGCACTTAGACCACGGAAAGGGCTGTAAAGACGTTACGAGGGGGTCGGAACACGTTATGATGATTACAGATAAGATTGCTCGTTTTCCCCTAATAGGACCTTTGGTCAGGCACAGATTCATGAAATTCGGTGTCGTCGGGGCATCGGGCACCCTTGTCAATTTGATCATGCTCTTCATGAACCAGGAGATTTTTTTGAAGTCCCTTACACCACCTGAAACGAGGCTCAAGGCATCCCTTGCCATCGCCATCTTTCTTGCCACCATGAATAATTTCCTCTGGAATAGATGGTGGACCTGGAGGGACCGAAAGGGCAAGACTCACCATGGTTTTCTTGTCCAGATGTTTCAGTACTATCTCGCCTGCGCCTTGGCCATGAGCCTGCAATATATCTTTACCATTCTCTTGGCCAGAATTATCTACTACCTAGTAGCAAACATGATAGCAATCGGTTTGTCCGCTATGCTCGTATACATTATTAATGACCTGTGGACCTTCGCGCTCAGAAGAGAGGCACGCAAAGGCGATCAAGAGGCATGCCTGAGATAGCGTGATAAGGGGGGATGGAGCTTGAAGCTCGACATAGTGATTCCCATATACAACGAAGAAGAGAACCTGGGTAAATTGAATAGCAGGCTGAGGCAAGTTTGCGATCGACTGGAAGAGGTCATATGGCGCGTCATCTACGTCAACGATGGGAGCACGGATCGTTCCCTCGAGATCATGCAGCAGCACAATAGAGAGGACCCCAGGTTTACGATCGTGGATCTTTCACGGAACTTTGGACATCAAGCGGCAATCGCAGCAGGCCTTGCCCACTGCGAGGGGGATGTCGCCATATTTATGGACGGAGACCTACAGGATCCTCCTGAACTGATACCTGATCTCTTGGCAAGGTGGCAGGATGGAAGGCAGGTCGTGCGGGCCCAGCGGAGGAGCCGCAAAGAGAGAGGTATAAGGAGGGTCGGTTTTGAAGTCTTTCACAGGCTTTTTGCCTGGATAAGTGATTACCCAATACCTTCCCATGCGGGGATCTTCGGGCTCCTGGACAGGCAAGCAGTAGAAGAGCTCAAGAGGTTGCCTGAAAAGAACAGGTTTTTCCCTGGCCTCAGGAGCTGGGTAGGGTTCACCCAGGACGTTGTTTACTATGACAGGGATGAGAGAGCCGCAGGCACACCAAAGCAATCGCTCAAGCGCCTGGTCAGCTACGCCCTGGATGCCATATTCAGCTTTTCTTACAAGCCCCTCAGGATCATGACCTGCATGGGGATGATCATTAGC
>JAFDHB010000009.1 GCA_019308985.1 Deltaproteobacteria bacterium | reverse complement strand
TTTTGAAGAGGAGAAAAAACGGCTCCGAAAGCAGATCAGCACTTTGAACAAAGAGCTTGAAGTCGTAAAAAGAAAACTCTCCAACAAGCAGTTCCTTGAAAAGGCTCCTCCAGAAATCGTGGAAAAGGTTCGCAACAGGGTGGGGGAAATGAACGCCAAGCTGGAAAAGCTTGGAAAAAGCTTAAGACTTATTGAATCCGTAAGACCCTAGGATGCTTCCAATGCAAGCGAATCCCTATGCAATTGAGATAGTGGATTTGAGCTTCTCTTACGATGATGTGGAGGTGCTCAGGGATGTGAACCTGAAACTGGACCAGGGTGAATTTCTGGGTATCATCGGACCAAACGGGGGCGGGAAGACCACGCTCTTGAAACTTATGCTCGGGCTTCTTAAACCCGATAGGGGACATATCAGGATACTCGGACAGTCCCCCAGGGAGGCCAGGCGCAAGATCGGCTACGTTCCGCAAGACCTTAGTTTCAACCTTGGCTTTCCAGTTTCCGTCATGGATGTGGCTCTCATGGGTAGAATAGGCATGGTCCCTCTTGGCAGGAAATACAGCCAGAAAGATCGGGAAAAGGTCAGCTACCTTCTGAAAGAAGTAGGGATGTGGGAATACCGGTCCTGGCCCATAGGTAAGCTATCAGTGGGGCAAAGACAACGCGTATTCATAGCCCGCGCCCTAGCCGGGGAGCCGGAGATACTGTTATTAGATGAGCCCACTGCCAGTGTGGATCCCGAATTTCAGACGAGTCTCTACGATTTCCTGCACGAACTCAACAAGACGGTGACCATCGTGGTCGTCACCCATGATATCGGCGTGATATCCAGCCACATGAAGTCCATAGCCTGCGTCAACAAATACCTGGTATTCCATGAAGGGGGAAAGATAACACGGGAGATGCTTGACTTTGCCTATCAATGCCCTGTTGACCTGATTGCCCATGGCCTTCCCCACAGGGTGTTGCCTGTACACGAGGAGAAATAAGGTGTGGGATATACTGCACCTGGAGTTCATGAGGAACGCCCTGATAGCAGGAATCCTCGTCAGTATCATCTGTGGTATTATCGGCACCCTTGTGGTCGTCAACAGGATCGTGTTCATATCCGGAGGTATCGCTCATGCAGCCTTTGGTGGCATCGGACTGGCTTTCTTCGTAAACATCCCCCCTCTGGCAGGAGCCGCCATCTTTTCTCTCCTTGTCTCGATGATCATGGCTGCGGCTAGTTTCAAAAGAAGAGAAAGGGCTGACACGATCACAGGGGTCCTGTGGGCCATTGGAATGGCTGTTGGTATTGTCCTGACAGATCTTACCCCGGGGTACAACGTGGATCTCATGAGCTACCTCTTCGGCAGCATCCTCTCGGTACCCATTAGGGATATATTCTTTATGACAGGACTCGGCGTCCTTGTACTGATTGTCGTGATGATATTCTACAAGGAACTGCTGGCTATGTCCTATGACGAAGAGTTTTCTTTTGTAGTGGGTGTGCCGGTGAAGGCCCTCTATTTTCTTCTTATAGGGTTGGTCTCGCTTTCGGTTGTATTGGTTATTCGGGTCGTGGGGCTTATCCTTGTAATCGCCCTCCTGACTATACCCCCCTATATCTCTGAAAGACATACAGTATCCCTAAGCAGGATGATGATTCTTGCTTCTGGACTGAGTATGCTATTCACTCTGGCCGGTATATGGTTTTCCTACCTCTTTGATCTCACCTCTGGAGCGACCATTATCCTCGTGGCAGGGGTCGCGTTCTTTATTTCCCTGCTGATTGACTCCTTGAAAGCCAGAATGAAGCACGGAGATCTACATGGCTGATTGGCGCTTGGACTCTGGTTTGGCATTACTCGTCCTAGCCTGAGCGAAAGAAATCCGTGGCGAATCGAGGTAGCGTAAAAGAAGAACGATGCAGGTGCGGTGTGTAGTACCTGAGTCCTTTAAGTCCGCGTGCGCGCTCTAGATCTATATCCGAAACAGGGTCTCGGGACAAGGAGCAGAAATAAAAACCTATAAGACCGCTGGGGTAGGTGGGGACCATGGTGATGTAATAGCCGAGCTTAGGGAATATGTCCCTTGCAAAGGAGTATACCCACTTTATCACATGGGGATGGAGATAAATGGATTCACATTGTGTTACAGCGATTCCGTGATCGAGGAGAGCCCTCTTCATGTCTTCGTAAAACTCCCTTTGGAAGAGAATCTTTCCCGGGCCGAGGGGATCGGTGGAGTCCACAATAATGATGTCATAGGTGCTTGGAGACTTCTTCACGTATTTGGCCCCGTCTTCATAGAAGACCTTGACTCTCGAGTCATCAAAGGATGATGCAAGGGAAGGCAGGTATTTTCGGCAGGCGGCAACAACCTCTTCATCTATCTCGCATACGTGAACTTCTTCGACCTCAGGATGCTTCACGATTTCACGGACAGTGCCCCCGTCTCCTCCTCCGATGACCAAGATCTTCTTTGGATTTGGATGCACCAGTAGGGGCACATGAACTATCATTTCGTGATAGGCGAATTCATCGTACTCAGTGAGCATGGTGATACCGTCAATGGCGAGCAATCTGCCCAGTTTTTCCGTTTCCATTATTACTATTTCCTGGAATTTTGACCTGGAGTGATAAAGGACGTTCTTGACCTTTATGTGCAAGCTGCAGCCGTGTCCAAACTCGATACTGTCGTGGAACCACAGTTCTGTGACCTGGTCTTTTTCAGGGTCAAAATCCACCAGAGAAATATCGTTCCTCCCTTTTTCCTTCATAACATTATTGTCCTCGTTGAATTAGAGTTTCGCCCTCAACTGGCAGACGAAATTATGGCCGCCTTCTTCAGGAGGCTGAAACGTGTCAGAGAAAGGCACATCAGATCAAATCAAGAATACCCCGGGCGGTTAGTGCCTCTTGGAATATAGGGAAAGTTTTTCCAGAGGTCAACAGGAAATATGGACTGGATCGTCGAATGTTGCTTGAGGATGATTATTCTTTGCACGGGCGCGGTCTGATGGCGAGGAAGGCTGTTTTTTGTGGACTGTTGAATTCCTATCCCATTTCATGTTGACTATCAGGTGGAATTTTGATTAAATTAAATTTTTCACGGCCTATTTTGTCGCCCCTGATTAATTAGGGATTGCTTCCCAGAGGAGGTTAATAGCATTCATGGCAAGACATAAGAAGATCGAGCGACGAAGAGAACTTGAACGGAGAAGGAGGAGGAGATTCAAACGCTTGAAGCAGAGGGCGAAAGAAAGATTGGCGCATCAGAGCTCCGAAGCCAAATAGCCGGTCATTACGAGATAGGTGGTGGACATAAGCTTTGTGCAATATTGAGCGACGGGAAAGAGGAAAATGGCATCCAAGACTAAGAAGACGAGACGTATCAGGGACAGGAAAAAGAGGCCCAACAAGGCCAATCTCAAGGCAGATATGAAACGGATCAAGAGAAATACAGAGCTCTTAAGAGAGCTCTCCGCAGAGAATCACGCCTAAGAGAGACATTCGATCTATTATGCATTGCTGCCCCATGCGTTAGGAGTCCCACATAACCGGGCTATCATCCAGGCGATCTGTAACGATACGACTGATGGAATCCATTTCCTTCAAGTCGGACTCCGGCAGAACCACATCCGCCGCCTTTGCGTTATCGAGCACCTGCTGAGGATTCCGTGCCCCGGCGATGGCGCAGGTACGCGGATGGGAGATGACCCAGGATAGCGCCAGTTGAGCCAGGGTCATCCCATGCCTTTCTGCAACCGGCCTGAGCTTTTCGATTGCCTCCTGTGCCCTTTGCATGTTCTCGCCCTTAAACAACTTGTTTTTTGACCTGTTGTCCCCAGGCTGGAACTTTTGATCCACTCTGAATTTGCCGGTCAACAGCCCTTGCGCCAGTGGTGAGTAAGCCAATATGGTTATGTCATTCTCAAGGCAATAGGGTAGGAGGTCCCTTTCGGCATGCCGCCAGAACAGGGAATAAGGGGGTTGAAGGCAATCGATCCTTCCAAACCTGGACGCCTCTTCAAGCTGAGTGCGCGAAAAGTTGGATACCCCTATGGCCCTAATCTTGCCTTTCTCCTTCAGGTCATTCATTGCCTCCATGGTTTCGCCGATTGGTATCGTCTTGCTACCCCATGAGCCGGCCGGCCAATGTATCTGGTAGATGTCTATGTAATCAGTCTTCAGGTTCTTGAGTGACCTGTCACAGGCCGCCACCACACCGCCATACTCCAGGTGATTCTGTGAGACCTTTGTAGCAATGACCACCTTTTCCCTTACATGGGCCAGGGATTCTCCCAGCACTCTTTCGCTATGCCCGTTTCCGTATGCCTCGGCCGTATCAAAGGTGTTGATCCCCGCCTCGAAGGCGCAGCGGATCGCATCACGGGACTCCGAATCATTGACTCCGGGCCACATGGCCTTTCCGGCCTGCCAGGTGCCCATGATGATAGTTGTTATGTGGATAGGGGATCTTCCGAGGCGGCGTTTTTTCATTTATCCACTCTTGATGAACTCATAAAAAGTCTGAAAGTGCTCATTTCTGTCATTCCTGCCCCGCATCTTAAGTGCGGGATGAACACCAGCAGGAATCCAGTAATTTCAAAGGCTTCTGGATGCCCCCGGATCGCAGTCCGGGGCAGGCTTATCAAGTCCGGCATGAGGGTTTTGGGACTTTTTACGAGCTTGTCACTCTTGAGATGGCAAGATCGAGACACCTTATTTCCTTTTCCCTTTCAGCGATCTCCTCTTCCAGTTCCTCGATCGCCAAGATCTGGTGAGGTCTGATCGAATGGGCGGGAAGCGCCGCTTCCCTTTCCCGAAGTTCCTCCTTGAGAGTGATGAGCCCTTGTTCCTTCTCATCTCTAAGGGTTCTCAGGTCCCTCTCCGCCCTGCGGACCTCCTCAACGAGCCTTTTCACCTTTGTGAAGTCCTTTTGGAAGCGGATGGGCCTACCTGACTCATCCTGGCTGTTCGTCAGAGTACAACTGTCGACGCCCGCCGGGGTAACCTTCAATATGGCTTCGTAGACGTTTTCCGGGGATATCCCTCCAGCCAAGATTACGGGCGTAGTGCTGGAGAAGGCAATTTCTTTGGCCCTATCCCAATCGGACACCGTGCCGGTTATACCTATGAAGCCCTTGACAGGCTCACGTTCAGTCCAGGTGTCTATAAGAAAAAAGTCGCTTACCTCCTCCAGAGCCTGAACGACATCAAGAAAGGGGAAGTTGGCGATCTCCAGTCCTTTCCTGGGTACGGGAGTAGTGCGAATTATACCTATTTCCGGAAATGATTCCTTGATATCAGCCTGAAAAGAAACTAACTCTTCCAGTTCTATTGGCTCTCCCGTCGGATTAGTCAGGCTCTGACAAAAATGAATGTAGTCCGGGGCGTATTGGTCGATCACCCTGTACACCTGATCTCGGTCCTGGAAAAGGGGCAAAAGACTACTTTTTGCTCCCGTTTCCCTTGTAACCTTTATGACTTCTTTCAGACTTGCGTGGGTCTCCTTTTCGTGGGAAAAGAGGACACACCCGATATGATCCACCCCCAGCTTGACGCAATTCTCTGTCTCCTGAGGCGTCTGTATTTCATAGATTTGAACGATCATGGTAACACTTGAGCTCCTTGTGCTGAGGGGCCAGGCCCGCAATGATCCGAGAGGGCATATGGCCTGTTCACATGCACTTATTTGGTGCTCTCACTTGCCATCAAGTATGCGGTAAAGGAATTTTGTTGTCATGGCGATGTTGATACAGATGTTATTTGCCAGGTTCTTGAGAATTTCAGGGACTTCCTTGTATTTCTCCTGGAAGGATACGGGGTCGATTTCGGTGACACTCAAATTCGGCGAGGCCAATACTGAAGCGGTACGTGGTTCGTGGGTATGGTCCAGGAAGGGAACAGGTCCAATGAAGTCCCCCTCCCCCAAGCGCAATAGGGAGACATATCCCCTTGTCGACTTTCCCACGACTAATGCCTCCCCATCTTTTATCATGTAAAGCCCTTCCTTTGATGAGCCCATTTTCATGAACAACGTCTTGCCGTCTCTGAGCCCTCTCAAACTATCCCTCTTTGTGGTAAGTTCGACAACCCTGTCAGTAATCCCCCTCAATCTCCTGTCAAGACTGATAAGGAGCTTTCGTGTTTCGGGCGGCAGGTTTTCATACTCGCCGGCGAGTCGTTCGTTATCCAGCAGGCCCAGCCTCACCTCCCCCACGGTGGTTGCCGTAGCACTTCTTGCGTTTTCCTTGAAGAGGAAAGATGAGAAGGTCCCTATGAAGCTCCCTTCGCCGAGAATGGCTACTGCCAAAGGTTCCTTGCCGGTATCCCTGCTGATCCGGACCTTTCCCTCCAGAATGACCCAGATCCACTTGCCAAAGCCCCCTTCTTTGACAATCTGTTCGCCGTCCCGATACTCTTCTTCTTCGATCACATAGAGGTAGTCGGGCAGGGGACCTCTAACAACAGGGAAAAGAGAGTTCTCCCCTTGCGACGCTTCAGTGAGGCTGGGCGGACCAACTCTCTTTATCGCACCGTCATCCAGCAACTTCAGGGCGTCCAGGATGATTTCCATCCTGCTCTTCTTTATGGCCCTGTCTACTGGAACCTCTCCCTGGAGGAACTCGAATGTCCCCTCGGTCCATCCAAAAAGGGAGTAAACGGCTTTCAGGCCTCTCAGGGATCCGTTCGATCCATTGATGGGGTTTCCCTCGGAAAGGTAGATCCTCCCAGTGCCTGGGTTGAACCGGCTGGTGATCTTGAGGACACCGGTAGCCTTGGCCGAACCCAAGATTTGAAGGATATCAGGGAGACCCAGGAAAGCCAGTTTTCCGGACAACACGCTCTTGCTTGACATGCCCTTACTTATTACTTAGTGCTATTCCGCCCAAGAAAGCTCCTGTTGCAATTGACGCAGGGTTAGAACGAGGCACTTTTTCAAGGTATCACCCACGCCTTCGCCCTTCAAGGCACTTGCAGGGAAGGAGGGGACCTTGAGTTTGCTGTTCAGGTCTTTTTCCAAGACCTCGATCGGCAAGATAGGGATACCCTGCTCGACAAGATCACGCTTGTTGTACTGCATGACGAGGGGTACCTTGAAAATGCTCATGTTCTGTTCAGCGAGATTCTGCTGCAAGTCCCTCAGGGATACGATATTTGCCTTCCTGCGAATCTCAAGAGAGTCCGCAACAAAAACAATTCCATCTACATTTCGAAGGACCAGTTTCCTCGTTGAAACATACTTTACCTGGCCGGGAACCGTGTAGAGCTGAACCTTTACGTCACAACCCCTTATCTTCCCAAGGCCGAGGGGCAGAAAATCGAAATAGAGGGTCCGATCACCCTTTGTATTAATTGAAATCATGTCGGTGGTGGCATATTTCCTGCCCGCTTTGAAAATGTACTCCAGATTCGTCGTCTTGCCCCCTCGTCCTGGTCCGTAATACACTATCTTGCACTCGATGATTCTCTCTTCTGCATTGAAAAGCGCCATAAATTCGGTATGAATCTCCTCTCCCGAAACACTGCCTCTTGAGCCGCGGAAAATGGTCACTGGAACATGCCTAAGGACGCGTGAAAGCGCAATTGCTTTGGTGCCATCCCCGGATATTACCGAGAAAAACCGGGTTCCCGCCGAACCCCCGGAACAGGCATCCCAATCAGGTGGAGTCACACACACAGAGGCTGCGGGCCCTTCCTCAGGTACCGTTGATCGTTAAGTCAAGGGTATAATTACCTCTCTTAGGACCTGAGGTTATCCTGTTGAGACCAGAGACCGTTCCACTGCCGTTAAATACGGCAAGCAAAGAATAGCATTGCATTTCAGGCAGTCTGGTGCCCGGTTTGAGGGCCTCAATAACATCTTTGTATTCGGCAGGAATCATTATGCTGATCGTGTTACCGGTCTGGAAACTGACCTCAAATTCCATTGCCTCACCTTTTCTCGGCCCGCCGTCCATTCTTATACTGACCAAAGATATATCGAGTATCTCCATTTCCTTATCAGGAGGGGAGTCTTTTCCCAGGGGCTTTTCCACCAGATCCGGCAGTGCCATATCAATGCCCCGCTTTTCAAAGAGATCTCCAAGAAAGTTCCGGAGGTTGACCAAGTACCTGTTAGGGAGGAAATCTTCGTCTATCCACTGTTTAAATTGATTGACCGCCGTTTCGGGGGAAGACAGGGATAGATAACATCTTAGGATGTTTTTTGCGGCGACGAGAGGGAGTACGCCCTGGTTCAACAGTCTCTTGAATTCAACAATGGCCTTTTCATACTGGCCGAATTTTGCGAGGGCCACCGCCCCCTCAATGGCAGCAGTCTCCTTGTCTTTGGAAAATCCAAACAACTTGGTTATCAGTGCCTGTATCTCGGGGGCCAGTTCCGGTCTCCTCGGGTCCTCCTTGATCTCCTTTATTTCTTTCTCTAAGACCTTGATCCTTTTCGCGATAGCCCATATGAGCTCCTTTTTCCTTTTCAGGTTCTCATTCTTCCTTATTGCTTGGGCGGCCTTCAGGTAGCTCATCTTGGATTCAGCCAAGAGCCCTTGAGCCCTATATATTTCTGCCTGTTTCAATAATGATCTAATTTGTTCTTTCTCCGACATAAGTCACCAGCTTAAAGGCGCCCAGGACCTCCAGGGTCATTGATTGGCGAACATGGAGATATATTGCTTCAAGAAATTGAGTTTCTTTTCATCCAAATCCACAAACTTGATACCGAGTTCAAACCGGCCGTCTCGTAAAGACTTGGAATAGATGGTTTTTCCCTTGAATTCCATGAGATCGTTTTCGAGGCCAATGGCCAGGGACAGCATATTTCGTCCCTCAATGGGTGAATAGGTCTCAAGCAGGATACCGCCTTCAGAGACGTTAAGTGTTCTCCCTATCCCCTGTCTGATGGGCTGGTTGTTCCTGTTCAACAGGATATAGCTCACCAGGTTTTCTGAAGATATTCTGGGGCTTCTTCTGTTCGCTCTTCCCTCTGGCTTCATATTCAAGTATCACTGTAAAAAGTGTCTCTGCTGGATTTGTCGCCTGTTCACGGCCTAACACTCATTCTAGCATTAGAATTAAATAAATTTAGCATAAATTGACATAACAATAAATGATAAATTGACTATGCTAATAATGTCAAATAGTTATACCCATCTTCGCTATTAAGCCCTTCTTGATGTTCTTTTTACTTGTTGAAATCCTGGGCGAATTGAGCCATGTTTCTATTCGGGCCGGCAGCAGGTGCGTAGCAAAATTCAAGACAAGGGGGTAAGATAAGGGTGAGAAGATTTGTTGGTCTATGCTTGCTTGTTTCTTTGGTCTTTTTCGGGGGAACCATTTACGGATCCAGGCTGGAAAAGGGATTTCTAGGGATCAAATGGGGCCAAAACCTAAATGAAGTGACTGAGCTTTCAGAGCTATACCAGAGAGACAAGGTGCGTTATTTCGCCAGACTTGGCGTGCTTTACAAGTTAAGGGGCAGGTATCCTTCCAGAGTTGTATATGGCTTCTACCAGGAGAGGTTCTTCGCAGGCTATGTATCTTTCGGATCTTGGGAGGCGGTCAGTGAAATCAGACAGGAATTAACAAGGTTATACGGGATACCAAGAATCAAGGCACTTCGGGACCATTCCATCTACCAGTGGAGGACAAAAGACATCAAGATCAAGCTGAAGTTGTGGGAAGTTAAAAGGGAGATGAAGCTGGCCTTCTATTATGTGCCCCTTTCAAGCCAACTCAACGAGGAAAGACAGGAGCAGAACTTTGAGTACTCCCTGAGGGCCTTTCCAATTGACAAAAAAAAGAAATATGAAGCCATCCCCCTGCTGATTTTTTAGCGAAGCTCTGCCTCAAACCGACGAGTAGAGGGAAGATTAGCTGCGTTGCTTGAGCAAAGCGATGCTGGACAAAACAATAAACAAGCCTTCCTTAAGATCCAGCATCTCTCCGAGCCGGAAGCCAGGAACCAGCATCTAGTATCTGTTCGCACACTGCACGATAAGATACAGAAACTTGACACAAATTTTAAGATCTTAACCTATGTAGACGGCTAGAGGCCTGATAAGGCCAGGAGCCTCTCATTGGTTTCCCTGAAC
Source organism: Deltaproteobacteria bacterium (assembly GCA_019308985.1). The sequence continues at coordinate 35,942 of JAFDHB010000009.1, read as the reverse complement.
CTCCTAACCACAACCGGCAGGACCTGGAGAGCGATTTCCGGATGCACCTTGATTCTGGCATTGAAATCCCATGCTGTCAGAAACAGGCATACTGTGTCCTCCAGGGCCACAACGCTTGCGGATCGAGGTGCATCGTCAAGCACGCTCATCTCTCCGAAAAACTCCCCTGGACCGAGGACTGCCACCTCAAGATCATGTCCGCTAAGGGTTCTCTTAACAACCTTGACTTTCCCGGACTCGATAATGTAGAGCCCCACCCCCGGTTCTCCCTGTTTGACCAGGGTATCGCCTTTCTTGAAAGATCGTTCAGTGCAAAACTCGGCCAGGCTTCTTATGTCGGAATCCTTCAAGCCTGAGAAAAGACCGACCCTTTTCAAGAGTTCTTCTCTTTTCATAGACATTATTGGCCCTTTCTCCCCTGTGCTTCAAGGGCTGATACGATCTTTTCGGCGGTTTTCCTGATTGAGTCCATATCACCTTCCTTCAGCTCCCAGTTGGTCACAGGTAGTTGCGGTTCTCCACCGGAGCGTGGCATCAAATGGAGATGATAGTGCATCACCACCTGATTCACGCCGCGTCCGTTCAGCTGGAGGAGGGCGACTCCAACGGGGTTCAGGGCATCTCTTAATGCGTGAATGATTTTTTTTGATGCCAGGTGAATAGCGGCGAGATCCTCTTCAGGTATCTCCCATAAGTTCTCGGCATGTCTTTTAGGGACTACCAGGGTGTGGCCCTGGGAAACCGGATTTATATCTTCAAATGCGAGGACCTTTTCGTCTTCATAGACCTTGAAGCATGGCAGATCGCCCTTGACTATTTTACAGAAAATACAGTCTTCCATTCTTCCTTACCTCCCTGTCGTGCGGATTGAATCCCAGCCCGAAAAGGCAATTCTTCTTGAAGGACGGTTTGAACCCACCCGCCATCATTTCACGAGCTTAAGGACCTCCCTGAAAGTGTCTGTTCCCGCCTTTTGCAGCAGCTCGAAGATGAACATTTCAGTGGATGACGGGATCACACCAGCCTGCCTCAACCTCTCCAGGGCGACCATCCTATTGTCGCTTGACCTGGAAGAAACGGCGTCACTCACAACGTGTACCCGATAACTGGACAGGGCATACAGGGCTGTCTGCGCCACACAGATATGGGCCTCTATTCCCGCGAGTATGAGATGCCCCTTTCCCATGTCCCTGAGGGTGGCATCAAATGCCTTGGAGCCGAAGCAGTTGAATTCCACCTTTGGAATGGGAGAGGTGCCTTTGAGTTCTTCAAGGATTTCCGGGATCGTATTGCCGAGTTTTTGCTGTTCCGTCACAACTACAGGAATGCCTATCAGGGTTGAAAACTTGGCCAATGTCCGGACGTTCTTGACGAGGACGTCCTTATTGTGCATTGCAGGTACCAGTCTTTCCTGCATGTCGATAATTACAAGAATCGTGTCTCCCGTCCGAAGGAGCAAGTCACTATTTGAAGCGTTTCTACTCATTGGCATATTCCCTTCCTGGATCTCGGTACTCGGTACCTTGCATCTGAGGCTATTCCGGAAAAAAGATTTTTGCATGTGTAAGGGTTGCAAAAATCCACCAGAAAGATTAATGATAGTTTTAATAGGCCATTTTCAGGACAATGTAAATAGTTTTGCTTATCTTTGACGAGTTTCGAGGAGGCGCGGAACCAGGAAGGAGGATGAAAAGGTGTCAAGTTCATCTCCCATTCAGTGACCTTTACGGAAGCATGGAATTTGGAGGAGAACATATGAACGATGCGCTGAATCCTTTCAAGATAGCACAACGCCAACTCGATGAGGCGGCGGAAAGACTGGGCCTGGATGCAGCCACCCACGAAATGCTGCGATGGCCCATGAGGGAATTGAAGGTAACCCTACCCGTGAGGATGGACGATGGAGCCTGCAAGATTTTTCACGCCTTCAGGGTGGTGTACAACACCGCGAGGGGGCCTGGAAAAGGAGGTATCCGCTGGCACCCGGATGAAACCATTGATACGGTAAGGGCGCTGGCTGCCTGGATGACATGGAAGACATCCGTGGTAGATATCCCCTTGGGAGGTGGAAAAGGCGGAATAGTCTGCAATCCGAAGGAAATGACCGAGACGGAAAAGGAGCGCCTGGCCAGGGCCTACATCAGGGCGATCGGGACGGATCTAGGTGTAACGAAGGATGTCCCGGCACCTGATGTTTATACCACCCCCCAGATCATGGCCTGGATGATGGATGAATATGAAGTCATAGTCGGGGAAAAGCATCCCGGTGTAATTACTGGAAAACCCCTGCCTTTGGGCGGTTCACCAGGAAGGGATGACGCTACCGCAAGGGGCGGAATATACGTCACCAGGGAGGCGGCCAAGGCCTATAAAATAGGTTTGGAAGGGGAACCAATGGTTGTCCAGGGTTTTGGAAATGCCGGGCAGCATGCTGCCATCCTCGGTAAGGAATTACTGGGCCTTAGGCTCATAGCTGCATCGGACTCCAAAGGAGGAGTGTATAACCCAAAGGGAATAGATGTGGAGAGGCTGGTAAAATACAAGCGGGAAAACGGTGCCCTGGGAGGATACCCCGATGCTGACTCCTTGACCAATGAAGAGTTGCTTGAGCTCAAAACTACCGTCCTCTTCCCAGCGGCCCTCGAAAATGTTATCACTGAAGAGAACGCCGGTAGGATCAATTGCAGGATATCCTGTGAGCTGGCAAACGGCCCGACCACCCCCGAGGCAGATGAAATCCTTTATGACAGAGGGGTAGTCGTACTTCCTGATTTCCTTGCAAATGCCGGTGGGGTGACCGTATCGTATTTCGAACAGGTGCAGAATACGTACAACTATTACTGGAGCCTTGAGGAAGTCCACAAGCGCCTGGATGAAAAGATGAAGATGGCCTTCCACAGTGTCTACTCGGCCAGTCAACAAGAGAAGATACCCATGAGGGCGGCCGCGTACCTTGTTGCAGTATCGAGGGTAGCAGAGGCCTGCAAACTGAGGGGCTGGGTATGATAACGGTCGCAGCCAAAGAAAAAGAGATGGATCTCGTCCTCGCTTATCGGCTCTACCAGAGGATGATGAAATATCCCCAACTGGTTAAGGAGATGAGATCCATCTTTCTATCCGCCCTCAAGAAGCGGGGAATAGTGGACGATGAGAGACTTCGGATGGAGGCCCGAGCCAAACTCGCAGAGAAGGGAACTTCCCCCAGTGAGGAGGAAATCGAAGAGTATACCAATGCCTTGATCGACCTCTACTTCTCCAATCACTTCAACGAAAAGGAAATTGAGAATCACATCAATCTGGCGAGAAAGCAAGACCGGTTCAGGAACCTCAACAGGGTGGTGAACACTGAGGGCGTCACCTCTTTGAAGATAAAGAAGGCCTTAAGAGAATTCTGTGAAATACCACAGGGAGACCTGTTCATAAACCCCAATGAGGCTGAAGGGGTGAGGGTGGCCCTCATCAGCCACTTCATATCCAACCAGTTGCCCTTCCTGGGTGTGGCCAAGCGTTATATCACCATCCGGGACGTGGACGAGATGCTCAAATACAGTTGCTGGAACCCAAGGAGGCCGGGAAAGATCGGGGGAAAGGCTGCGGGGATGTTCCTGGCTTACCGGATCATCTTGCCGCGGCTCTCTGAGAAAGATCCTGACTTCAGGAGATATGTCACTATTCCCGAGTCCTATTACTTCAACTCCGGTATCTTTTCCGACTTCATTGACTATAACAATTTTCACCACTTTCATAGCCAGAAGTACAAGACCAGGGAAGCCATAGAGGAGGAATACAAGAACATTTCCCAGCTCTTCGAGGAAGCTTCCTACCCTCCTGACATGGTCGAGATGTTTCGGGACTTCCTGGAAAAAATTGGAGAGCATCCCCTGATTCTGAGATCTTCAAGCCTTTTGGAAGACAACTTTGGATATGCGTTCTCGGGTAAGTACGATTCCGTATTCGTGGCCAATCAAGGGCCCTTGGAAGATCGCCTGGACTCATTCATGCGGGGGCTCAAGAGGGTGCACATGAGCACATATGGACCGGCTCCGATACTCTATCGCGAGGATCACGACCTCCTGGACTTTGACGAGAAGATGAGCATCCTGGTTCAAAAGGTGGTAGGGAAAAGGATTGGGAAGTATTTCTTCCCCATGGCAGCGGGAGTGGCGTTTTCACAGAACCCTTTCAGGTGGTCCCCCCGCATCAGGAAAGAAGACGGGATTGTCAGGCTGGTCTTTGGACTTGGTACGAGGGCGGTGGACAGGGTAGGCTCGGACTATCCGAGGATGATACCCTTGAGTCATCCCCTGCTGAGGCCCGAGGTAGATGCCGCACAGATCAAGAAGTACTCCCAGCGGCTGGTGGATGTCCTGAACTTGGAAACCGGTGACCTCGACTCCGTCCCCTTTCAAGAACTCTTGCCGATGTTACCCCGGGACTACGTATATCATGTCTGCTCTTTTGAGGAATCCGGCCATATTTCCGCCCCCTTGTTTACGGGTAAGCTTCCGGACTTGAAGGGTGCGTGCATAACGTTCGAAAATTTCATCAGGAAAAGACCTTTCATCAACTTGATCAAGAAGATACTACGGAAACTGGAGGAGGCCTATGGGAGGCCGATAGACATAGAATTCGCCTGGGATCAGGACAAGTTGTACCTCCTTCAGTGCCGCACCCTCTCAATGCCCGAGGAGTTGGACTCCGTCGAGCTGCCGGAAGACGTGCCTGAGGAACACATCGTGTTTACGACCAACCGGGTGCTTTCAAACAGTATCACCAAGGATATAGAATATGTTGTATACGTTGATCCAAAGGCCTACGCAAACCTGGGCTCATCCGAAGAGAAGCTCAGGATAGGAAAGGTCGTGAGCCTGCTCAACCGGAAGCTTTCAGGCAGGCGGTACGCACTGTTCGGCCCCGGCAGGTGGGGTAGTAATGATATCAATCTCGGCGTACGTGTGGGCTATGAGGATATCAACCGAACCTGTATCCTGGCTGAGATAGCCTTTGAGGGGAACGGGGTGAAACCTGAAGTTTCTTCAGGTACCCACTTTTTCAACGATCTCATTGAGGCCTCCATAGTTCCGATAGCGATATATCCAGATGAGGCTGGAGTCCTGTTCAGGGAGGAATTTTTCCTGAAGTCCCCTAACAAGCTGGCTGCCGTCAGCAAAGAGCTGGCTCCATTCAGCCATGTGGTAAAAGTGCTGCACGTGCCGGAGATCAGTGGCGGGAGGTTGCTTCAAATATACCAAGATGTCAAATCACAAAAGGGGATAGGGTTTCTTGATTTTCCTGAAAAAAATGAATCATGACACGACTTGGCAAGAAAGAAGGAAAAAAGACCTTTCCCATTGAGGGGCGGACCTAGAGATAGGTGAAAATGACATGCAGATTCTGAGGGTATTGACTATGTATGGGCGCATTTTGATACTTCTTGTTGCTTTCTTTTTTTGTTTAGCCGGACCTGCCAGGGCTGAAAAGGCCTATGTAACCGATTCCTTCAGGATTACCTTCAGGACAGGGCCCAGCCTGGAGAATAAGATCCTTGCTATGCTCGTCTCAGGGCAGGCAGTGGAGGTCTTGGAGTCACAGGGAGACTGGAGCCGCGTCCGCCTCTTGGGCAAGGATGACGAAGAAGAAGGCTGGGTCCTGACTCGCTACTTGACTTTAAGGGTACCCTGGAAAGTTAAGGCAACCGAGTTACGGAAGGAGAACACGCAGTTGAAAGAAAAACTGGAGGCACTCCAACTAGACCTGCAGAGGACGATGCAAAGAGAGAGGGAAAGTTCGGGTCAATTGGCGACTACGGTAAAGGCACTGACAAAACTGAAAAAGGATTATGACAGCCTAAAGGAGGGCGCTGCCGGTTATATCGAATTGAAGGCCAGTTATGATCAAATACAATCACGACTGGAAACGATCCAGAGGGATTTTGACCTGTTGAACAAGGAATACGAGAGGCTTAAAAACTCCCAGAGGACAAAGTGGTTCATAGCCGGGGCAAGTGTTCTCCTGTGCGGCCTGGTTGTCGGCCTGATACTGGGGATGAAACAGAGAAAGAGGCGCTCATCTTACTATTGAACCCTCATGGAAACAGGACAGTGAAAAGAGCGGAGTTCAACCGGGCAGGGCTTCCAGGAGTTCCAGCAGGGGTGTCAGTTCTTTGTCTCCCAGGGTCGTCAAGAGTTCTTTGAGGGAATCCAAGGCTCGGGGAATGTAGGGCTCGAAATGGGTCTTTTTCTCTACCAGGGACAGGTAGGAGAAGGCACCGAGGATCTGGAGGTTCCTCTGGATGGCCAAGTATGGAAAGTATTTTTCAAAGGCGTTGACCATGCGAGGGTGATTTCTTGAGAGAATGTCCAGGTAGAAGTTGTAGACGCGTATCTTCTCCATGCCCGACAACCCTACATATGGGTCAATGAGCAGGGAGGCCAGGTCATAGGCAAGGGGGCCCAGCCTCGCACCCTGCCAGTCCAGGATTTTTATCTTGCCCGATTTGATAAATATGTTCCGTGATTGGAAATCCCTGTGCATGAGGTAGTCAGCCCCCGCCTTGGAAGCCATTTCAGCCAAGTGCTGAAAGGGGCCTTCCAGGGATGACCAGTCTCGTTTCAGCCCCAGGAAGTTGGTGAGGTATTCGTCCCTGAAATAGTCGGATTCATAGAGGCGCATGACTGTCCTGTCATAGCTCTCAGTCTGGCAGGTCCAGGTCCTGTCAAAGCCCTTGACACCTTCGGTTTGGAGGCGGAAGAGCACTTGCACTGCCTCTTGGTAGAGGGAGAGGCGATCTTTCCTGCCGGAGGCCGCGTTCTGGAGGTTGGTATCACCTACATCCTCCATAATAAACCATCCTTCTTCAAGGTCAAAACGGTAGATCTTTGGAATGGGGAGACCCGTCTCCCCCAGGTGTTGCCCTATCCTCAGGTAGGCCATGTTCTCCCTTTCGAGGTATTCCGAGGCAGGGGAGTTCTCCATGATAACACAGCTAAAGTCATTGCCAGAGAGGTGGATCCTGTAAAATCTCCTTCTCGAGCCGTCACCGGCAAGAGGTTGAATTGAAATGGGGGAACAGGAAAACCCCTGATCCTTGAGGAAGGCTTTGACGACATGAAGAAGTCCTGCTCTGAGCTTTTCGGAATCCATCCCTTGTTAGTGGTCCCTATGACATGAGGCGTTCAATGCAGTCCACGAAGGGCCAGGAGGAGAGTGGAGCCGGGATCTAGCATACTTCCTCAATCACGTCTCGATCCACGATCCTTGAAGAGGTTATGATGCTGTCCCGAATCTTTCTCCCCCCTCTTACAGTCACATCTTCCCACAGAATGGACCGCCTTATTTCCACGTGCTTTTCAAGGCGGCACCTCGCTCCAACGATTGCCCATTCCTCGAACCGTACCCCAGGGCCCACGGTACAGTCCTCGGCAATGGCGAACGGTTCCTTCAGCAGTCCTCTGTTTGCTTCAATGTATCCGTCGACACTCCCCACGTCAAACCAGTAGTGACCCTGCGCGATATAGGCCTTGAGGGGCTCTCCTGATGCTATCAGGCCCTTGTAGCAAGAAATAATGCTGGAGAAGACACCCTTGGGTATATGCTTGAGCACGGGGGGATCGATGACGTGTATGCCCGTAAAGGCGAGCCTGTTGGGTGTATTGCCTTTTGCTATGTCAACTATCCCCATATCCCGGTCCACCTTTACCTGGTTGAAGGGTTCGCGGTCATGGAGGACCAGGGTTACAAGTGCCCCGGAACTTTGATGAATCTCGTATGCCGCCTTCAGGTCGATGTTTGTCGAAACATCCCCGTTTATTACCAGGAACGGTTCCTCGTCCCAGAAGTCTTCCGTATTCTTTATACCGCCACCAGTGCCCAGGATTATAGGCTCCACTCTGACTTCTATCTCCAGTCCGAACGCCTCTCCTCCGCCGAGATAGTCAAGCAGTTGTTCATGGTGGTGGTGGGCGTTGACGATTATCTTGCCCACACCGTATCTCTTGAGATACTCAATTGTCCTCCCGATGATGGGCTTGTTGACAATGGGAACGAGGGCCTTCGGCCTAAAGCGCGTCAAGGGGAACAGCCTGGTTCCCAGTCCTGCAGCAAGGATCATGGCTTTCATGAGGAGTCAAAAAATCCACTGCTTCCTTTTTTTATTGCAATTGTCCTTAACTGACTATAGATGAATAATAGGCAAGTCAACCAAAAAATCCCCCTTCTATGCGTTGGTGTCAGGGGTAGGCAGGGAGGTTCCATTGGGGACCACGCTCGAGCTTTCAGAACTTGACGCGAAGATCGGCCAGCTCTTTATGGTCGGTATTCCAGGTTACGAACTTGATGAGGAGACGCGATCTCTCATTAGGCGCTATAACATCGGCGGCGTCATCCTTTTCTCAAGGAATATCAAGGATCCCGTACAACTGGCATATCTTACCATGGACATTCAGCAAGAAGCCATAGAGACCAATAAGATACCGCTGTTTATCGCCGTTGACCAGGAAGGAGGCAAGGTCGCCAGGCTGAAGGAACCCTTTACCCAGTTCCCGGGTAACAGCGCCATAGGAGCTTCTGAGAACCCCCTTGACGAGGCGGATAGGTTCGCAAAAATTACGGCAAAGGAGCTAAGGCTCGTTGGGATTAATATGAATCTTGCTCCTGTCCTTGATGTAAAGACCGGGGAACTGGAAAGACATCTCTCGGGCAGGATCTTCGGTGAAGACCCTCGGGTGGTCTCCAAGTTGGGGAGGGCGGTGATAAGGACACTCCAGGAAAACGGCATAATGGCCGTGGCCAAGCATTTCCCGGGATTGGGGCAGGCCAGGGTGGACCCTCACCAGGACCTGCCCGTAATAGATATCCAGCCGGAAGAAATAGAAAAAAACAACCTGGCACCGTTCAAGGAGGCGATTGCTCAAGGGGTCTGTGGAATAATGACATCCCATGCGGTTTACAAGGTCCTTGATCCCGCACAGCCTGCGACCATGTCCCGGGCCATAGTAACCGGCCTCTTGAGGGAGAAAATGGGCTTCCAAGGGCTGGTCATAACCGACGACCTTGAGATGGGCGCCGTGAGGAGACACAAAGCGGTCCCGCAAGGGGCAGCGGCTGCCTTTGAGGCAGGCGCAGACATCCTTCTGATTTGCAAAGACCAGACCCTGTTTCTCGAATCACTGAGACTCATGAGAAGCAATATCCTCAAGGGAACATTGCCCCTCACCAGGTTGCAGCAGGCCAACGATCGGATAGCCAGAGCCAAGTCCCGCTTCCTGGGCCAAGCTGAAAAGATCTCCGTCCAAGAGGTCAAGTCCTACTTCAAACAGATTGGGTCCTAATCAGTTTGCACCAATCCATTGTTTGGCCAATTTGACCGCATCCATGGCATCCGTGCCATAAGCATCCGCGCCGGAATATTTCCTCACCTCTTCGTCGATTTGGCCTCCACCGATCATGATTTTCACATTCTCCCTCAGCCCTGCTTTTGAGATAGCCTCCACGGTCGCCTTCATGGAATCAAAGGCCAGGGTCAGGAATCCGCTGAGCCCTATGACCGATGGTTGGAAATCCTTTATGGAATCGACAAACTTCTGAGGGGGGACGTCAATGCCCAGATCCAGTACATCGAAGCCGTTCACGTCGAGCATGAAGACCACAATGTCCTTGCCGATATCATGGATATCTCCCTCGACAGTCCCTATGATGACCTTGCCGAGTTTTTCCGTTTTCCCTTCCCCTTGAAGCTTGGGCTTGACGAATTCGGATATCTGCTTCAGCATCTCACCTGCCATAACGAGCTCGGGCAAAAAGAATTCGCCTTTCTCAAAGCGATTCCCTACCTCTTCCATGGCCTCTTTGCAGGCATTAAGGATATTCATTGGATCTTCACCACCATCGAGAAGTTCCTTTGCGATACTGACGGCCTCCTTCTCTTTCATGCTGACCATCGCGTTGACCAATTCTTTGGACATGTCCCTACCTCCTTTCAAAGTCGAGATTTCATGAATTAATACACCCCATATTCCTTGGAGAAGTCTATCATCGCCTTTACGTTCTCGGCCCTCACTTCATCCATGCCTGCCCCGGTCGATAGGATAAATCCTCCATCTTTACCGGCCCTATCAATGAGTTCCTTACAATAGGCCCTTACATCATCCGGTGTTCCGGTGCACAAGAGACTCAAGGGGACATTCCCGGCCAAGCAGGCAACCCTACCGACCGTATCCTTGGCCCTTGCCATATCCGTCTGATCAAACCACCAGATGGTCCTTGCCTTGGGGAGGTCAGTGATGAGGTCCAGCCGCGAATTATACCTTCCTTCCGCAAACAAGAGAGGAATCATCCCTTCATTTATCAACCCTGTGATGACCTTCCTCAGGGTCGGCCAATAAAAGGTCTCAAACTGCTTCTCTGACATGAAGCCGTCTGCTCCCTTGTGGAGAGGCATAAAAATAATGGGATGGCCGTTAGCCCTTCCCGCCCTGACACCTACCTTGACCATGAAAGGTACCATCTTCTCGCAGGCCTCAAGGAGTTCCTCCGGATGCCTGAACATATCCATCATTATGCCCACCGTTCCCCTCAAGCTATCGCCGATTGCATCAAAGGGCGCCTTTGAAAAGCCTCCGCTAAAAGAGGGGTATCCCATTGCCATGATTTTGAGATTCAAATTCCTAAGGCCGCTGAGCCAGTCTTGAGCTGCGTCCCCGGCTTCCATCAAGACCCGTAATGACCCTTGAAGTTCTTCCTTTCCAAAGGGCAGCATTCCCGAGGTAATGAGGGGTAATTCGTGGATGGGGGGTAGAAGGGGAAAGCCCTCCAGCCCCTTCAAAGAACGGAAAATACGGGGAAAGTAGACATTTAGAAAGAATCCGGTCGGGTCATCGATAAAATCCCGGTACTCCTCTGCCCTCATATATTCCTGTTCCACAAATTGGTAGGTACGGTCCTTGGCGATTCCATGACCGGGCCAGTGGTAAAATGTGCAATCCAGGATGTCCAGGACCTTTCCAGGGGTGAGATTGGTAGGAGCGTTATAGGAATCCGGGTCAAAGTCAACATAATATTTTTGCCATGCCTGAGCCAGCTTGGCACTGTCGTAGTGCCCATCATAGGGAGTGAACCCTGCATATTGGAGGGGGAAGAATCCAGGGGAGGGGCATATCGGTACGCGGCCCGGCGGCTCCTTCAATTCAATGGCCTTAGTTATTATCCCAACCCGTTCCCTGTATAAGCTTTCAGCCTCCGGGCTGACAAAGGGGATACCTTTGCCGCTGAGCCAGGCCTTTTTCATCTCCCTGAGTTTGATATCCGCATGCTTCCCGGAATAGGCCCATTTGTCCACGATTTGCGCCTCCATAGACCCCTTGAACACTAAAGATTGATGAACTCGCAAAAAGTCGAAATTGGGATGGCAAAGTAAAAAGCTTCAAGTAAGTCTTCAAGTTGAGCTTGCGAAATCCCGCTTGCGGGAGCGCGCGAATCTCATGTGATGAGGCGTACTTAGGGTACGCCGCAATCACAACGAGATGAAGCGCAACGCAGGGATTGGACTTTTTACGAAGCCATCAAGATTGAAAAGGGCGATCACATTGTTAGCCCTTTGAACCCTGAACTTTGAATAGAGAATCAGTCCGCCTGATTTATAAATATATATATGGAACCTTGTCAACAAAAACTTTTTCCTGTACCATTCAATCAACCCTTTGAGCCCTAGAGCCGATAATGATGGGGTTCGAGCGTTTCAAGGACCGGGCAAAGGCAAGTCTCCGGGGAGATTTTGAACGTCTTGATCTATTCTGAAAGAACGAGGGATGCAAAATACTCCAGACATTGACCGCACGTCTTACGAACCTGCCTATGTTCAACTCATAAACATCCTGAAGGGGCAAATAGCAGCCGGTACCTATCTGCCTGGAAGCAGGCTACCCTCGGAATCCCAACTATGCAAGAGATACAAGGTAAGCCCCATGACCGTGCGCCGCTCGATCAAAGTCCTGCTGGATCAAGGGGTTGTTACCACCATCCAAGGGAGCGGTACCTTTGTCAGGGCACCCGACATGGGAGAAGCGCGATTCAGCCTCGAGGAGTTCCACAGTTTATTCAAGGATAAGGTAAACACGAAGGTTAAGATACTGGAGGCGATGGTCACAAGGGCGGATCATCGCATTGGGGGTAAACTGGGCCTGCCTCCCGGGGAAAGAGTCATCCTGATTCGACGACTATTGCTTAGAAAGACCAAGCCGTTCATTTACCACAGAGAGTACCTTGTCTACGACCCCTCTAGGCCTATAGTGGAAGCGGAACTCGAAGTCACTTCCCTGCACGGGCTTTTTCAAGGCCACGGAGAAACAGGTCTTAAGAGGGGAGAATTTGCCATCAAGGCCGCAGTACTGTCCAAGGAGGAGGCGGACATACTTGAGTCCACTGAGAGTCAACCGGCCTTTCACCTGGAACATATCTTCTACGATTTTGATGAAAGGCCCTTCAGCTGGGGAAGGTTTGTCTGTCCTGGCGATCGCTTTCTCTTCAAAACCAACGTAGGAATAGGTAAGGAGTAGTAAGAACACCGAAACAGGGAGAGAGATGTCTGAAACAGGAAAGAATGATGAGCTGACCGCCCTCATGGCTGACCTCCAGGAGGAAAGGGTCTTGAAATTGGTAGAAAAGTATGTGGCGGAGGGTATTCATCCCCTGCAAATCATAGAGCTTTGTCATAAGGGTATGATGAGGGTCGGAGAACGCTATGAAAAAGGGAGGTACTTCATATCAGCCCTTATCATGGCCGGAGAGATCATGCGGCAGGTGGGCCGGATGGTGCTTCCCCTGATCCGACATGAAATGCCCGGCAGAGAATCGGGCAGCATCGTCCTGGGTACGGTTGAGGGGGATATCCACTTCATTGGGAAAGATATGTTCAAGATGCTTGCGCGCGGGCATGGTTTTACCGTGCATGACCTGGGTGTGGATGTCCCTCCCACCGCATTCGTTGCCGCTGTTAAGGAACACAGGCCCCAAATTGTGGGACTTTCGTGCCTCATCAGTACTTCTTTCAAGGCAATGAAGGAGACGATTTCCCTGCTGCGCAGCAGCCTCACACCACCCCATCTCCCCATGGCCTACGTCATAGGGGGCTTGATAGATGAACGAATACGTGACTATGTGGGGGCCGGCTATTATGCAAAGGATGCCATGGAAGGGGTCAGGATCTGTCAAGAGATAGTCGGGGGTTCCTGAATCGCCATTTTACGCAGTGGCGGGAGGTTGGATACTGGAAGGCTTTGTCCTCAGCCTTTCGGTTCGCTTCAGGTGGGGTCCCTGTCCCTGCCCTTAAGCATGAGGGCTACGATCAATCCTATTATAATAAGGGCCTGTGTCAACCCGAGCATGGCCTGTAGGAACTGTTGATCCATTATTATGAGGGCGCTCACCCCCAGGCAGACAGCTAGGGTAGAGATGATAAATACCGCCTCCTTCTTGGCAAACCCCATGAAAATCAACCGGTGATGAAGGTGATCCTTGTTGACGCAAGTGAGTAGCCCAAGGAAGTTTCTGGCCTGGCTGTTCTTTATCCTTGACAGATTGACATACACCATGTCGAAGATGAGCACTCCAAATATCAATATGGGGGCGGAAAGGGATACAAAATGACTGGTGTTGGACCATCTTCCCAGGACGGCAAGACCTGCCAGGGTAAAGCCAAGGAAGGTGCTTCCTGCATCCCCCAGGAATAGCAGGGCGGATTCCCGGATCCTGAAGTTATAGGGGAAGAATCCGAGACATGCCCCTACAAGTGCCACTGCAAACCAGCCCAGGGGAGGCTGATGTGTGTTGAAGGCGATAAGACCGAGAAAGCTGGCACATATGATGGAAAGGGAAGCGGCTAATCCATCCACCCCGTCAAAGAAATTCATGGCATTCGTGAGACCTACTATCCAAAGCACCGTGATAGGTATATTGAGAAAAGGCGCCCAGGCTTGGTCATAGAAAAAGGTCAGCCTAATGTCCCCCAGGATGATGACGAAAAGGGCCACCAAGATCTGTAACGCAAACTTCCATGGGGCAGGGATGGGACGGACATCATCCAGCAGGCCGATCAACAGTATCATGGTCGCCCCAAGGAGAAGTATTCTCATGCCAGGGAGAAACACGCCGTTCATCACCAGTGCCAAGCAAAAGGCCACGTATATTCCAAGTCCACCCAACAAGGGTGTCGGTCTTTCGTGGATTTTTCTCCAGTTCGGCCTGTCCAGGATATCAAACCTGGAGGCAACCTGGATGCAAAAGGGCATAACAAAATACGAAACAAGAAAGGCAAGTGCAAAGATATACTGCCACCTCAGACCTGAGTCAAAGTAGAAGGACTTGACCCAGGGGGTGGCAAGCAGTAGTATTAGCAAGCCAATGAAGGCTTGCCACAGTATCTTAATCTTCAAGGTTCACTCCCTTCTTGTTGAGTATTTCCCTGTAAACGCCCTCAATCGCCCGGACCATCTGTTTCGCACTGTATTTATCGCATATCTTCTCCAGCCCGGCCTTTCCCATGGACCCTGCCAGGGCCCTGTCTTTCAATAGCTTCACTATGGAGCCCGCGAGGGCATCCGGATCCCGGGGATTGACCAGAAAGCCGTTTTTCCCGTCATCCACCAGATCAGGTATGCCTCCCACACGGCTGGCCACCACGGGTTTCTCCATTGCCATGGCCTCCAGGAGGACACGACCCATACCTTCGAAGAAGGAAGGGAGCACCGCGACGTCGAAAGTCGATATGATCCCGGGCACGTCCTCTACGAACCCGGTAAAGACGACAAATTCTTCCAAACCGAGATCTTTTACTTGGCAGGTCAATTCATCCAAGAGGTAACCCTCGCCAACGATCACAAGCCTTGCATTTTCCACCTCTTGGCTGATCTTCTTGAAGGCGGTGATAAGGACATTATGGCCTTTTCCTTCCCAGAGCTTGGAGACGATCCCGATAACCGCATCCTGCGGCCCAAGGTTCAACTTCCTTCGATGTCTCCTTTGCTCCTCTTCACTCACCGGGTGGAACCGATCCAGATCAATACCGCTATAGATTTTGACGATTTTATCCTTCGTATATATCTTCTCCCCTATTGCCCAATCTATCAAGGGTTGGGAGATGAAAATCATCCTGTCGCACCAGTGAGCCGCCAGACGTTCCAGATTTCTAAATAGAGTTCGGCGCCAAAAGGGCTCTTCCCTGTGGAAGGCAAACCCGTGAACAGTATGGATAACCGCGCACGTTCCCGCGAGCTTGGCAGCCAGCCGGCCTACAAAGCCTGCCTTGGAATTATGCGTGTGTACCACGTGAAAAGGGTTCTTTCTCAAGAACGACCATATCTCCATTGTGACCCGAGAGTCTCTCAAAGGGTCGACCGGCTGAACCAGGTTTCTGAAAGTGGTTACCTTCATGCCGTTGCCTTCCACGAGATCTATTAGGGGGCCGCCGGGGGCGCAGGCCAGGTGGACTTCGTAGCGGGATTTGTCCATTCCTTCCATAGTCAGAAAGGTGTTGAGTCCTGAACCGCTGATTATGGGCAGCGTATGTATGTGAAGGATCCTTATCATGGCCACAAAAACCCCTGCCGGCCTCTGAAACGAACTTGACGCTATCGGTTTCCGCGAATTCTATCGTAAGTCTCTGAGAGTCTGTGGGCAACCCTGTCCAGATTGTATTTCCGTATGTATTCCCAGCTTTTCTTGTCCTTGAAAAAGAGATACGTCCTGGATATCTTGGTCAGGAATATGTTGAAGTCGTCATCGTCCACCTGAATCCTGCCTATGGAAAAGAGCTCGGATTTCCTGTAGGTTGGACACTGGGTCAGGAACGCCCTGTAGCCGGCTGAAATCAAGGCATCTCTTATCTCCGGGCCGGGTATACCCTCTTTGCAACCAAAGTAACGAACTTCGATCCCCAGCTTATCTTCCAGCCTCTTCTTGAAATCATGGATGTGTCCTTTTACTACGTCCTCGCTGATTTCATTGATGTTCCAGGCGGCATCCTCGTAAGCGCCAATAGTGATTGGGCCTTTTACCAGTTCTTTGAGGTGCCCCCAGGTCATGTACGGCACGACTTGATCCCCTATCTTGATTTCCTTGCCTACTCTTTTGGGGTTTACGATGACGGTGGCTGAAAAGCCCAGCTCGGATAGGAGGGGATATGCTTGACCATAGAAGTCCAGGTATCCGTTATCAAAAGTCAAGGAAACAGGCCTGCCGTATTTTACGCCTGTTCTTTTCAGCATGTAATCGACGGCATCGTCCATGGAGATTATCCTGAAGCCGTTTCCTGACAGGTGTTCCATTTGTCTCCGGAAGCTATTGAGGGAAAGCCATAGCCGGTGGAGATGGGGTGAATCGCTTATGTTTTGGTACTGGATGATGGATAGGGTTCGGAGTTTCATTTCATCTCGAAATGTGATGATGATTGAGCTAAATTATAACAAATAATAGCTAAAAATCAAAGCCCATTTTAAGCACTTTGGGGTATTGCAAAGTTGCTGAAAAGCTGGTAATAAATTGAAGGCTACCGTTTGTGTATGAAATGGGATGTAGAACACGGCAAAAGAGCAATGTGGAGGGCAAAGATATGGAATGCAAGACACCCGGCGATGTCATGCGTATAGTGGAGGAAAAGAAGGTCACCTTTATACAGTTTTGGTTCACGGATGTCCTGGGAGTCCTGAAGAGCTTTGCGGTTACCCCTTCCGAGCTGGAAGAGGGTTTGACGGAGGGTATGGGCTTTGATGGTTCTTCCATAGAAGGGTTCGCAAGGATCCAGGAAAGCGACATGATCGCCAAACCGGACCCCACGACCTTCCAATTGGTCCCTTGGCGAAACCAAGACAGGCCCGTTGCGAGGATGTTCTGCGATGTCCTGAATCCCGACGGCACCCCATATGAAGGTGACCCAAGGTACGTGTTCAAACGCCTGCTGAAGAAGGTCGCGGATGCGGGCTTCACCTTTTACCTGGGACCGGAGCTGGAGTACTTCTATTTCAAGGACAACAAGGGCTGTGAAACAATCGATTCCGGGGGTTACTTTGATACGCGGCCCTTGGACCTGGGTAGTGACTTGCGCAGGGATACCATATTTGCCCTTCAATCAATGGGGATCCAGGTGGAATACAGCCACCACGAGGTGGCGCCCAGTCAGCACGAGATCGATCTCAGGTATGACGAAGGACTGAAAATGGCAGACAAGACAATGACTTACAGGGTTGTTGTAAAAGAGATAGCCAGGCAGCACGGCTTTTACGCCACCTTCATGCCCAAGCCGATTTTTGGGCAGAACGGCAGCGGAATGCACGTCCACCAGTCCCTTTTCAAGGGAGAGCAGAATGCATTCTATGATCCGACTGACAAGTATAACCTCTCGGATATCGCCAAGCATTACATAGCGGGACTTATGCATCACGCCCCTGAAATCACCTCCATTACAAACCAGTGGGTCAATTCTTACAAGCGCCTGGTGCCTGGATACGAGGCACCCGTCTACGTGTCCTGGGCAAGGAGAAACAGGTCGGCAATGATCAGGGTGCCCATGTACAAGCCGGGAAAGGAACTCGCCACCAGGATCGAGTTTCGTTCCCCTGATCCCGCGTGCAATCCCTACCTGGCCTTTGCAGCCATGTTGGGGGCGGGAATGTCGGGCATAGAAAAGAAGCTGGAGCTTCCTGACCCCATTGAGGAAGATATCTTTGAAATGAACCCGGCGGAAAGGAGGGCTTATGGGATCACCGACTTGCCCGGCAACCTCTACGCCGCTATCCTTGAAACCGAGAAAAGCGCGTTGGTACGGGAAGTCCTCGGCGACCATATCTTTGAAAAATTCATAGAGAACAAGAAAATCGAATGGGACCAGTACAGGACCCACGTCAGCCAATACGAGATTGAGAGGTATTTGCCTGTCTTGTAAAGGCCTTTTGTCTGGGTTAGGAGGTTAAGCCAAGTAACTACTGCAGGGTCCCCAATTGTTTTCCCAAGAGCTCCTTTACTTGCCTGGGATCGGCCTTGCCCTGGGTCTTTTTCATTACCTGGCCTATCAGGAACTTGATGGCCTCCTTCTTACCGCCCAGGATCTGTGAAACGGGACCGGGATTCTCCTTTACCACCTCATCCACCGCCCTAGCTAGGACATCGCTGTCCGTGATGGCTTCCAGGCCCTTGCTTGATATGATGGTTTCCGGGGATTCACCGGTCTTGAACATCTCTTCCAAGACGGTCCTGCCGGCCATCTCCGTAATGCTGCCCTTGGTTATGGAATTTATGAGGGATGCAAAGTCCTGATGGCTTACGGGGCACTTTTCAATAGGAATGGAGGCCGACTTGAGCAACCTGAAGAGCTCCTTTATGATCCAGCGGCTCAGTTTCTTCCTGTCTTCGCAGAGGGGGGCACACGAACTGAAAAAATCCGATATGCCTTTCTCTTTCGTCAGGATGTAGGCCTCCCCCGGTGGTATGCCGGACTCACTGATGAATCTGCGGGCCTTGTGTTCAGGTAGTTCCGGTAAGTTACCTCTGATCTTTTCGATAAACTCCTGATCAAGACCTATCTCCAGGAGATCCGGCTCCGGGAAGTAGCGGTAATCCGGAGCATCTTCTTTGCCCCGCATTGAGATGGTCATCCCCTTGTCTTCGTCAAAGAGCCTTGTTTCTTGTACCACCTCTCTGCCCGATCGCAGCATTTCACCCTGCCTTTCTATCTCGTAATCCAGGGCGTCGGCAATTGACTTGAAGGATGCCATATTTTTTATCTCAGCCCTGTTTCCATAACCCTGAAATCCCTTGGGCCGGAGGGAGATGTTCACGTCACATCGAAACTGCCCCTTCTCCATGCTGCAATCGCTGATCCCGAGGTAGGTAAGGATCTGCCTGAGCTTTTCAAGGTAAAGTTTGGCTTCACCCGTTGAACGCAAGGGGTTTCTTTGATGATCCGTGACGATTTCCAACAGAGGCACGCCGGACCGGTTATAGTCCACAAGACTGTAATCAGAGGTCTCAAAAGAGCTGGATGAATGGATCAGTTTGCCTGCATCTTCCTCGAGGTGGATCCTCCTTATTCCTACCGGATACGGGGTCCCGTCGTCTCCGGAGATTTCCAGGTACCCATCCTCGCAAAAGGGCATTTCGTACTGGGAGATCTGGTAACCCTTGGGCAAGTCCGGATAGAAATAGTTCTTTCTGGCGAAGCGGGCCCTTTCATTTATCCTGCAATTCATTGCCACGCCGGCCAAGATGGTGTATTCCACGGCCTTTTTGTTCAATACGGGCAAGGATCCAGGTTGCCCCGTACATACAGGGCAGATGTTGCTGTTCGGCGGAGCTTCATAGGATACGGGACAATCGCAGAAGAGCTTTGTGACGGTCTTCAACTCTACGTGGGTTTCGAATCCTATTATTACATCGTATTCCATGGGTATCAATTCCTCGCCCCCCGGCCCGGAGATCCGGCCTGTGACCTCGGCGCGCCGACCTTATTGTGGGCCTCACCAGCCAGCTTCTCATAGGCATCTCCTACCCACAGCACCGTTAGTTCGTCAAAGGCCTTGCCTATGATTTGCAGGCCGACGGGCAGACCATGCACAAAGCCGCAATTTATGCTCATTCCCGGCAAACCGGCCAGATTGAGGGAGGCTGTATAGATATCCACCAGATACATGTGCAACGGATCCGCCATCCTTTCTCCCAGCCTGAACGGCAGGCAAGGGGAGACCGGGGTGATCATGCAGTCGACCTTCTCGAATGCCCTATCAAAGTCCTCCTTGATCGATGCCCTCACCCTTTGGGCCTTGAGATAGTAAGCATCATAGTATCCGGCGGACAGAACGTAAGTCCCCAGCATGATACGTCTCTTGACTTCTTCTCCAAACCCTTCACTCCTTGTCTCCTCATACATGTCCATGGAATCAGCAAAGGGATTGGTGGATCGAATTCCATATCTGACTCCATCATATCTGGCCAGGTTGCTGCTGGCCTCGGCCGTGGCAACGAGATAATACACGCTGATAGCGTACCTGGAATGGGGCAGGGAGACATCCACTACCTCGGCACCGTTCTTTTCGAGTAAGGAAACAGCCTCCATGACCCTGGATCGCACCTCCTCATCCAGGCCCTCAATGAAATACTCCCTGGGGAGACCTATCCTGAGACCCTTTATGTCCCGGTTGATGGATTGAAGGAAGTCAGGCCTTCGAATATTGACGGAAGTGCTGTCCCTCCTGTCATGGCCGCAAATGACATTCAGCAACATGGCACAGTCTTCAACACTTCTGGCAAAGGCCCCTACCTGGTCCAAGGACGAGGCATAGGAAACGAGGCCGTACCTTGAGACGCGCCCGTAGGTGGGTTTTATTCCAACGATGCCGCAGAATGCGGCAGGGAGGCGAATTGATCCCCCCGTGTCAGAACCTATGGCAAGCACCGTTTCACCTGCGGCTACCGCGGCCGCTGAACCGCCACTCGATCCACCGGGTACGAGGTCGGGATGTATAGGGTTCCTGGTGGGTCCGAAGGCGCTGTTCTCGCAGGAAGAGCCCATGGCAAATTCATCCATGTTTGTCTTGCCCATCAATACTGCGCCGGCCCTGAGCACTCTGTCCACGACGGTGGCATCATAGGGCGGCACATAGTTTTCAAGGATCCTGGATCCACATGTCGTCCTTACTCCCTTAGTGCAAAGATTGTCCTTTATGGCAATAGGTATGCCGTTGATTTGAGACAGGGCTTTTCCTGCCGCGATCTTCCTGTCTGCAAGGTCAGCGCATTTCAATGCCAGGTCCCTTGTCTCGGTGATAAAGGCGTTCAGGGCGTCTTCCTTCTCCTCGATCCTCCTGAGCGCCGCTTCAGTAATCTCCCTGGAGCTGACCTCCTTTCTCAAGAGCATCCGGGCGAGGTCTGCGGCACGCATGTCACACAGTTCCATATGTCAACCTTCCAAGATCTTTGGTACCTTGTAATAATCCCCTTCCCGGTTAGGGGCGTTTGAGAGTATGGACCTGGATTGCCTTGACGGGGACTTTCTCGCCCTGTCCTCTCGCCATACATTCGTCACTTCAAGCACGTGGCTCATGGGCTCGACCTCCCCGGTATCCAGGCCTTCCAACTGTTCCACATACTCCAATATGCTGTTGAGGTCTCTTTGAAAGTGACGGACTTCCGCATCAGACAGCTTCAGGCGTGCCAGCCTCGCAACGTGCATGACCTCGTTCCTGGAGATTTTCTCCGGGTGCGCGAGGTCTGGTGCTGTCCTTTCATGGCCCCGCCCTGTCATGGTCCGGGCTTCATCAATTCTTTGGGGCGCCCCCAGGTTGATTCCCAGTTCCGCCAGATGAGCTTCGTCAACGGTGGATGGTGCCTGGGTAAGAGGGCACACGGCGCTCCGGTTTTTTGGGAAGGGAATTACTTCCCTTATTGAATCAGTTCTCAGGATCATGGAGATAACCCTGTCCAGGCCGAGAGCCAGCCCGCCGTGGGGGGGTGCTCCATATTCGAGGGCCCTGAGGAAGAAGCCGAACTTGGACTCAACATCCTCTCGGGCAAGACCAAGTGCTTGGAATATTTTTTTCTGTACATCCATCTGGTGAATCCTGATGCTTCCGCCTCCCAGTTCCTCTCCATTAATGACCAGGTCGTACGCCCTGGATTTGAGGCTCAGCAGGTCTTCCCTGTCCTTGGGATTGAAGTCAGTCCTGTCCGGCATGGTAAACGGGTGGTGCTGGGATGTCAGGATCCCTTCCTTCTCTTCAAACAGGGGAAAATCAGTAACCCACAGAGGGGCGTAAGAATCCTCCGGTATCAGGTTGAGCCTCTCAGCCATGTGCAGACGCAAACTGCAGAGCACCCTGCTCACAACATCGGGGGAAATGTCTGCGATCATGACTATCACGTCGCCGTCAGCCGCCTTGAAACACCCTTTCAGTCTTTCCAGTTCCTCTCGGCTGAAGAACTGCACTATGTTGGATTCCAGGTTCCCCCCGACGAGTTTCATCCATGTCATTCCCTTGGCCCCCATGGAAGGGACAATCCTCATTGCATATTCGTTCTGCAAGAGGTTCTTGCTCATGAGGCCTGCTTTACCCCTGATGCAAAAACCCTTCACCTTTCCTCCGGCCTTGATGATTTTCCTGAAGACCCGGTAGTTGGTATCCCGAAGCAGGTTCGTGACATCTTCAAAGGCCATATCGAAACGGAGATCAGGACTGTCCGTACCATAACGTTCAATCACATCCTTGTATGTCATCCTGGGGAAAGGTCTGGGGAGGGTAATGTCGCCAACCTTGAAGATCCTTGAAACCAGTTCCTCCACCAGTTCGTAAATGAACTCTTCGTCAATAAAGGAGGCCTCCAGATCAAGTTGGGTGAATTCCGGTTGCCGATTGGGCCGCAAGTCTTCGTCCCTGAAACACCTTGCGATCTGGTAATAGCGATCCATGCCGCTCATCATGAGGATCTGCTTGAATAGCTGGGGAGATTGGGGGAGGGCATAAAACTTTCCCTTGTGAACCCTGCTGGGGACCAGGTAGTCCCTTGCACCTTCAGGGGTGCTCTTGGTCAAAATAGGTGTCTCTATTTCGAGGAACCGTCCCTGGTCCAGGTAATCCCGGATAGATCTGATTATTTCGTACCTTTTCTTGAATATCTCCCGGACCGAGGGACGGCGGAGATCGAGGTACCTGAACTTGAGACGTAGTTCTTCGTCGACCGCATCAGGGCTGGTGCTGAGGCTCTCGCCGAAGACCATGGCCTTTTCCGAGATCTGGAAAGGCAGTGGCTTTGAACCGGACAGTATTTTGAGCCCCTCTGCGAAGACCTCGATGTCTCCGGTAGAAAGGTAGGGATTCTCCTTGCCCTTCTCCCTCTTTGCCACCCAACCGCGGATCTCAACGACATATTCCTCTTTCAGTCTGCGGGCATTCTCGTAGCAGCCTTTGTCAACCCTTGGATCGAACACCACCTGGACAATGCCGGATGTGTCTCTCAGGTGGATGAACAACAGGCTGCCGTGATCCCTCAGGGCGTCCACCCAGCCCAAGAGCAAGACCTTCCGGCCCACATGGGGTTGAGACAGGTCCCCGCAATATGTCCTTTGCTTCCAGCTCATCAGAGATTCCTGCGCCTTTTCCATTGAAATACCCCAATTAAGCGAAAAAAGCTCAATTGGCCGTTACCTGTTATCCGTTATTCAACCCCTCCTGATCGCCATTCTCATATCTCTACCAGGGGTGAGATATCATTTCTGGTATGGGGCTTCCGACATCTCTATAACCAATAACGATTAACAAATAACGCCTGATCGAGTTTTGGCTCGATTAGGGAAATTGCTCTTCACGTAATGGGCAATAACATATACTCAATCAGCCCGGGTCATTCAATACATTTTCTCCACCTTCCCCAAAATCCCCCCACTTGTAACCATAGGGACGAAGGGTATGATGATCGACCCTCTTTATCATACCCGGTGCAAAGGCTCGAGTTTTGCCAAGATTCAATGTTAATGTTTTTTTCCGGAAAAGTCACCACCTGTGTTGTGCTTTCCTGGTTCAGCCCCACATCCTAAGAAAAGGGGAACAAAATCGGGAAAGAGTAAGCGGGGGCTTATAGCCGGAATTCTCTCCGAAAAATTGAGTAAAGGGATTGACAACATCCCAAACATCCTCTATGTTGTATGAGCCCGAGAGTTGGCACACAAGATATTGTAATATCGTGATTTGTCTTTGATCAAGAAACCCTTAAGATTTCCGAGGGGATGAAGCCATGCTAGATCTTACGTGTGATTTTGTTCGGAAAGAAGTCGCGGATTCGGCCATTATCTATCGGAGAGGGGTCGAAATTTATGAAAATGGGTCCTTTTTTCTAAGAGAGGCCGACAAAGAAAAAAGGTGGTTTGTCTATGAAGTTGACGGGAACTACGGCGATTACACCGTAGAGATCAAGTTTTCGAACGGCAGAGTGGAGACCAGCTGTGATTGTCCCTATCCCGGAACGGGATGCAAGCACACAGTGGCCACTCTCTTGGACACCCGGGATATCATGGAACGCTGGCAGGCGGCATCTTCCGAGGCAGCCACGCCCGAGGCCCTTGAGCCATACCTGAGTGCCGAGGAGATAAGAGAACAGGCCCTTGAAGACCGCCGACTCCGTGCCCTCCATGAGAGTTTCAAGGTAACAGAGGGAGAAATGCTAAAAGGCGAGCACCTGGTTGAGAGCGCAAGCGGGAAACAGTACATTGTCACTCTTCATGACCCGGAGAAGGAAAAGGGGCATTGCACCTGCCCGGATTTTCTCTCAAATCGCCTTGGGACATGCAAGCATTTGATTTTTCTATCCAACTATTTTGAGAAAAAACGGGATTTCAAAAAACGCATCGCGAAGGAGAGGTTCCCGTTTGTTGATATCTACTGGGACTCGGTCGAGGATAAACCACGCCTATTTTCTGAATGGCCTATCTCCTCTGTAAAGGAAGTCAACGGCCTTTTGAGCAAATGTTTCAATGAGGATGGATCCTTTACGGGCAAGGACCTCACGGATCTCTTGCCCCTGATCTCCCGTTTGAACGGTAATAAGAGGATCAGGGTCCAGGAAAACGTTTTGGGCCAGCTTCAGCGCCTCCTCCAGAATCGTCAAATGTCAGAACTCGCGCAGAACATAAGAGTTCCACCTATTAACAGGTATCTAAAAACCAGGCTCTATCCGTACCAGGAAGAGGGTGTCAAATTTTGTCTTTTCAAGGGCTCTGCACTCATAGGGGATGAAATGGGCCTCGGTAAGACACTTCAGGCCATTGCCCTGGCGATACTAAAAAAGGAGATCTTCGGATTCACCAAGGTCCTGGTTATTACGCCAGCATCCCTCAAGGAACAATGGAAAAGGGAAATTGAACGTTTCTCTGACGAAAAGGCGATCGTGGTAGCCGGCTCTCCTGCACAGCGCCGGTCCATCTATTTGAATAATGATTGCTATTTCAAGATTACCAATTATGAGGCGGTATTGAGAGACGTGATGGTCCTGTCAAGGTTCAAACCCGACCTGGTGATCCTGGACGAAGCCCAGCGAATCAAGAATTTTTCCACAAAGACCGCTGATGCAGTAAAGCAGATTCCCCGCAAGCAGGCCCTCGTGCTGACCGGGACCCCCTTGGAGAACAAACTGGAGGATGTCTACTCCATCATGCAGTTCTTGGATCCCGGCATGCTCTCTCCCTTGTGGCAGTTTGCCGCCGATCATTTCATGCTGAGTCGCAAGAAGAAAGGCAAGATCCTCGGATACCGTAATCTTGAAAAACTTCGCGACAAGCTTAAACCCATCGTAATTCGCCGACAGAAGGAAGAGGTCCTGTCCGACCTGCCGGATGAAGTGGTCAACAACTACTATGTTGATCTCCATGACAAACAGCGAAAGATCCATTCCGGATACATGCAGGCTCTCCTTCCCCTACTAAACAAGAAATATCTGACCCCAATTGATGTCCGGCGTATCCAGGAACTCCTGGTGCGGATGCGTATGGTCTGCAACTCCACGTACCTGATTGACCGCAGGACCAATATCTCGCCCAAACTTGATGAGCTGGTAGGTATTGTTGATGAAATGGTGGTTCAATCCGGCCGCAAGATGGTCATTTTCAGCGAATGGACCACCATGACCTTTCTCATTGCACGCCATCTCTCAGAGGCTGGAATCCCTTTTGTGGAGCTTTCAGGCAAGATACCCGTGAAGAAGCGACAGGACTTGATCGACGAATTTACCCGCAACCCCGAATGCAAGGTTTTCCTTTCAACCGATGCCGGAGGAACCGGCTTGAATCTCCAGGCCGCAGACTGCGTGGTGAATTTTGAACTCCCCTGGAACCCGGCGCGGCTGAATCAACGTGTC
This sequence comes from Deltaproteobacteria bacterium, assembly GCA_019308985.1. Next base: position 10,061 of record JAFDHB010000009.1, on the reverse strand, counting down.
GGCCGGGTGAACCGAATAGGACAAAAAAGCCGTTGCATCAACGTGATAAACCTGATTGCCAAGAACAGTATAGAAGAGAAGATCATGGCCGGAATACAGCTCAAAGCCGATCTGTTCAAGGGAGTCTTTGAAGGCGGTATCGACAAGGTGGAGTTCTCCCATGAAAAGCGCGTTGAGTTGCTTAACAGGCTCAGGGCCATGATGGGTGAAGAACCGCTCGTTCCCACGCGGGAAGCCTCGCCCTCCGAAGAAATACCTGAAGACACACCCCATTACCTGAATCCCGAGGTCCTGAAGAAGAGAGAAGATTTTGTTGACGTGACGGCCGAAGAAGGTGGGGGAGAGAGCCTGTCCGGCGAAAAGTCCCGTCTTGATGCAGGGGTGGCGCCTACGCATACGGGGGAAGGAACATCGGATAATCAGGTCCCGGACATTCCGCCGGAAAAGATTGAGGCCGTGTTGGATTCAGGGATGCAGTTTATCAGCGGGCTCCTTGAAATGGCCACCGGCCAGAAGATAGCCGCGACTGAGGAAGACGGTCGGATGGTGAAGGTTGACAGGAGTACGGGAGAAGTTACATTCAAGTTCAAGTTGCCTTCATTCTAGGCAGCATGCTTTGTACGCCTGATTCAAAGGTCTCGTAACATCATGTTTCTGGCCGGAATCTTACCATGGGGTAAGGTAGAGAGAAATCAAAGAGGAGGGAGATTGATGAGACTGAGAGATCGTGTGGCAATTGTTACTGGAGGAGCACAGGGAATCGGGAGGAGCTACGCTCAGCGCCTTGCTGAGGAAGGGGCCAAGGTGGTAGTGGCAGACATCCAGGATGGTGTAGCCGTTCAAGAGGAGATCGAGGAGAGGGGAGGAGAGGCCGTGGCGCTCAGAACGGATGTTTCCGATGAGGAAAGCACCGAGGAGATGGCCCGCAAGACCATTGACCGATTCGGCAGGATTGACATCCTGGTGAACAACGCTGCAATCTTCGCCACCTTGAAGACCAAGCCCTTCTACGATATTTCCGCGAGGGAGTGGGATGATGTCATGAAGGTTAACCTGAAGGGTATTTTCCTGTGTTGTAAGGCCGTCTACCCGCAGATGAAGAAGCAGGGAAAGGGAAAGATCATCAATGTTGCATCAGGGGTATTTTTCAAGGGCTTACCCCTTTTCCTCCATTATGTCACTTCAAAGGGCGGTGTCATTGGTTTGACACGGGCACTTGCAAGGGAGGTGGGCGATGACGGTATTTGTGTCAATGCCATTGCCCCAGGTTACACCGTGACAGATGTCATGGCAGATGGGTCGATCCATGATGAAGCCTTTATCAATGCAGTAGTGGGTGGGAGGTGCTTCAAGCGTCACGAAAGACCGGAAGACCTTTTAGGCACACTTGTCTTTCTCGCCTCCGATGACAGTGACTTCATCACCGGGCAGACCATCGTGGTCGACGGCGGCGCAACCATGCATTAGGCCGGTCGCTGGCAAGGGCAACTAATTTGTCCTCGTAATTCCCAAAATAATATTTTCTTTTCAGTAGAATCCAAGCATGTTTGTTATGAAACAGGCTCAATTTATTCTTAAGGGCCTGTTGTCTGGTTCAAGCTTTTTCGACCTGACTTTCATTTGAAGATTGAAATACATGCCCTCCCCGAATGGCGGGATCGTCGACAGGACATGGTCAGAGCTGAAAGGCTGTGCCGTGGCCTGTCCGCCAGGAATACAGGAGTTAAAATCCAAATAACATTCTGGCCAATCCTGAATCCATATCATGAATGTGCTGGAGCGAAGCGACGTTAAGATTCTTCTGACTCCTGGCTTCTCAATTCTGGCTTCTCTATATCATCGGTTGTGACGTGCTAGAGCCCCTTTCAGGGGTGCCCTGAAGCTCTGGGCCCTCTGGACCCGGATCTTTACTCCAGCTTCCTGACGAGGGTACGTGCGGGAGAGCCATTAAGAGTCATGAAGAAATCCTGGATTCGATTATTAGAAAAGATCGCAAAAAAGCCATGGATCTTATTGAGAGGCATTTCAATGAGGTAAGGGATAGACTTCAATCCCTTGTAGCCAAAAGCGAGATGAGGAGCGGCAAGTTGGTAGCTGGCAATTGATTTTTGTATGGTGTTTTGACAAAGGCAAGGAGAGTATAAAGGAGAAGCCGGAGCTTGGAAGGTTCCCCGATATATGAAAGCCTTTTGAATGACAGGGCCGGATCCTCTGGGAGAAAAGTAAAGGGGATGGCTCGTAGAGGAGTAATCAAATGGGGGAGAAGATGATAGAGACGCAGGTGGTCGTGATAGGTGGGGGCATCACAGGGACCGCCATTGCACGGGAGCTATCAAAATATAAGATTGACATATCTTTGCTTGAAAGGGAGGGGGGTTGCGGATTCGGGGTGACAAAGGCGTGCCAGGGTTTGCTCCACGGCGGCATTGCCCACCTGACCTCCCGCACCGTGAAGTATCATGGTGATGTGCCTTTCAGAGATCATCTCCTGAGGCCTTTTGGACTCAAAGAGAGGTTGCAAAACATTGGCAGGGATGAGTACTTCTCCCTTGCCCATGTGCTGGGTGAGGAAATTGCTCAGCCAGGCAGGCTTGTGCTTGCAGAGAACAAAGAGGACATGGAGCTCGTTGAGCTCATTAAGCAGGTAGCTGAGGAGCTGGATATTCGGGGTATCAGTCTACTTGACAGGAAGGGTGTCGAGGAGCTGGAGCCTGATGTGCATCCAAAATACATTGGTGGGCTTTTTGATAGTAATGAAGCGGTCCTTCTTCCCATGTCCTGGGCGATCGCTTTTGCTGAGAACGCGAAACAGAATGGCGCTCACATTTATAAGGACACTGAGGTAAAAGATATTGAAGAGAAAAAAGAGTACTATGTCGTCAAGACCAATAACGGCTCCTTCAAGGCACAGCACGTGGTCAATGCGGCAGGACTCTACGCCGATGAAATTGCAGGAATGGTGGGAACAGCGGGCTTCGAGGTCAGCGGCTGGAAGGCGCAAATGCTGGTTATGGAGAATCGAGACGCAATCCATCATATACTCTGCGCAACACCCAGGCCGCAGCGAGGAAGGATGCTCATACCTACCACCCACGACAGCATTATCGTAGCCCATACCTTCGATCCCATGACTCACAAGGAAGACACGAGTACGACCGAGGAAGGGCTTGCCAGGTTGATATCCTGGCCACAGGAGTTTATCCCTTCCATCTCAAAAAAGCATGTCATATCAAGCTTTGCGGGTTTTCTTACGTTCAATACAAGGGATCCGAACGATCATCTTCTCGAAGCCCCAAAGAGGGGATTTATCAATGCCGTTGTTAGTGCGCCGGGGATGGGGCCTGCCCCTGCAATAGCCCGCGAAGTCGTGCGGATGTTGGCAGACCAGGGCTTGGAATTGGTTACGCGGAGCGATTTCAATCCTTTTCGATACAAGCCCAGGAGATTCATAGAACTGTCGGAATGGGAGAGGAGTCAAAAGCTCCGAGCAGAACCTAGGTACGGGCACCTGGTATGCAGATGCATGAAGGTCTCTGAGCAAGAGGTCAGAGATGCGGTCAGGGCAGGCGCCAGAACCTTTGACGAAGTCAAATTCCGAACCCTGGCAGGTTTCGGCAGATGCCAGGGGGGCTTTTGCACTTCCAGGGTTCTGCGAATCATGTCGGAAGAGCTGGGCATATCCCCCCTGGAAGTGACGAAGAAAGGCGGTGACTCTTACATCCTTGCAGGAGAGCCCAAGGGATACCCGGAGGCGAGAAGAGGGAGGTAGAGGAATGAAGGTACACGAGGTTGACCTGGCGATTATTGGCGCCGGTCCTGCCGGAATGGCCGCGGCCATCAGTGCCTGGGAATCAGGGATGGAGGATATCATGCTGCTTGAACGGGCGGAGTATCCGGGGGGGCTTTTGCACCAGTGCATCCACAATGGATTTGGGCTCCATTACTTTGACGAAGACCTGACTGGACCCGAGTATGCGGAAAGATTCATTGACAGGCTCGCCTCATCCAATATCAAGCTTTGTTTGAACACCATGGTGACGAATTTCTACCCTGACCGCAGCATGATTGCGATCAACCCGCAGTGGGGTGAATTCAAGGTGGTTCCCAAATCAGTTGTTCTTGCCATGGGATGTAGAGAAAAAACAAGGTTTGCTATCGGAATTCCCGGGAGTCGACCGGCAGGCATATTTACGGCCGGTCTTGCGCAAAAATTGGTCAATGTGGATGGATACATGCCGGGAAGAGAGGTAGTGATCCTGGGATCAGGAGACATCGGTATGATCATGGCCAGGCGCCTGACCCTGGAGGGGGCGGAAGTAAAGGCGGTGGTGGAAATCATGCCCCGTGTAGGCGGACTCATTCGGAACGAAGTCCAATGTCTCCATGATTTTGATATTCCTCTTCTCCTCGAGCACACCATAACGGAGATCTACGGAAATTACAGGGTTGAGGGGGTCAAGATAGCGCAAGTTGACGGTCAAGGGAACCCCGTGAAGGAGACTGAACGTAGGATTGACTGTGATTGCCTGCTGCTCTCAGTGGGGCTTGTTCCGGAAAACGAATTATCCGTGGAGGCGGGGATTGAGCTGGATGAGAATATAGGCGGCCCTGTTGTGGACGAATTCCTCCAGACGAGTCTGGATGGTGTTTTTGCAGCAGGAAATGTGGTTCAAGTGTGGGATCTTGTGGACAATGTGACCCTGGACGGGGAGAAGACAGGGAGAAATGCGGCGAGATATGTGGGTGGGGAACTCAAGAGGGAGCCAAAAGAAATCAAGGTGATCCCGGGAGATAATATAGCGACTGTTACGCCTCACAAAATCGTTGGGAGCGAATCTGCGGAGCTTGCATTAAGGGTGCGAGAGACGATTGAGAGGGCAGAGGTGAGAGTGGGTGATTTTCGGAAGAAATTTCGGGTGGTGAGTCCCACGGAAGTGATAAAGATCATGCTGGAGCCGGAGTACCTCAACCTTTTTCGGGAAAGGGGTGAGATCAAGGTTTCATGTCACCAGAGGGGTAAGGAGGACAAGGAGAGAAATCATGATTAGGAAGGTCATCTGCATCATGTGCCCCCTGGGGTGTAATCTAAGGGCGGAAGTCGAAGGGCAGGAAATAGCAGATGTGGAGGGCAATAAGTGTAAAAAAGGCATTGGGTATGCAAAGCGTGAGATCTTTTTTCCTGGACGTATCCTGACTACCACAGTCCGGACCAACCTGGGGGAAGTCCCCTTGTTGCCGGTTCGTTCCAATGGAGAAATCCCTAAAGGCCGGCTCATGGTCTGTATGGTCGAGATTTCCAAACATCAGGTAAGCGGCCCTGTAAGAATAGGAGAGGTAGTCATCAGTAACATACTGGGTCTTGGGGTGGATATGGTGGCGTGCCGGAGTGTCCCTTATCGTTTGTCCGGTACTGTTTCCTAGTCGTAGAGAAGATAGAGGAAAGAGAGATATCCTTCATCACCCACTTCCGGCGAGATAAATCAAAAGGATCAGGGGAATCATTTCCGGTTTCAGGCATATTGCAAAGCATTGCAACGCAATGGAATCAAGAGAACTAAATGTCCGGTCTTCTTATTGGTGCTCACCTTAAATCAAAACAGTGAAAGGAGGTTAGAGGATTATGCCGAAGCAAATTATTCTTTATAACCTGAGAGACGACGTCAAGGAAGAAGACTACATCAAATGGTGTCATGAATTTAAAGGACCGCTGCTGTTGAAGCTTCCCTCGACAAAGAGCTTTACATTGCTGAAAATGGTGGGGGGAAAGAAGGGGAACGGGCAGAAGGGGGAACCACCGGAAGAGACAAAATCTCCGTTCAACTTTATTGGTATTTTGGAAGTAACCAGCAAAGAAGAATGGATGAAGGATGTGGCTTCGGAGGCATACCAAAAGGAAGTTTTCCCAAAATTTTTCTCCAATTGGGGTGCGGATTTTTACGCTATTTTGGGTGATGAGGTCTATTACGGGGAAAGCAGTGAATAAGGTGTTCAAGAAAGTTGAGAAACATTGACCACACTTGACAAAAGGAGGGGGAGACGATGCATTTGGAGCACTTGTTTACCGATGAGCAAAAAGCTATCAGGGATATGCTAAGAAAATTTGTTGACAAAGAAGTAATGCCGATCAGGGAGGATCTTGAAAGGGATTACAGCCTGTTTGAGGGGGTTCTCCAAAAGCTGGTTGATCTTGGTATTCAGAGGGGAGGGGTTCCTCCTGAGTATGGTGGGACAGGGCCCTATCCCATGACGACCCGGGGAATCATTCAGTCGGAGCTTGCCAGGGGTGATGCGGGTCTGGCTATGGTCACCGGGATGAATGCCGGCGAGTTCTTGGGTCCAGCGCTGCATGCTGGAAACAAAGTTGTTCTTGACAGGTTTGCACCAGCCATTGCTGGAGATAAGGTATGTTATGGCTGCCTGGCAATGACGGATTCTGCGGCAGGTGCTGACACGGAGAATCCCTTGTTTCGAGGGAGAGGTATTTCAACACGGGCTAAGCTGGACGGCGATGAATGGGTCATCAATGGGAGTAAATCATGGCCTACCAATGCCGGTCTTGCCAGCCTCTACTTGACCGTTTGTAACACGGACCCTGATGCTGGTGACGAAGGTATTGCCATAATCTATGTTCCCTCTGATGCCCCGGGGCTTTCCTTCGGGAAACCCGAGACAAAAATGGGATTCAAGACCTCGATCAACGCCAGCATATTCTTTGACAATGTCCGGGTTCCTAAAGAATACAGGTTGGCTGGGCCTGGCCAGGATGCGGCTTTTTACTATGGTGGTATCATGGGATTGGGTCAATGGGCGTCAGCATGCTTGTCCCTGGGGATAGCAAAAGGGGCCTTTGACATTGCCATGGAATATACCAAGGAGAGGAAAAGTGGCGGCAAGCCGGTGAGGGAGTGGAGCATGGCGGCAGGGATTCTGGCCGATATGGCTATGCGCATCGAAATGCTTGAAATGGGTGTGTTTACCCTTTCTTACATGTATGATCATCCCGAGGAGTATGGTTCGCCTCTCACCAAGAAAATGATTTCGAGGGGGTCGGGACTGAGGATCTATGCTTCCGAATCCTGTGTATCCATTGCAAACCATGCCCTGCAATTGATGGGCTCAAACGGACTGTCACCCGAATACCATCTGGAAAAATATCTTCGGGATGCCTTGGTAACCCAACTCTACCTTGGTGGGATGCAGGTAGTGAAATATCGCATTGTTCAGGGATACTACGACTATTTCGTGTAAAGAGCATATTGTAGTGTGCCAGGAAAGTTTTTCAGAAATTCATTGAGAGCAAACACTTTTCCAGGTACGGGCAGGATCGGTTCAGAAGTTTTGTGCAGAAGTCTTCTCAATCAACACCATTGAATACAACTGCGGAGGTTAGCTATGTACAGGGGTGGATACACAGGCAAGGTATTGAGGGTTAATTTGACGGAGCAGAGTGTTAGGGAAGAGGCGTTGCCCGTGGAGGTGGCAAAGGATTTCATTGGTGGTGCGGGGTTTGGGATCAAGTATTTGTTTGACGAGGTCAAGAAAGGTGCTGATCCACTGGGGCCGGAGAACAAGCTCATTTTTGCACATGGTCCCCTTTCTGGCACCAATGTCCCCTGTGCGAGCAGGATGGCGGTTACATCCAAGTCTCCCCTTACCGGGGCGGTGGGGATGGCCCTATCCGGGGGGTATTTCCCTGTGGAGCTGAAGTTTGCGGGCTATGATGCTTTGATCATTGAGGGCAGGTCGGAGAAGCCGGTGTACTTGTGGATAAAGAACGGGGAGGTGAAGTTTAGGCCTGCCGATAAGCTCTGGGGCATGAAAACAACTGACGCCCAGCAGATCATCAAGAACGAGCTTAATGATCAGAACGTAAGGATTGCCTGTATCGGGCCGGCCGGAGAAAACCTTTGCAAAATAGCCTGCATTATCAACGAGATGAGGGCTATAGGCCGCAAGGGACTCGGGGCGGTAATGGGGTCCAAGAACCTGAAGGCCATTGCGGTGAGGGGGACTGGGAAGGTGGTGGTAGCTAACAAGGAGAAGCTGAAGGTTGCCCGGGGAGCTTTTACCAAGGCCATGAAGGAGAGCGAGGTGCTTTATCCCCACTTTTCCAAGACGGGCACTCCGATGGTGGTGGATGCAACTTGTGCTACGGGTATTTTTCCGACGAAGAATTTTTCTACTACTGGTGAATATGCGCCTGCTGACAAGATTGGGGAGGAGGTCCAGAAGACACGCAATGTGGGCAGTGAACACTGTTATGGTTGTCCTGTGGGTTGCAGCCAGTTGAAACTGGCCAAGAGTGGTGTATATGCGGGTATACTTTCCGAGGGGCCTGAGTTTGAGACCATGTATTCCTATGGTGGTGTTACGGGGGTAGAGAACATAGACGCTATTATAGCGGCTGACCGGCTGGCGGATGAGTTGGGTCTTGACACTATTTCATCTGGTGTTGCCATTGCTTTTGCCATGGAGCTTTACGAGAAGGGGGTTTTGAGCAAAGCTGATACGGGTGATCTTGAGCTTACCTTTGGCAATGATGAGGCGATGTTGACCTTGATCAGGCTTATGGCATTCAGGGAGGGGCTCGGGGATCTTCTGGCTGATGGTGTCAAGGTGGCTGCGGAAAAGATTGGCAAGGAGGCTGAGAGATATGCCATGCATGTGAAGGGCCTGGAGCTTCCTGGTTATGATGTGAGGGGAGTCAAGGCTCATGGTTTGAACTACGCTACGTCATACACGGGAGCGGATCACTGCCGGGGGTATGCCTTTCAGGAGGTTTTCGGGATTCCTATTCCTCATGAGGTGGACAGGTTTGCGGTTGAAGGGAAGGGGAAGCTGACCAAGTGGAACCAGGACATCCGCTCTGCCACGTGTGATGCCCCCACCATGTGTACCTTTCTACTTGACATGGCCGTGGCGGGTTTTGCCACCGAGAATACGGCCAATCTGGTGGAGGCGGTTACGGGGCTGAGTTATACACCAGATGAGGTGATGAAGGTAGGGGAGAGGATCAACAACCTGGCCCGTGCCTTCAATGTGAGGGAAGGATTCAGCAGGGAGGATGACACCCTGTCCGAGAGGATCATGACCGAGCCCTTGAAGGGAGGGGCAGCCAAGGGGCAGTTCATCAGCAGGGAGGATCTCAACCAGATGCTGGATGAATACTACGAGGCGAGGGACTGGGAGAAGGGTACAGGAGCCCCAACCAGGGAGAAACTCAAGGAACTGGGCCTGGAAATATGTTACTGACGAGTTGGCTGGGACGTGAGAAAGCCGAAAACGAAGGATGCATCCGCCCGTTGAAGTGGGCTGGTATTTAGGGGAAGGAGGATAGTGATGAAACTGGACATCTTTAATCACATTTTTCCAAGGAGCTTTTTCAATAAGATGATGAAAGTGAATCCCGATCTGAAAGACATCGGAAAACGGGCGAGGGAGGTGCCCGTGCTTGTGGACCTTCGGCTGGCCCTATGAGACGAGTGTATTCATGGCTCGATTGGTATTTGGGTACTATTTTGAAGAGTTTCCCAATCTCAAGGTCATTACCCATCACATGGGGGGCATGGTACCCTATTTTGAGGGCCGTGTCGGTCCCGGTTGGGGTCAGCTAGGGGCACGCACGTCGGACGAAGACTACAGTGTCATCCTCAAGAAATTGAAGAAACCCCACCTGGAATATTTCAAGATGTTCTATGCAGACACAGCCCTTTTTGGCTCGCTTTCGGGGACAAAATGTGGTCTGGACTTTTTTGGCGTTGACAACGTTCTATTTGCTTCAGACAGCCCTTTTGATCCGGAAAAAGGGCCGGGTTATATACGTGAGACAACAAAGGTTATTGATGCTCTGCCTATTTCTGATGAAAACCGCCAGAAGATCTATGAGGACAATGCCAGAAGACTCTTGAAACTCTGAGAAATAGAAGTCGGGTATGAGGCCTCTTCACCCACCGAATGGCCATCATGGGTGTCATTATCTTCATCTATTTCATTGGTGGATTTTTCATGGACTCCATGGCGCTCATCGTGGTAACCATTCCCATCTTCTATCCACTGGTTGT
>JAFDHB010000289.1 GCA_019308985.1 Deltaproteobacteria bacterium | reverse complement strand
ATATACAGGAAGCCGAGTTGATGGGCAAAGAGGTTCCGATTCCGGAGAAAAGGATCGCTTTTACGGTCAAGCTCTCACAGAACCTAATCCAGGCAATTCGGCAACGTGCGAAATCCACTGGGCAAAGCTTAAGCGACATAGTCACACAGGCTCTGGAAGCATTTCTCTACAAGGGTCAGGGGCGTGGTTAAGGCGAAGAAGTCCGCTAAGGAGATTGAGCTGGAATATGGCTTTGACCGGCTTTCAGCCCCCAAGATTGCCCAAGTCTACAAACTTTTGGTTCCTGAGAGGATCTGGGCGAGGGCCAATAGAAGCGGATGTGTAGAGCCAGAAGAGGGAGGTAGGGTGTGTGAAGACCGCAGCGATTTACGCGCGGGTCTCCTCGGATCGGCAGAAAGAAGAACAAACCATTGGTAGCCAGAGCGCTGCCCTGATTGAGTATGCGCAGAACGAAGGCTACAGGGTGCCCGGGGAATGGGTCTTTCAAGACGAGGGCTATAGTGGTGGGAGTCTGGTTCGGCCTGGGTTGGAACGTCTGCGCGATCTGGCCGCAGACGGACAAATCGAATCGTTACTGATCTATTCGCCGGATCGTCTGAGCCGCAAATATGCTTACCAGGTGCTGTTGTGCGAAGAGTTTGCCCGTCATGGTGTGGATGTTGTCTTTATCAAATCACCCAAGGCTACAACACCAGAAGAGGAGCTGTTGGTTCAATTTCAGGGGATGATTGCCGAATACGAACGGGCGCAGATTGCCGAACGTACTCGGCGTGGCAAAAGACACCGTGCCAAGGCTGGATCGGTCAATGTGCTCTCGGGAGCTCCTTACGGCTACCACTATCACAGAAAGACGGACAGATCGGTGGCCTATTATGAGATCATTGACAGAGAAGCGGAAGTTGTGCGCAAAGTCTACAAGCTGTATACAGGAGATGGGCTCAGTATCAACGAGATAGCCCGTTTGCTCAATGATCATGGGATTTGCACCCGCACGGGGAAATCTCGCTGGGAGCGGTCCACCGTATGGGGGATGTTGCGCAATCCCGCCTATAAAGGTGCGTCCTGTTTTGGGAAAACTGAGCGGGCTGAAAGGCACAAGATCACCCGGCCATTACGTCTTCGGGGCGGTTTCTCTCCACGGTCGAGCTGCACCCGTGAGCGTCCCAGACAGGAGTGGATTGAGATAGCCGTTCCTGCGATTGTAAGTGAGGAGACCTTTGCTCTTGCTCAAGAGCGGTTGGAGAAGAACAGGCGCCTTTCCCCCCGGCGTACCATCGAACCCACTCTTTTGCAAGGTATGCTGGTTTGCGGTGAATGCGGGTATGCCCTTTACCGGTGTTCAACGCGCACATCCAGGAGGAAAATCTACTACTATCGTTGCCTGGGCTCCGATGCCTATCGCCATCTCAATGGACGGCTTTGTCATAACAGGCCCATTCGTCAGGATTATCTTGACCGAATTGTTTGGCAACGAGTGATCCAACTGCTTGAAAATCCTGATTTGGTCCGTGGAGAGATCCGACGCAGGATTAAAGAGATCCAGGATTCCAGCCCGACCAAACACAGGAAGGAGGCTCTGAGCAAAGAGATAACCCGCGTTCAGAAGGGTGTCGAAAAGCTCTTGGACGCCTATCAGGAAGGTCTCTTAAAACTGGAAGAATTGCGTAGGCGGTTGCCAGAATTAAGAAGGAGACAAGAAGGGCTGAACTCAGAGCTCTACGGTTTAGAAGCTGCCTGTGCTGATCAACAGGCATTCCTTCGCCTTGCTGATACTATTGAGACTTTTCTAGGGCGTCTGCGCGCAACGGCGGAGACCTTGAGTGTAACTGAACGACAAAAAATACTGCACCTGGTTGTCAAAGAAATCTTGGTTTATCCGGAAAAGATCAAGATCAAACACTCCATCCCTGTCTCGAGGTCAAATTCGCCAGTGGGGTCATCAGGCACATCTGAAATGCCAGGTTACCTTTTGCGTTCGGGGAGTCATCACCCCACCCTGCGGTGTCCCCCGCTTTGGCCGTACCCTTCGTCCGTCCTCCTCAACCACTCCCACCGAAAGCCACTTCCCTATGAAACCAAGCAGCCTTCGGTCAATCACACGGCGCCGAATGATGGACATGAGCTCCTTGTGGTCGATCGTGTCAAAGAACTCGCTGATGTCCGCATCCAACACCCAGTTCACCTTGCCTTTCTGCAAAACCGTCTGGAGTGCCCGAAGGGCTGTGTGTGGACCTCGGCCCGGCCGGAAGCCATAGCTGAACCCATAGAAGTCGGCTTCATAGACACCGCTCAGTAGATCAACCACAGCACCCTGGACAATCTTGTCCTCAACGGTTGGTAGTCCCAAAGGACGCCTCCCGCCACCTGGCTTCTTGATCCAACACCGACGGACCGGACTCGCCCGGTACTCACCCCGCCTTAGCCTCTCCCATAGGTCCCGAAGGTTCTGCTTGAGGTTTTGCCCATATGCCTCCTTGGTTACCCCATCAACCCCGGGAGCCGCATTGGGGTCCAATCTCCGATAGGCCCGAAACAGCAACTCCTCGGTGAGATGGTGGGCTAAACTGGTGAACCGCTCCTTGGGCTTTTGTCGCGCCCGGTCCTGCACCCGGCGAAGTTTCGGGTAGATTCCTTGCCACCTCTGCGTGTGGCTCATCGTTCCTTCCACCAGGCTCCCTGCTC
>JAFDHB010000288.1 GCA_019308985.1 Deltaproteobacteria bacterium | reverse complement strand
CAACTGCAGTAACCAACAAAAAGCAGCCTTTTCCCAAGGTTTTTTCGAAGATCTTGGCGAACTTGGCTTAGCATATCACCCCCCTTTTTGGGGTTCTACAATGCTCTTGAAAACGCCCTGTTGTCCACCGGCAACAACAGTGTCACCACCCGTCTTTTCACAAGGTTCGCTTCCCTCGTCCCTCCAGTCACTGTTTATCACTCTGCTTCTTTACGGGCTTGTCCACGTCCATCCCCAGCATCTTTGCCATTTCCTGGTACCTGGGCCGCATCTCCACCTCTTCCTTTAGAAAGTGCTTCATAGGAATGCCCCATTCATTCATCTCCAGCCACTCAATCCCTTCCATAAAATCCGGCAACATCTCAGGCGCCATGGAAAAAAATATCTCGTCATCCTGTGCCATAGCCACCTGCCGGTCCCCCCGACACGGTATAGCCACATTGCAATTGCGGTTGAGCATCACAGGAACTATGGCGTAAACACAGCCCGCATGACCCGAAAGCTGGCAATATATGTCCTTTCCATCTATCCAGTTCTTCACTATGAGAAGCTGGCTCGTCATCATTCCATTTATGTGCATGACAATTACATCTGGCATAAAATCACAGTTATGAACCGGGGCCATAAGAACACCGGAGTATCTGCCTGAATCGAGACGGGGCATATTCCGGCACCACTCGGCGCCTCCCTCCCGGTCCCGCACGCTGTCGGGAAACCTGTGATAGCCGGATAAAAACTGGGGAATGCAATCAACAAGTCCCAGCCCTATCACCGGCTCAAAACACCAGTGATCTTCTTTGAACATTGCGACGCAAAGCCCGTTCCTCTGGGCCATGGAAAAGGCCTGGCAAAGATTCAGGCGTTTGTTCAAGTCCCGTGAAGGAACCATCACTTGTTGAGGAAGCCCTTTCTTGTCTTCAATCAACTTGACGGCGATAGGATGCACACGCATGCGCAGCCACTGTTCAATCTTCCGTCCCATTGTATGTATGTCTCCAACCCTCATTATCGCTTTCCTTTCTCTGTCAGAACCTTGCCTTCCACGCTATCCCATCAGCCCAGGCAGGAAAAGGGCCAATTGAGGAACTGCAATAAGCAGTGCCAAATGGCAGATGTCTGTCATTATAAAGGGGATCACTCCACGAAAGATGGTGGACATGGGAACGTCTCCTGCGATCCCTTTGATAATATAAACGTTAAGGCCAACCGGCGGGGTAATCAGACCGATCTCAGCTGCCCTCACGACTATTATACCGAACCACACGGCGTCAAAGCCGAGGGACGTAATAAGAGGGTAGAATATCGGGACGGTGAGCAAGATCATAGCCAGCGAGTCCATTATGCATCCCAGCAAGAGGTACATGATCAGAATCAGGATGAGGATAACATACCTGTTTACCGGAAGCTGCCCCACTACCTCGGCGATCTCGAAAGGAAGTCTTGTAACCGCGAGAAAATAACCCAGGATCATGGCTCCGAGGAAGATTACGAAGATCATGGCTGTGGTCTTTACGGAATCCAGAATAGCGGCCTGAAAATTTCCCCAGGTAAGGCGCCTCCTGAGAAGGGCGAACATGCATGCCCCGAGCGAACCAACGCCTGCAGCCTCCGTGGGGCTGAATACCCCCAGATATATTCCCCCTATGACCAGAACAAAAAGGACAATCACGCTCCATATGCCCTTCAAGGAAGAGACTTTTTCCTTAATGCTCGTTCTGGGTCCCATAGGGCCGATCTGAGGATTTATAAGGCAAAGGATATAAATAGTGATGATATAAAAAACCGCTTCCAGGATACCCGGGATGACACCCGCCATGAACAGCTTGCCCACAGACTGGTTTGCTAGGATTCCATAGATAATCAGTGGAACGCTTGGGGGTATAAGTATCCCTATGCTTCCTCCTGCGGCAATGCAGCCGGCTGCAAGGGCTGAATCATAGTTATATCTCTTCATCTCCGGCAATGCCACGGTGCCCATGGTAGCGGCCGTTGCGAGGCTGGAACCGCTAAGGGCAGCAAAACCGGCGCAGGCAGCAGTGGTGGCCATGGCCAAGCCGCCTCGAAGTTGACCGAGCCATTTATGAACGCTGTCATAAAGATCCTTGCTTATGCCAGAGTAAAAGCAGAAGGACCCCATAAGTATGAACAGGGGAACCACGCTCATGCTGTAGTTGGCAAATGTTGTGAATGGGACCGTCCTGAGTACGGCAAGCGCCGCAAGCCAACCACTCAGGTAGGCGATGCCCAGAAAACCGATCAGACCCATGACAACACCGATATGGATGCCGGAGAACAGGACTGCGACGAGGACCCCTATGCCGATATATCCGACGGAAAGAGGTGTCATTTCTTGAATGCCTCGAAAAGGTATTGGAAAAAATCCTTGATCGTAGTTAGACAAAGGACAGCACTACCCACGGTGACCGTCAAGACAAAGGGATATACGGGGATGGCCAGGACCTCGGAGGTCTGGCCGGTCTGCTTCATTCCAAGTGCCCGCAGAAGGGATTGCCAGGTAATAAGGCCGTAGAGAACGGTGAAAAGCAAGTAGGCAATGCTCTTCATAAAGGCTCTCATTCTTCCCGGCAGCCTGCTGATAAGCAACTCTACGGACACGTGGCCGTTTTCCAGGGAACACTTGGCCATCCCAAAGGCAATCACAACGGGCAGGACATACTGGGTGATCTCAAAGGAGCCGGGGATCGGCG
>JAFDHB010000287.1 GCA_019308985.1 Deltaproteobacteria bacterium | reverse complement strand
ACACTCTGGAGAAGGATTCCTATACGGTCATTGTCAGTGTTCTTGGGCCCCACCTGGAAGTTGGATGCAGTGGCGGAGTTGGCGATGATGGTACCGTCACTGTCTTCATCCAGGTTATTATTGAGCGTCAGGGTAAGCCCAAGGGCATTAAACTTGACCTCCTTTGTCTCGTTGGTAGCCGGAGTGGAAACATCATAGATCGTCTCGCTCACCCTCCCGCTCCCCAGGGTGGCTGATATGGTAATGTCTACCTCGCCGGCGCCGCTTGCTGTAGATGTGACGGTATACGTGACACCTGATTCAAGCCCTGTTACTCCGGCGTAGCCGATGCTAGCGGTGAATGTGCCGCCGGAGGATGCGGTAACACCAAAGGTCCCGTTCAGGAGTTTCGAGCCCGCATACTCGGTGGAATCTGCAATACGGTCTATCTCATCGATGAGCTTGTTGCCCTCCGCGTTGATCTTGCTCAAGTTGGAACCGGCATTTGCGGAGCTTGCCTGGGTTGCCAGCTCCTTCAGTCGAACGAGCATGCTGGCGATCTGGTCCATGGCTCCCTCGGCCACCTGAAGAAGGGCGGTCGCTTCTGAGACATTTCTACCCGCAGCCCTGTAGCTCGCGATGTCGGCCCTGAACTGCTGAGAAATAGAGAGACCGGCGGCATCATCCGCGGCCCGGTTTATCCTGTAGCCCGAAGAGAGCCTCTCAAGGGACTTTGACAATCCCGCATCCGCAATTCCCAACTGGCGATGGGCGTTGATTGCCGCAATGTTGTTTTGAATCCTTAATCCCATGGCTTATCCTCCTTGATCTTTATTGATTTGAATTGAAATTGGTCCCGGACAATGGGCCCTTCAGGCATCCGTGCCCCTGTTTTTGACATCACCTCCTTCCCGGCCCTATATCTTTCTGTTCCGGTGTATTTTATCGGAGGAGATGAGGAAAACTTTAGGCTTTCCTGGAAAGGAAGGTGTGTATCAGAGGCTAGCTGCAATTGAGAAGTTCCAAGTCAATGCATGAGAGAGCGTCAATGGAGCATGGCGCGATCCGTATCTCGACCATGGTCCAGTATCTCCTGGAGCTCTTTACGTATGAACTCGATCCTGCCCGATTCCTGATCTCCGCTCCATGCCCCAATCCTCTCGTGCAGGTAAGATTGAAGGTCCACGGGCAACATGCGGAGCAGTTTTCGGAGTTGGGAACTCATCCCTTCCTTGTCTTTGAGGCTGAAATGGATATCGAGCATGATGGAAACAATGTCTTCCATTGACTCTATGACAATATCCCTTTTCAGACCGAGCTCTTTTAGCAGCATATCGCACCAGGCAATGAAGTCCAAAACCCTGTCTTGCCTCAGTTCGATTTCACAAAGAAACAAGAGCCCCTCTATCTTAAAGAAAGGAAAATGCAGGAGCCGGTTGAAAAAAGATCTGGCCTCATCAATCCGATCAAGGCGAAGGCTGATTTCTCCGAGCTGGAGCCAGGGCTCGGCACCTTGGGGGTTCACCTCCAGTGCCCTTGTCAAGGCATCAATGGCAAGCTCTGGACGGTTGAGATGCTTATGGATACGACCCATGGAACATAATGCGTGGTAATCGGCGGGATCAGACTCCAGGAGATGTTTCAACACCTTCAATGCCTTTTCCAGGTCACCGTTTTCAATACACAAAGAAGAAAGTCGCTTCAGGACCACGGGGTCCTGGCTCCCAAGCGCCATCAGCCTTTCAAGGCAGCGCCTTTCCTCGCTCGGGAATTCCAGCTTCTTGTTCAACTTGGCAAGCATGTACCATATGTTAGGTTCATCAGGTGATTCCCGGAGGGCTAGGTCGAGGTAGTAACGTGAACGATCCAGGTCCCCTGATCTGTCTAGGTGAAAGGTCCCGGCGTTCCACCATGCCTGCCACTTTACCTCAGAGATTTCGTGGGCCTTCCTGTAATGGGACGACATCCGGTCATAGTCTTTTACTGCATGATGTGCATGGCCCAGGAGCAGGTGTATGCTTGCCCCCTCTTTGATAGTGGAATTGATCACAAGGCCTGCCTGGTCAGGGTTTTTATCAAAGAAATCCGCCAGTTCCAGATACTCTTTGCCCAGGGAGAGGACCTTTTCCCACTCACCCCTCTCTGCCGCAACCATGGTCAAGGTGTAAAGCGAATCCAGGTGTCTGGGAAATCTCTCGAGGGCCTGGCGGGAATAAATCTCGGCCTGTTCCATGTCTCCCATCCTGAAGAAGGCAATTGCCGCGTTGTGACGTGCCCACAGGTATAAGGGATGATTGTCACCCCGCCTCTCGGCAAGCTCTACTGCAAGGGTGGCTTCCTTTGCCGCCTCTTCATTCATGCCCCTGGAGAGGTAGGATGTCCCGAGGTAATGATGTGGCATAGGATCGTCGGGGGTCTCCTGGATTTGTTTCTTCAGGAGCCCGGTGGTTCGAAGAAATTTCTCGTGGGCCTTTTTCTCCTCCACGTCATAACCATAGTGCATGAGTTCGATCTTGGATGCCCTGATACAGCTCGCGCCCTCCACCCGGTTATGGACAATGCCCTCGTAGTGGATGACCCCGTTGTTTCTAAAGAGCCTCTCAAAGTTATGGCGTGCCTTCTTGGTTCCGTTGCTGTAAGTGCTTATGATGTTCACGAGTATGGCGTCGGCTTTTCCCGCCTCATGGACCGCTTGCCGGAGCTTCGGCCCGCTGTCTGGAAGCAGTTCTTCGTCGGCGTCTATCTG
>JAFDHB010000286.1 GCA_019308985.1 Deltaproteobacteria bacterium | reverse complement strand
CTGATTCAAGAAGCAACCGAGCTTATGAATATCTTTGGTGCTATCTTGGTCAAGGCCTCCTAATGTCGATGCAATTTGGCCTTTCTGATTTCGGATTTCGATATTCTGATTTCATGGCATCGGGGACGCCTTCAGGATCCTTAGATTCTGATCTCTCACACACTCCTTTCAGGCCCTCGAGGGCGTAAGGGCGCAGAGGATATAAGTGAGCAGAAAGAGGCTGGAGGGCAGAGGGAAGGGGATAAGCTATTGAGCTGCTGAGATGAGGAAGAAGAGGGGAGGGGGTTTTCAGCCGAAGAAACCTTTTGCAAAATATGAGATAGGGTCTGTTACTCGAATGCCGTTGTCATCGTAAGGGCGTTTCAGGGTGGCCACGATCTGCGTTGCTTTTCGAGGCTTCAGCCGGGTTGCATAATATTTCAAAGGCCTTGAGATGTTTTCATCGGAATATTTGGCTTCGATAAGTTCTTCCAGCATGTTTTCCCTGACTATTGCAAAATCCACTTCCCGCCCCTCCTTGTCGCGGATGAATTTGAGTTCATAGCGGTATCCGTCCCTGTCTTCGAGAAAGTGGAGCCTTTTCAATAGTGATGATGCCACGAGATTCTCAAAGCGCTGCCCTTGGTCACCAAGGACATCAGCATTATCGAAAAAATAGACCTTGGGTGGCTTGTGGATCGCCCTTGGAATGGATTTTGTGTAAGGACGTACCTGAAAAACCAGATACATCCTCTCAAGTATCTCTAGCCAAGACTTTGCGGTTTTTGGAGATACCTGGAGGTCTCCGGCTATGTTCGAAAGTGTTATCAGGCTACCTGCGCGGTCACGCAGCAAATCGAGGAACAGCCCAAGGAGTTGAATATTGCGGACAGGCTCAAGGTCCCGGATGTCTTCCCGAAGGACTCTGTCAAAACGCTCACGCCTCCATCTTCTGGCAAAACGCTCACTTCCGTCTAGAAACGGTTCCGGAAAACCTCCAACTGTCATGAGCCGCGAAAGTGCTTCCCTTGGAGACATTCCGTCCGGGTATTCATCCAAAGTAAAAGGATGGAGCCTCCAGTAGTGGTAACGCCCAAGAAGAGAGTCCCCTCCCCGCCGGTACACGTCCAAACGAGCGGATCCGGTTACAAGAAAAGAATGGCTGTCGTGAAAAACATCGAAAAGGCCCTTTATCCAGCCTTTCCAGCGCGGGTATTTGTGGAGCTCATCAAAGACAAGAAGTCGGTCATCATCACTCCATCTTTTTCTGAGAATATCCTGGCGGTCTTCATCAAAGTCCCAGTTAAAGTACCTGCCTGACTCAGGGAAGTAGTTATCAAGAATAGCCTTTGCCAGTGTGGTTTTTCCAACCTGGCGTGGGCCACCAATGAACACCATTTTTCGTTTCAAGTCTTCGAGGACATGGCTAATTATGTAGCGCATATGACTATTTTGCAGTACATTCTCAAATAGTCAAGGCTAAAATGGAATATGGGTAAAAAAAGTCATGGGGGATGGGGACGTTGATTTGTAATTCAGTAAGTCGTGCGGGATACTTGGCTAAGGGGGAGGCATGTTTGACGCACCAAGGGGAAGTAACGAGAGACGAGTGACAAGGCTAGAGAGATTTAGGGATTCAGGATTTCTTCTTGGATGAGAGGTAATCTCGAGCCTTGCAGATCCTCACACCCATGACTGTGTGCCCGAAATATTTCCCGAAATGCTGGATGTCACCGGTCAAAAAGTAATCGGCCTTGGCAGAGATGGCGGCCATAAGAACAGGCTGGTCTTTGTCCTCCAGGTCTATGGGGCAATTTAGGGTTGGGTCGGCCTCAATGACAACGTGGACATTCGCCAGGCAGGCCTTGAGCTTGTCCAGGTGCTCGGGCGTCGTGAGGTTTCGCCTTGCCTCTTCTATTACATACCTGGAAGCAATCAACACACAGTGCCCCTTTTTCTGAAGCTCCCATAGGTGATCCAAGCCGAGGCTCCCGTATGCTGTGGAAAACAAGATGTTTGCATCCAGGAAGAGCCGGTCCGGGTTCATGCACCCTCCGGTTTCTTGTGGGATATCTCGTCGGGATTGAGCCCCATCCGGCGCACCTCTTCAAGGGCTGCCGCATAGTCTTCCTGCGTAATCGCGTTGTTTAAGAGAAACTCGGCCTTGCGTTGGGGCGTATATATTTCGACGGGCAGTGTGACAACCGGGCGCAAAAGCACCCCATCCGGCCTGGCCTCCACGCTCACCAGGGAGCCTTCTTCCAAGCCATAGCTCCGGCGGATAGGCGCGGGAATGACAACCGTGCCCCGCCTTCCGACTTTAGTAGTTTGTACACGCATGTTTGATCACCTCCGAACGTCAGGATATCGGAAATTCCGATATTCGTCAAGAGGGAAATACGGGACGTGGAGGGAGAGGGGAAAGAGCGAGCAGAAAGCAGGAACTGGAGAAATTCGAAATTCGAAAAGCGAAATCCGAAACAAATCTTAATGACAAAAGCAAGAAATTCGAAACAGTGTGAGCAGGGAGCTGAATGCAGGAACTGGAGAAATTCGAAATCCGAAAAGCGAAATCCGAAACAAATCTTAATGACAAAAGCAAGAAATTCAAAACAGTGGAGAGGGACGTAGATTCAAAAATAAATATCTGTAGGAGCGGCATGTTGCCGCGATTAATATCTGTAGGAGCGGCATGTTGCCGCGATTCCCCTATCTTTCTCGCATTTCTCGCTTTCGCCCTTTCTTGCCCAATAAAACAAACCAGATCAACCAGATCAACCAGATAGACCAATTAAAAGTGAGCAGCAAGGAAAGGGATTGAACAGCAAACAGTGAACAGGGGAGGCCCCAGTTAAGCGAAAATGGCAGGTTCAACCTCAACAGGATAGTGAACTACCTCGGGGCGGGTGGGGAAGATGGAAAAAATGGGGTCAAAGTGGGTCCAGCCAGTTCTCAACGGCAAGTTTCCGCACCTTGACAAAGTGGCGCGTATTACCTGTAACCAGGACCAGTTGGTGTGTCAGGGCAGTTGAAGCAATGAGAATATCCTCAAGACCAATGGGCTGGCCTTTCTTCTGAAGGGAAGCGAGAATATCCCCCGCCATGACCGCTTCCTCATAACCTAGCGGCAGGATGTTGACTTTATCCAGGATTTCCCTTGTCACTTTGGGCCAGAATTGCTGAAAGTCGTTCCGCAAAGCACTGCCAAAGCGGAGCTCCATAACGCAGATGCATGAGGTAAACAGCGAGTGCGCTGGCGTTGAATCCAAACGAAGCATGAGATGGGGATTTGGCTGTTTCTTGATGAGTTCGCTCAGTATGTTGGTATCAAGGAGATACATCATTGTCCAATTTGCTCTTCTAAGACTCTTGGGGTGTGTTTCTCTCGGCCTTGTATAATACGATCTATAATCCCAAAGAACGCGTCTTTTTCGTCCAGCCATCCTCTTGCTTGTGCCAGATGCTGAGTTCCCTCATCTACCGGCACCATTTTGGCCAAGGGCTTTCCCCGTTTGGTGATTATGATCTGCTCTTTGCCGTAAGCCACCCGTCCTAGAATCTCCGACAGGCGCTTCTTGGCTTCCGCTACGTTTATAGTTTGCTGGCTCATGCTTGCCTCCCATGCCTGATTCTTTATGGTCATCTTGACCTATTTTTGAGAGGAAGTCAACCAGTGTAAGTAGGGACGCCCTTAAAATTGTAAAATTCTCATCGAGGGAGGGGAAGGAGAGTGAGCAGAAAGCAGAGAGCAGTAACTGGAGAAATTCGAAATTCGAAAAGCGAAATTCGAAACAAATCTCAATGACAAAAGCAAGAAATTCAAAACACTGTGAGCAGAGAGCAGTAACTGGAGAAATTCGAAATTCGAAAAGCGAAATCCGAAACAAATCTCAATGACAAAAGCAAGAAATTCAAAACACTGTGAGCAGAGAGCAGGAACTGGAGAAATTCGAAATTCGAAAAGCGAAATTCGAAACAAATCTCAATGACAAAAGCAAGAAATTCAAAACAGTGGGGAGGGAGGTAGATTCAAAAACAAATATCTGTAGGAGCGGCATGTTGCCGCGATTCCCCTATCTTTCTCGCATTTCTCGCTTTCGCCCTTTCTTGCCCAATAAAACAAACCAGATCAACCAGATCAACCAGATAGA
>JAFDHB010000285.1 GCA_019308985.1 Deltaproteobacteria bacterium | reverse complement strand
TTTCAGGTTTCGATTTTCGGATTTCGAAATTGTTTTTCTCGAAACGCCTGAACGGGTATAACCTTTTCAATTCTCACCGGCATAGCCGGTGGATTAGTACCGATTTAACGGGGCGAAGATGCAGCGCAACGCAGCAGATGGGGTTTTTGCGGAAGCATCAAGCATCAGAAATATGCCATGCTGGTCTTCTTGAACTCCTCTTCACTGAACAGCAGGATATAGTCATCCACGCGCGCCTTTTTAGACATCCGGGATGCTATCTGGTAGCACTCTTCCCGCCTGTCTCCGTGAATCATGGTGTACAAGTTATACTTCCAGTCTCCCTGGGGCACCCGTTGGTAGCAATGGGTGACTTCCCTGAAGCCTGCGAGGATCCGTCCAACCTCTTCAATCCTCTCTTCGGGCACCTTCCACGCCACCATTGCATTTGACTGAAAACCTGCCTCCTGGTGCCTGAGGGTCGCACCAAACCGCCTGATCACCCCTCTTTCCCTTAGGGACCTTATTCTCCTGATGAGATCCCCTTCTTCCATGCCCAATCTTTTCGCTATACTGGAAAAGGGCCTTGGTTCAATGGGAAGATCTCCTTGGATCACACTGATTATTTTTTTGTCTAGTTCATCGATCATAGCCGTGCCACGGAGAATGCTTTTCCTTCGTACAAGCGCCACATGTCCGACAATTGGTTAAGTCCCGAATTTCCCCGACCGGAACCTGGGGGAATAGGGTTCATTCTGGGCACTTACCCAAATTGACCCCCCTTGTCAAGCGGGAATTCCTCATCAAATTCATTAGGGCTCCCAATTCCCTTGAAAATTTTCTACACATGGTATATGTTTTCCCAGGCTCAATGAAGCATTTATATCTCAGAACTCGCCGGCCGTCCATGGATATGGGAAGAGGAGAGGGAAGGGATAGGGGCAACCTGACCAGAAGCAAAAAGGAAACCCTTTGATGGGCGAAATCTTTGCATATCTGAAAATAGCGGAACAAAGGATTCGAGAAGCGCAGGAGAACGGCGACTTTGATGACCTGCCAGGAAAAGGCCGGCCCCTGGTTTTGGAAAATGACGGTAATGTCCCCGAAGACCTCCGGCTTGCTTACAAGATATTGAAAAATGCCGATTGCCTTCCCCCGGAGATTCAGGAAAAGAAAGAGATCCGCCAAATGGAAGATTTGCTGGAGACCATCCCTGACGAGAAGGAAAGGTACAAACTTATCAAGAAGATCAACTATCGCATCATGAAGCTGAACATGATGGGGAAAAAATCTCCCCTCCTTGAAGAAGAACAGGTCTATTACAAGAAGATAGTGAGTAGGTTCGAAGGCAAGTAGGTCTTGCTCCATCTCCGGCAAGTGGGGCTAGGGGCCCGCCATGCAAGGGCCGGGAGAACTCGTCCATGGATATGAAGAGAAACTACTATGAGGATGTCCGGCTGTTCAGCTCAAAGGGCGTCATCTTCTGGTTCTCCCTATTGATCTTCTTTCTCCTCCTCTTCCCCTTTGTTTTCAAAAACTATTATGTTTATATGGCCAACTACATGGCCATTAATGTCCTTGTTGCTATCGGCCTCAATATCCTAGTGGGCTATACGGGCCAGATTTCCCTGGGCCACGCAGGATTCTTCGCTATCGGCGCCTACACGACGATTACCCTCATGTCCAAGGCCCATATCCCTTTCCTGCTGGCACTCCCTCTCTCGGCCTTGCTCACGGCCCTGTTCGGTTTCCTTCTTGGATTGCCTGCCCTGAGGTTGGAAGGTCCCTACCTCTCAATCGCCACGCTCGGCTTCGGTCTTACCATAACCCAGGTAATCGGAAGGCTCGACTTCTTTGGCGGGCGACAGGGGCTTCATGCCCCTGACTTGGTCATTGGGCCGTGGCATTTTGAATCGGACCGCAGCTTTTACTACCTATTGGCAAGCATAACCGTGCTCCTCACCATCGGGGCCAGGAACATTACTAAGACGAAAGTGGGCCGGGCTTTCCTGGCCATACGGGATGCGGATATCGCCGCCTCTGCCGTGGGAGTGAACCTGACCCTTTACAAGACTCTGGCCTTTGCAGTCAGCGCCTTTTATACCGGGGTTGCCGGCGGATTGTATGCCTTTGTCCTTCGCTTCATAGAACCGCAGATATTCAGCCTCCTCATGTCCATAATCTTTCTTTCCATGGTTGTAGTCGGCGGCCTGGGATCGATCTTTGGATCCATCGCGGGAGCCTGTCTCCTCTCATGGCTGGACCTGGAACTGCGCAACATACTCAGTATCCCTTACCTTGGGGAGTGGCTGGAGGCCCTTTCAAAGAGCTATTTTTCCATTACCGGTGTTTCGAATATCCAATTGATAATCTATGGCTCGATCATGGTAGCGATCATGTTGTTCGAGCCCCTGGGGATATATGGAATTTGGATAAGGACCAAGATATACTGGAAGACATGGCCCTTTTGAGACCGGGATGTTGCGCGGCGATATCCGGACATTATTCCGAGCGCGGGGATGTGATCGCAACCAGAGGCTGCCCCTACAGGTCGAGTTATTGCGAACTCTTTGATACGGGGACAGGATCTTGCTGGAATTCTTTCAAATGATAGTCAGTGGCATCGCCGTGGGCAGTTCCTACGCGCTCATGGGGCTGGCCATGGTAATCATATATAAGACCTCTGAAGTGGTCAACTTCGCCCAGGGAGAAATGGCCCTTCTGTCCGTATTCCTGACTTACATGGCCCTGGAATACTATCACATC
>JAFDHB010000091.1 GCA_019308985.1 Deltaproteobacteria bacterium | reverse complement strand
GTAATGTGAGGCCAAGTGAGGAGTCTGCAAAAGGTGCTTTTTCTTCATCTCTTCAGCACCATGGGCCTTGAGGCTCCCCATGATCTCCTTCACGTCCGAATGGGGGATAACTCCGAGCACCTGTGCACCTATGGTCTGCTCCACGTCTTCAATCGCTCCCAGGGAGGTGTCAAAGGCCTCTACAATGAAGGCCGAGACAAGGCCGATGATCAGGCCTATAATGACCCCCAGCACTGCGGTAGCTGCCGTCTTTTGAGGGTTCACCGGG
Source organism: Deltaproteobacteria bacterium (assembly GCA_019308985.1). The sequence goes on along the minus strand of JAFDHB010000091.1, from coordinate 17,010 downwards.
GCAGTGGGGAGAAGCGCCGGCTTCACGATAGTGATTTCCTCAGGCTTTTCAGCCTTTCGGATCAGGGCCTCCTGGTTTTTCTCCTCCAGGAGGGCCGTCATGTTATGATAAAGCTCCACCTTCCTCTTCAACCTATCGTATTCCAGCTTCTTCTCCATTATGGCATTCGTGCGTTTCTGGAGCGTTTCAAGTTCCTCGATGAGGACCTGCTCCTTCTTTTCAAGGTCTCGAAGGTCGAGCTGCAATAGTATCTTCATCTTGCGAGCGGTCTCGATGATCTTCCGGCTTATGGCCACCACTTCCGGGTGTTTCGGAGTGTAGTCCTCGAGCAGCGTGTCTCTTTTCAAGAGGAGTTCAACGAGAATCCCGTTCGTGTTCCTGTACTGCTCATCGGCCTTTGAAGAGTAAAAGCTCACCCCTGAGCGAACAGGGTTTTCAATGAACCCGGTCAGCCTGTTCAGAACGGCCTGAAGCTCTCTCCTCCCATCTCGGACATTTCGAATCTCTTTCCTTATCTCCTGTTTCCTCTGAAGAAGGTTCTCGCTCTGCAGTTCAATGGAGATGATCTGGTTATTCTGGGTGAAGCGATTGAATTCTTCTTCCGACTCCTTGAGCTTCTGCCTCACCTTTTTGAGTTGATCGGCAATGTATTCCAAGGCCTCGGCCGTCCGTTTCATCTGCTGCTCTGCATGCATGGCCTTGTAAGTGCGAGCCACTGTGTTGGCCAACCTCTGGGCAAAGGCGGGATCACTGTCAGTCGCGCTGATGTTGATAATGTTTGTGAACCCCTCTCTCGATACCTTCACCTTGGACTGAAGACCCTCGATGATGCTGATATACCGGGGCTTCACAAATTCCTGCTCCACTGTGCCCTTCGGGATAAGTCCCATCTCCTCCGCCACCCTCTGGAACACGGTAAAGCTGTTCAATATGGATATCTGGGTCTCCATGTCATCGCTGTCAGACCATGAGATGGTCCTTGCATAGAGCCCTTCGACCGTCGTCTGCTTTTCAAACTTTATGCTGCAGGTAGCCGTGTAAACGGGTGGCGGAGCGCGAAATGTGGAAAAGAGGGTGCTGAAGGTCCCCAGGGCGATCGCGATAATGATCACGACGGCCTTCCTCTTTTTGAGTATCCTCCAGTATTCTCTCAGATTTATGTCGTATTGAGCCAAGTTGGGTCCCCTCCAAGGGATTGATCACTGGATATCGACCTTGTAACCTGTTGAATACTTCTCCGCAAAATCTCCCGGCCAGAGGAGAATGTCCAGTAGGGGCAAGGTGTTTCTGATCCAGCGATTCACGTCCCCTATGCGTCTTGGCGGCACGTACACAAGGTCACCGTCCTGCAACGGGATATTCTGCACGATATCCGCGTCCCGCAATATGGCATTAACATCCGCCATCATCACCAGGGGCTCCGTTCCCGGCCTGTATCCCCTTATGATCAAGGTGTTTTCTTCCTTTGCCGCGTCAGTAAAGCTCCCTGCCAGGGAAAGGGCTCCCAGGAGATCCTGCGCCTGTTTCAACGGATATATTCCCTGTCTGACAACTTCTCCCAGCACGTATACCCTGTCACCGAAGGTGGGTAATTCCGGTACCGTTACAACGTCCCCGGCATCAATAATGACGTTCTGGGTCTGGTCACCCCTGGAAATGATGTCGTAGAGATTGATAATGTAAGTCTCCCCTCCCCTTGTTAGCTTGACTCTCCTGATGTCTGCGTCAACCGTATAGCCTCCGGCCAGGGCGATCACGTCCACCAGGGTGGTCTTGCCCTTTAGATAGACCCTCCCGCTCGCCGCCTTACCTACTGTCGTGGCTTGGAGAGACGTGAGGAACCCGATGATCATGGCACTCTTACTCTTGTATTCCTTGACCATGACTTCAATTCTAGGTTTCCTGATATAGCTGGACAACTCCCTTGTAAGGGCTTCGTCCAATTGACTCGGGGTCATTCCAGCCACATATAGGTCATCCACAAAGGAGTAAGAGATTCTACCAAGGCTATTTACGGTTACCGTGGTCGTCTCCACCCGGTCCCCGATATGGGCCTTGATCTCCAGGACGTCCCCGGGCCCGATCTTATACTCTGGAATGCCGGATACCTCGGTGAAGACCTGATTTTCGGTCACCTTGCTCATCCCCAGGAGTCTTTTCCTCTTCTCCTCTGTCATTATCTCCTTGCGGACTACTTTGAGCTTTCTCTCCTCGATCAGTTCCTTGACCGGCAGACCCTTGATCGCCGGCGCATGGTAATAGCAAGAAGTAAGGAACGCAAACAGAAACAGAGAAGGCATAAGGAGCAAGGGTGACTTCAAGTGGGACTTCATCACCTTGCACCTAGTAAGCTTCCTAAAATACCTGCACATGGGACTCCATCTTCCTCCGGATTGTCATCTCCTGTTAATTGACCATTCAAAGGTCCCTCTCATCGATACCCTGTGTGATATACAGGAGGGGGTTTTCCGATAGGGACACCCGTTCCCCCCTTTCCACCCTATTACTCTCGCTGTTATAGAGGAGCTGTATCACGGGTCGCAAGGGTTGCTCTTCATTAGTAGAAACCACTCGACCAATGTACTTGTTGTTGAGCTTTACTATGGTTCCCACCGGGAAGAGGGATATCTGGCCCAGGAATACCTTGAGGATTCCGGGCGGAAACCGTTTCTTTTCCCTTGTTACTATATGTCTTACGGCATCAGGTTGGATGAGTCTCCGTCTTTGCCACCTGTCGGTTATCAGGGAGACGTAGGTGTCCATGAGACCTATAATGGAAGCCTCCTCCAGGATCTCCGTGCCGGACAATCCCTTGGGATATCCTGAACCGTCCGCCCTTTCATGGACCTGGAGGGCTATCTCGGCGAGCCATCTATATTGCTTGCCCATACTGGCAAGGATTTCACAACTGATTTCAGGATGTCTTCTGATGAGCTCTATCTCTTCCCTATTCAACCGACCGCTTTTCTTGAGCACTTCATCGGGAATCTTGTGCATCCCCACGTTTTCAAAAAAGGCCGCCAGGCCCAGCTTCAAGAGACCCCGCATGTCGTATTCCATCCCTTTGCCTATCTTCATGGACCCAAAGGTAACTGCTACGACATGGGCTTCGAGATCCGGCCGGCCCGTGGGGACCAGGCAGGCGTAATCATACAGTTCGTTGATCAGTCCTTTTTGGATGATATGGTGCAAGTCCGCAAGTACGGGAGAGGGGCTTATTCCCCTGGATGCCTTGACTTTCTTCGAGACCTCCCTCTGTTTTTCCAGGAGTCCTTCATACCAGGAAGCGGCCTCCTTCCGCTTGGAATCTCCCGGTTCCGGTTCACGGGGCTCCTGAGTCCTTCGCTCTTTATCGAGGCTTATCAACTCCGTGCTGGTGAACCAGAGTTTCTCCTCTCCGGCATTCTCCCTTGATGATCCTTGTTCTTTTCCTTTTTCATCACCGAGGTTTATGATGTCAGTAAATCGCACCATCACTAATTATGCTCTCAATGATATTTGGGCCGATCACCTTCTCGTTCTTACCGTACCCCACCAGCAGCGAGAGGTCACAAAGGTTGTTTATGCTGCGTGGGACTCCTTTGCTATGTTCGTAGATCCTCTGTATCGCCTCCTCGCTGAAGGCATTATCATCCCTGCCCGCCTTCTTTTGCCTGAACAAGATGTACTCTTCGGTATCATGAAAATCAAAGGGCGCAAGGTGGTACCTGATGGCTATTCGCTGGTTCAACTGGGGGATATCCCTTATTCTTTCATTCAGCTCAGGCTGTCCAACGAGCAAAACGGTCATCAGGAAACGGTCATTCAGCTGAAAATTGAGGAGCAACCTGACCTCTTCAAGGTTCGAGGGCGACAACAAGTGGGCCTCGTCTATGATCAGGATCGTCTCCCTTTTGGCCCTCATGTTCTCTATCATCCGCTCATTGAGCTTGTGGAGGCACTTCACCTTGGTATCGGGTACGTCATTAATGCCGAATTGATAGACGATTTCCTGAATGAACTCCCCGGGATCGAGCCTGGGATTTACCACGAGGCCGATATCAAACTCGGCCCTGGACAGCTCCTGTACGCATACCTTGGTAAGGATGGTCTTTCCGCAACCTATTTCTCCTGATAGAACGGCACCCCCCTTCCTCATCTTCCCGGCATATATGAGCCTGGCAAGGGCCTCCTCATGGGATTTGGAAAGGTAAAAAAACATCGGGTCAGGGACGTTTTCAAAGGGTGCTTCCTCAAACCCCCAATGACTAAGGTACATAAAGGAATCCTATCATAGGTTACTTATTGAAAATTATATATAAAATGCAATATTTGTCAATATATAAATTAACAATTATTCAAAATTATGTATAGTTAATCAACATCAACAATCTTGCTTGACCAGGCATTTCCTGAACACTTCTTGCTCAAGCTCACCCTTTTTGCCAAACAGGCCATGGGCCGCGGGAGTATGTCGCTCACGATTATGAGGGACTTGGGCGGCCGCTACCAGGCCGGCGAGGCGACTACCAGCAGGATACAGTCCTCTTCACCGTTGTTTGTCAGGCTGTGTTCTGAACCCGCCGGAATCCATATGGCATCACCAGGCCCTACCTGCCTGGTCTCATCGTCCACCCTCATCTCCCCCCGGCCGCTAAGAAGGAAATAGATCTCCTCCATGGGGTCTACGTGCGCCTCGAGGGTCTTGCCCTTTTCCAACTTCGCTATTGCCAGGAAGCCGATCTCCTTCAACACGCGACGGTCCAGTATCATCTGGGCGATCCCACCCCCGTGGGCTATGTAAGTTGTTTCCAGCACTTCCTTGTCCCTCAGGTTCCGTACAATCATATTATTCCTTATCCTCCTCAATCTAAGGTTCAAACCCAGCTCAAATAATCATTTGATTTCAGGCGGTTTTTGCGATATAAATTAAGAATCTGAAATGATTGGCCCGTGGATCTATAGACACGATCACGGACTTGTTCAGACTTCGGCTGAGACTACTACCCGGAGCGCTGACTCCTATCCCAGGTTGTGAGCTCAGACCGAAGGGAAAGAACAAGAATTTTCAGAATGCTGTAAGAGATATTCATGTTTTGTGTGTAGCGAGCCCCTAGTCTGGCTCAAATGACCAGCAATGTCAATTGATTCAAGACCTAGGGGCCTCGAATGCAAGAATTTTGGGACCCTGGCTTGGTACGGTGAGTCATTCCGTTCAAACTCCTATGTCGAAGAGGAAAGGCCAATGAGGATTGAGCCCATCTTTGATCCTGACAAGATGGGGCGCCCTATGAGGGTGGCAGCATTCATGTCAGGCTCTGGAACCAACATCATCAAGCTGATAGAGCACCAGAGAAGATTGAAGCAGAAAGAGGGCATATCCCCTTACGAAGTCATTTTCATCTTCAGCGACAGGTCTGATGGTAGCTGCCAGGGAGAAGACATTGCCTGTGAAAACGCTATCCCCTATTTCAGCTATGACATACGCTCCTTCCATCGCATGAGGGGCCTCACCAGGACAGTGAAGACCTCAGAGGGCCTTGCCGCCAGGAAAGAGTTCGACAGGGTTGCCTCAAAACTGGTGGAGGCCTTTGAAATAGATGTCAAGGCACTTGGCGGTTACATGAGCTATATTACCCTGGACAGGTGCATCAACGTCCACCCTGCCGACCTCTCCATAGTGGATGACACGGCAAAGAGGAAATACGTGGGTGACAATGCTGTCCTTGACGCCATTGCCGGGGGAGAAACCTATCTTCGCTCTTCCACCCTTTGGACAGACAGCGGCGTGGATACCGGCCCAGTGCTCATGGTATCCAAACCCATTAAGGTGGAACTGCCCCAGCCCCTCGAGTCCTTGCTAAGGAACCGCGACAGGCTGGTAAAGGTGGCGGAAGAACACCAGGTACGTCTCAAGGAAGAGGGAGATTGGAAGATATTCCCCCTTACCCTGGAACTCATAGCCAGGGGTCGCTTTGCCCTTGACGAGCAAAACCGCCTCTACTTTGACGGGAAGCCTATTCCCCAAGGGTTTCGACTCGATTAGGATCCTGACATTGAGGGAACTCCTGCTCATTGCGACCAGCGAATCCCTCCTACCTTCCCTGTAGGAGCAGGCTCTGCCTGCGGTATCCGGCCCTGTGTAGCCCCGGATCATCGAGCCCCGACCTGGAACTCGCTCCCACATCCTTTTTATCCTCGGTCATCGGTCATTTATGGAAATTGGACTTCTTACGAAGCCATCAAGTTTGCTTGTTGACCAACACACCCCCTATGCTGACAAGGCTCAGCGCCACCATAAGGTTTAGGCCTATACCCTCCCCAAGGATAAGCACTCCGCTCAAAAAGACCCCGAACACGGGTGAAAAAAAGGAGAATGCATGGAGAAGGCTTACAGGGTAGCGGTGAATAAGTTCAAACCAGACCAGGTAGCTGAGAAAGGCAACGATAATGCACTGGTAAAAGACCGAGAACCCCGCCGCCAAGCTCAAACGAGACGTCAAGGGATCCTCCAGGATAAAGCTCATGATCAGCAATAGGGGCGCAGAGAAACAGACTTGATAAAACAGGGTCTGGAGGGGTACTGTCAAGCCCGAAAGGTACCTCTTGATATAGAGAGTCGTAGCCCCCCAAATGGCTCCGGCCGTCATGGCCATCAGGTCTCCGGGCAGGGCGACAAGGGAAAAGGTCCCCAGTTTCCGCATGAAGAGGATGAATATCCCGGCAAAGGCCATGATGAGCCCCGTTACCTTCCAGGGGTTCAGCCTGTCATCCCTCAGGAAGAAATGGGCCCCCAGGGCCACAAAGAAGGGCGCCGTATAAACCAAGACATAGGTCCTGGATGCCATTGTGAATTCCAGTGCAGTGTAAATGAAGCCGAACTCCGACCCGAAGAGGAGCCCTATAACCATACCGTGAATTACGGCTCGCCTGGAGGGGAACAGGTTGATTCCCTTTATTCTTATCCATATATAAAGGCATATGCTTGCCACCAGGGAACGCAGGCCCGCCATGAACAGGGATGGTATGTCCTGGGCGCCGATCTTAATGATGGCCATATTGGCACCCCATATCAACGCAAGGACCAGCAGGACTACCACGGGCTTTATGTTCAACTCAGATTTGTACGCCAACAGCCTCACCCCTGAATTCCCACTTGTTTTGTAACGTATCAACAGGCTGTCGCCCAAAGCCTTCCGCTGCATCAATATTACTGGTAAGGAACATAGAGGGTATCATGGTATTTCCGTGTTGTGGTCCCTGGGGGTCTTTTCTCAAGGCTCAATCACATCTCTCCCAAGTCTTGGCTGAGGCACCAAACACTGAATGGAAGGGCTCAGTAGCCCCAAGAGATCATCTCCACCGGAGCCGACTTCTCTTGTGTCCATAGCGAGATCCATATGAGGATAATGGGGGCGCAAAAGCATCTCAAGAGAAATATTGAGACTTGAGAAAAGACCCCCAGGGACCACTGATCATCGTCTCTTAGGCTTTGGACACCCGGCCGTCGAATCTTGGCCCATTATTATCATGAGGGCATCCCTAGAGTCCAGATCAATAATCCATAACCGGCTTTTGCAACCGCTCCTTTTGCCTTGACCGGTCTTGCCCTTTGTATTAGCCTCCATTAACTTGAAGTCGTGTCTGTTGACCCGGCAACAGCAAAATCTACGGAGACATGAAGGTGGAAAATAAAGGAAACAAAGAACAGGGCAAGGCTGAAGTCGTGGTCCAGGCCCTCCGGCCCTTTGGGACCTCCATCTTTACTGAGATGACCGTGCTTTCTGATAACCACGGTGCCATAAACCTCTCCCAGGGGTTCCCTGACTTTGACGGCCCAGAGGAAATAAGGAGAAGGGCTGCTGGGGCCATCATCAGGGGCCCGAACCAGTACGCGCCGTCCATAGGAATTCCCTTGCTGCGGCAGGCCGTATCTCGCAAGATGAGGCGCTTCTACGGCCTGGACATAGACCCCGATGACGAGGTGACCGTCACCTCGGGCGCCACCGAGGGCCTATGCGCCACCATGCTGTCCATCCTGGAACCTGGTGACGAGGTAATCCTGTTTGAACCCACCTACGATGCCTACCCGCCCCTCGTCTCCCTTGCCCGGGCAAAGGCCAGATATGTCGCCCTTGAGGGACCCTCTTTCAGGGTGCCCAGGGACGAACTTGCAAGGGCCTTCCGTCCCAGGACAAAGGCCATAGTGATCAACTCCCCCATGAACCCCTGCGGCAAGGTCTTCACCCGGGATGAACTGGCCTTCATAGGGGCCCTGTGCCGAGGACATGATGTCATTGCCATCGGCGATGAGGTCTATGAACATATCCTGTTCAACGGCAGAAAACACGTTCCTCTCCTGGCCGTACCGGAACTGAGGGACAGGGCGTTCGTGATCTCCTCCACTGCCAAGACATTCGCATTGACCGGCTGGAAACAGGGCTATGTCATCGCAGCCCCACCACTGACCAGGGCCGTCCGGATGAGCCACCAGTTCATCACATTCTGCGGCCAATCATTCCTCCAGGAGGCCATCGCCTTTGCCATTGACTCACCTGACGATTACTATGAAACCCTCGGGGCCGACTACACCCGGAAACGCTCATGGATATGTGAAGAGCTGGTCAAGCTGGGGTTCAAGGTCTATCCGCCTGAAGGCACATATTATGTGCTCGTGGATATAACCCCCCTGGGCTACGAGGACGATCTTGCCTTCTGCAGGATGCTCCCGGAAAGGGCGGGGGTGGCGGCGATTCCTTGTTCCTTTTTCTGGGAAGGGAGGCGTATGGGTCGAAATCTAGTGCGCTTCTGTTTCTGCAAGAGGGATGATACATTGGAGGAGGCAATGAGGCGACTCAGGAATTGGAAGGCCAGGGGAGTAAGGAGTGAGCAGTAAGCAGTCTGTAGGATCAACATTTTGTTGCGACAAGAGAGAAGTGACGAGACGCAGAGTAATGACCGCAGACCAACGACCGATGATCGCAGACCAACGACCGATGATCGCAGACGAACGACCGTGGACGGTGGACTGCGGACCGCTGACGGATCAAACAAGCCAACAGACGAAACAGACCAGATAGACCGAATAGACCAGAACCTGAACCTTGAACCTCCTATCCCAGGCCTGGATACGTGGTTCTGAGTTTGCTCAACCTGGCATAGGTCCCCCCCAGGGTCAGCAGGGACTCATGGGTCCCTTCTTCTATGATACGGCCCTGATGCATGACAATGATACGATCGGCATTGCGGATGGTCGAGAGCCGGTGGGCTATCACCAGGGTGGTGCGCCTCCTTGTCATCTTGCCGATGGCTTCTTGTATCAGCCTCTCCGTCTCCGGGTCCACGCTTGATGTCGCCTCATCGAGGATCAGGACCCTCGGGTTGCACGCCAGGGCCCTTGCAAAGGAAAGGAGCTGCCGCTCTCCTGCCGAAAGGTTCGATCCCCGCTCGCCGATCTCCTGTTGAAACCCCTTGGGTAGTTTCTCAATAAAGGAAAGGGCATTGGCCTCCCGGGCCGCCTTTAAGATATCCTCTTGGCCGATGCCCTCGTCTCCCAGAGAGATATTCTCCATAACGGTCCCGGAGAATATGAATACGTCCTGCATGACCAGCCCGATCCTCCTGTGCAACTCCTCCTGCCGCCATTCCCTGATGTCGATCCCATCCAGGGAAATCCGGCCCTCGTAACCATCGTAGAAGCGCTCTATCAGGTTGACAACCGTGGTCTTGCCCGCGCCGGTGGCACCCACTATGGCCACCACTTCGCCGGGCTTCACCTCGAAGGTGATCTCCTTGAGTACCGGCCTGCCTTCCTGGTAGGCAAAGGACACCCTGTCAAAATGGATATACCCTTCGTTGTGTTCAGCAACCCTGGGCCGGGGAGGATCTGGGATAACCTCTTCGTGGTCCATGAACTCGAATATCCTCTCCAGGGAGGCCATGGCAGCCTGCATGATGTTGTACTTCTCGGAGATATCCTGGATAGGCCTGAAAAACATGCGGATGTAGCTTATGAAGGCCACAAGAGAACCCAGGGTGAGCTGCTCATCAAGGACCTTCCCTCCCCCGTACCACACGAGGAGACCGATCCCAAAGGAAGAAAGCAGTTCCATCAAGGGCATGAAAACGGCGAATACCCGGATCTGCTTCATACCTGCAAGGTAGTATTCATGGTTGATCTCCTTGAATTGGTCCATCTGGTGATCTTCCCTGGCAAACAGCTTGATGATCCGCATGCCTGTTATGCGTTCCTGGAGAAAGGTATTCATCTTTGCCACCTTTGAACGGAGTTCCCTGAATGCCTCTCTGGCCAGGTAGCTGAAAAGCAGGGCCAGCCCGAATATGGGAGGGATGAGGACAAAGCACACCAGGGCGAGGCGCCAGTTGAGGTAGAGGAGCATCGCCAGGATCCCAGAGAGTATGAAGACATCCTTGAACACGGTGATGAACACGGACTTGAACATCTCATTGAGGTTCTCCACATCGTTGGTAACCCTCGTCACCAGGCGCCCTACGGGATGGCGATCAAAAAAGCTGACTGCCGGGGATTGCATCCTCTGAAACAAGGCCAGGCGGATATCCTGCATGATATTCTGCCCCGCCCTCTCCAGGAAATAGAATTCCCCGTAGCCCAGACCCAGGGAGAGCAAGAGTATGGAAAAAAGCAGGAGCCCCACGGCCGCCACCCCCCGGAGATCCCTTCCCCTTAACCTGATGATCTCTTGGGGTTTGAGCCTGCTCAACTCATCCGTGGGAATCGCAATGAAGCCCTGTTCCATCTCCAGAACGGAGAGGGAGATGCCATCTTTCTCCCTTCCAAGGTCCCGGGCTTCCTGTTTGAGGAGATAGTAGCGTCCCTCCGAAATCAAACCCTCTTCCCTGAGCGCGTGGAAGTCTGCCGGGTCCAGCTTCTTTATCTCCACCTGAGAGATCAGGCTGAAGGAACCATCCTTGCTTCTTGTCATGACCGGGGCCAGCTTTTCCAGGATGGTCGCGATCTTCTCAGTGCTTGTCCTCTTGAGATAAATGCGGTGCCAGGAGGACAGGATATACCTGTCTATGGCCACCTTGGATAGGTAGGGTACTACCAGGTCTGCCAGGGTGATCACGACGCTCAACAGCAGAGCGATCAATATGATCTTCCTGTGGGGCAGTGCATACCCTCCGAGTCTCCGCAGGAGCCTCAGGTTGTACGCCCGGCCGAGCTGACCCTCTTCCATGTATCCATATTCACCGCGCATTCCCTTCGCCTCAATCCATCAACCCTGGGTGGACATTTCTATCCCCAGTTCCCGGGTAAGAACCTGTCTCTGGTAGATCCTCCTGTATTCCCTGCCTTTCTCCAGGAGCGTCCTATGGTCACCCTCTTCTACCAGTCGGGCGTCCTTCAGTACCAGGATCCTGTCGGCCCTCTCAATGGTAGGAACCCTGTGTGAGACTACCAGGTTTGTCCTGTCCTTTCGCATTTCAAGAATCTTCTCCAGGATCCTTGCCTCGGTGGTCGTGTCCACCATGGAAAAGGCATCGTCCAGAATCAATATGGGGGGATCCGTGATCAGGGCACGAGCTATTGTCAGGCGCTGCCTCTGCCCCCCTGAAAGGGTGATGCCCCCCTCTCCCAGGATCGAGTCAAGGCCCTTTTCAAGGGCCATGACTTCCCCACGGACCTGGGCCGCTTCCAGGGTCTCCAGGAGCACCTCCTCTGATACCCCCTCTCGACCGAACACCACGTTGTTCCGGATGGTGTCCGAGAACAGGATCGCATCCTGGGTCACAAACCCGATGTTCTCCCTGAGGACCTTCAGGGGGATGCCGCGGACATCCATGCCGTCGATAAACACGGCTCCCCTTGGTACATCCAGGAGACGGGGAATCACCTGGAGCAGGGTGGTCTTGCCGGAGCCCACTGTTCCCACCAGGGCCACGGTCTCGCCCCTTTCTATCCTTAGGTTTATGTCCCTGAGGGCGTATACTGACTGCCCGGGATACTTGAAGCTCAGGCCCTTGATTTCTATTTTACCCTCTATTTTTACATTGCCCGGGCTGGAAGGAGGATCAAGGACCTCCGGCCTTTCATCCAGTATCCGGTTTATCCTCCTCATTGATGCCGCACCCCTCTGAATCAGGGTAGTGACCCAGCCGATGGCCATCATGGGCCATACCAGGAGGTTGAGGTAGCTTATGAAGGCCACGAAGTCTCCCGTGGTGATGCTGCCCAGGATTGTCAAGCGTCCGCCCATCCAGATCACAATGGCCATGCCCAGATTGGGGAATACGGCCATCATGGGAAAAAAGACGGCCATGGTCTGTGCCAGTTCTATGTTCCGGGAGACGCACTCCTCCCCCCTCTCCTTCACCCGCTCGTACTGCCACCCCTCCCGGGCATAGGCCTTGACTATCATGATGCCCGAGAAGGCCTCCCTGACCCTCTCCGTTAGATCTGAAAAGGCCTTCTGCACCATCTCGTGCCCTGTTGACATGCGCCGGGTGAGGAGTCTCGTGAGCAATATGATGAGCGGGGCGGGCACGAGGGATATCAGGGTCAAAAGGGGGCTGATGTAGAGCATGAAGCCCACCGCGGCGATGCCGATAACCAAGCCGTCCGTCAGTGCCACCAGGCCCATGCCCGTGGCCATCCTTATGGCGTTGATGTCATTGACGGCCCTCGCCATGATGTCACCCGTCTTTGTCCTGTTGTAGAATGACTGGGGCAGGGTCTGGAGGTGACGGTACAACTTGTTTCGCAGGCCCTCTTCCACCTTCCTGGAGAGGCCTAAGAGGAGGTGGCGCCAGAGGTACCTGAGCATGGCGATGAAGAGCGCGATCACCACTATGATCATGCCCTGTCTTACCAGCAGCGCCCTTGTAGCCGTGCCCAGGGTAAGGGCATCCACGGCCTTCTTTATGACCAGGGGAATGAGCATCTGGAGGAGGTCCACCAGGAGAAGGCTCAGGACCCCTAGTGCCAGGTGCCGCCTGCCCCTGACAAAGTATTCCTTCAGGATGCTGAAAGTCCTGAGTGCTGATATGAAGGGAACTTTGTCCGTATCCATAGGCAATTTGATACTCGACTGCCCTTTGCCTGTCAACGGATTACTGCCTCAAGGGGAGATTCAAGATTCAAAGTCTGGTCTGTTTGGTCTATTCGGTCTATTCGGTCTGTTTGGTCTGTTTGGTCTATTTCGTTGTCTCCCGAGTTGTGACTTGTCCCTTGTTCCTTCCTACTGTTCACTGCTTTCTGCTTTCTGCTCTCTGCTTTCTGATTTCTGATTACTTCTTTCTGCTCCCTTCTTGTCTCATCCTTGACCATGGCGGGGATTCCTGCTATTAACGCGGAACACAAAGAGATGTGAAAAACCAACGATTCTTGGAAAACAAGGAGGTCTGAATCTATCCATGAACCAAGAAAAGAACGATAATCTGGAACCGGAACTCGAGGGGTACAAGGAAAAGATCTTGCCGGCCAACAAGGCAAGGCTTACCCTCCAGAGGGACCTTTACTTCATCGGAATGACCCAGAGGGGCTACGAGGTGGAATACGACGTCCGCTACGAGGAAGGCTGCTCACCCACGGAGACACTCCTACTGAGCATAGCCGGGTGTATCTCCATCGACATAGTCCACATACTGAGGAAGATGAGGTGCGAGGTATCCGGTTACGAGGTGGAAGCAGAGGGTATCCGCAGGCAGGAACCGCCCCAGTATTACACCTCCGTGAAACTCATGATTCACATAAAGGGAGAAGGGATTACGCCCAAGAAGATAGACAGGGCAATTGATCTCAGCCTCAACAAGTACTGTTCCGTGTATCACACCCTGCGTAAAGACCTTGACCTCAATATCAAGTACAAGATAGGGTAGTCTCAAAGAGAGTGAGCAGTTTGTAGGAGCAACATTCTGTTGCGACAAGACAGAAGTGACGAGTGACGAGAAACGAGTAATCGATAACCAATAACGGATGACCACGGACCGACGACCGCAGACCAATGACATCGTTGTTGCTTGAATCTTGATGGCTTCGTAAAAAGTCCAATTTCTGCGTTGCGCTTCATCTCGTTGTGGCCTCATCACACGAGATTTGCGCGCTCCCGCTAAGCGGGATTTCGCAAGCTCAACTTGAATACTTACTTGAAGCTTTTTACTTTGCCATCTCAATTTTGACTTTTTACGAGTTCATCAAACTTGAACTTTGAACCTTGAACCCTGAACCTTGGACCCACAGGAGAACACACCATGATTCATTTTCCCCACCTCTTCTCTCCCATAACAGTCAAGGGCATGGAAGTCAGGAACCGCATCGTCATGACCGCCATGCACCTAAATTACACCCCGGATGGCGAAGTTACGGATCGCCTCGTTGACTTTTACGCAGCCAGGTCAAAGGGCGGAGCCGGCCTGCTGATAGTGGGGGGATGCCTCATTGACCAGTACGGGGGCATGGCCAGCATGATATCCATCAACCACGACAGGTTCATCCCCGGCCTCAAAAGGCTCGCAAGCGCGGTAAAGGCCTCCGGAGCCAGGATAGCGGCCCAGCTCTACCAGGCCGGACGCTATGCCCATTCCTCCATGATAGGGGGCAGGAAACCCTTTTCCGCCTCAGCAGTGAGATCCAAGCTGACCGGGGAGACACCCAGGGCCCTTGACCTGGACGAGATTCCCCAGGTCCAGGATGCCTTTTCACAGGCCGCCCTCCGGGCCAAGGAGGCAGGGTTCGACGCGGTGGAGATCCTGGGCAGCGCCGGATACCTCATCAGTCAGTTCCTCTCCCCCCTGACCAACCTGAGACAGGACAGGTACGGCGGTTCCCTGGAGAACCGAATGAGGTTCGGCGTCGAGGTGGTGGAAAAGGTCAGGAACGCCGTCGGCCCTCGGTACCCTATCCTCATGAGGCTGGCTGGCAACGATTTCATGGAAGGGGGCAATACCAACAGGGAGGCCAGGATCTTCGCTTCTGAACTGGAAAAGGCAGGGGTTGACCTCATCAACGTGACAGGGGGATGGCATGAGACCAGGATCCCCCAGTTGACCATGTTCGTACCCAGGAAGGCCTTCGTCTATCTCGCCCAAGGAATCAAGTCCGCGGTTTCGGTCCCGGTCATTGCCAGTAACAGGATAAATGATCCGGCCCTGGCAGAGGAAGTCATCCGTAACGGCGAGGCGGACATGGTCGCCATGGCCAGGGCACTCCTGGCAGACCCGGAACTACCCGACAAAGCAAAGAAGGGTAGAGAGGACCTGATCTACCACTGCATAGCCTGCAACCAGGGGTGCTTCGACAACATCTTCCGGTACAGGCCCGTCACCTGCCTGGTGAATCCCAGGGCCGGACATGAGGCCGAGCTCGAGTCAAAACCTGCCGCCGCCCCTAAGAAAGTCCTGGTCATCGGGGGAGGGCCCGCAGGACTCAAGGCCGCCTGCACCGCGGCCGAGAGGGGACACCGGGTCACCCTGGTGGAAAAAGGGGAACGGCTCGGTGGGCACATATTGCTCAACAGGTACATCCCCGGCAGAAAGGAAATGGTCACCCTGGTCACGGATCTCGCAAACAACCTGGAGACCCTGGGGGTCGCAGTGCTTACCGGCAAGGAGGCGGATCGCTCCTTCATCTCTTCCATGGGCCCTGACCTGGTGATCCTGGCCACCGGTGCCCGCCCCGTTGCGCCTGACATTCCCGGCATTTCCAAAGATAACGTGATCATGGCATGGGATGTTTTGTCAGGCAAGGCCTTCACGGGCAGGAAGGTGGTGGTGATAGGGGGAAACGCCGTGGGCCTTGAGACCGCCCTCTACCTTGCGGGCCAGGGCACCATACCAGCGGAAGTCACCCATTTCCTATTGGTCCACAAGGCTGAAACCTTGGATACCATTGAGGCTCTTCTAAATAGGGGAAACAAACAGGTCACGGTCCTGGAAATGACGGGAAGGGCGGGTACGGACATAGGGAGCTCCACCCGCTGGACCGTGATGGCGGAACTAAGGCGTCTCGGGGTGAGGATCTTGACGGGCGCCAGGGCCACGGAGATCACCGGCCGAGGCGTAAAGTTCACCAGGGGAAAGGACGAGAAAGAAGATTTCCTTTCCGCTGATACGGCAGTGATTGCAACCGGCGCCGAACCGCAGAAGGACCTTGCCGCCGAGATCAAGGAGTTGGTCCCCGAGATACGTGTCATCGGAGATGCACTGGAGCCCAGAAATGCCCTTGAGGCCTTGAGAGAGGGCCTTCTTACGGGATTGGCCATCTAGGGATATGAAAATAGGCGTGATATCAGATACCCATCTCAAGCGACCCACACCCCTTCTTGAGGATACGGTCCGGAGATATTTCCTGGACGTGGACATGATAATCCACGCGGGTGATCTCGTCACCCCGGACGTCCTGGATGCGTTCAAGGGCAAAAAGGTCGTCGCAGTGGCGGGCAACAACGACGGCCCCGAGGTGAAACGAATCCTGCCGGCAAAGGAGATCATCGCTGCAGGTGATTTCAAGATAGGTGTCATGCACGGCTGGGGCTGGCCCATGAGCATGGGCAGGAAGGTGTCCAGAAAATTGGAGGGCGTTGACTGCGTCGTTTATGGCCACAGCCACTGGCCGAGCTGTCACTGGAGGGACGGGGTCTTCTTTTTCAATCCTGGCGCCTTTTCCAGCGGCCTGCCCTTCCCGGGAAGACGGACTATCGGCATCCTGACCATTGACAGGCAGATTCAAGGCCGAATCATCCGAATCAAGTGACAGGAAGTAATCACCGTCCACCAGTAGAACTGGTGGTATGAGGAAGGCCCCAAGATGGGGCCAAAGCGTTGCACCCTATTTTCGAGAGATGGAAATTCGAATATCGAAGCACCAAATTCGAAATGCTTCGACCAACTCACCATCCTGAGCAAAGTCGAACGACAGCACCAAATGACATGAATTCTAAGGACTAAAACATTCGTTTGACAGGATATCTCCTCCCTAAGATCATTTTTTATGTTTCGAACATTTGGTCCTTCGGATTTCGGATTTGTTTCAGGTTTCGATTTTCGGATTTC
>JAFDHB010000090.1 GCA_019308985.1 Deltaproteobacteria bacterium | reverse complement strand
CACTTTCAAGGAGCCAATTCTAATAGAGGTTTCCCCTGCCGCTCCCAAAGGGTGAGTCTTAAGGCCCCCTCAAAAGAGGTCCTACACCTCGATCACCTTAACCAGGTCGGTGGTACCAGGCCTCCCCGGCGGGGCTCCAGCCGTGACCACTATCTTGTCCCCTGACTTGGCTAGCCTGTTGAAATATGTCGTCCGTATCTGAAAACTCCTTTGCAATGATCGGCATCACTCCCCAGGACATGGTCAATTGCCGGGCCGTCTCCTGCTCAGGCGTAAGACCCAGTACGGGGCATGACGGTCTGAATCGCGCAACCAGGCGGGCAGTGCTCCCAGAGGAAGTGCAGGCCACTATGGCGGCGGCCTTGAGATCCTCTGCCATTATGCAGGCAGACCTTGCAATCGTGGTGGCCGTGACAGGGAGCTTACCCGAGAACGGCTCGTATTCCAGGTTGCTCCTGTGGAGGTGGGCCTCGGTTGCATTGGCAATCCTGTTGAGTATCCCAACTGCTTCTATAGGGTATTCCCCGACTGCGGTCTCTTCCGACAGCATCAGGGCATCGGTGCCGTCCAGGATTGCATTGGCAACATCTGTCGCTTCTGCCCGAGTCGGGCGCGGGCTGTTTACCATTGAACGCAGCATCTGGGTGGCGGTTATCACGGGTTTCCCTGCCTGCCTTGCCATGCTGATTATCTTCTTCTGCATTACGGGGACTTCTTCCAGAGGCATTTCCACCCCTAGGTCCCCCCGCGCCACCATAACCCCGTCTACCACATTGAGTATGTTCTCCAGTCTCTCGATCGCCTGGGGCTTTTCTATCTTTGCAATGAGCAAAGGAGAACTATTACTGCGATTGATAATGTCCCTCACGGGCTCAAGGTCTTTCTCGTGTCTGACGAAGGATAAGGCGACAAAATCCACCCCCTCCTCCAGACCGAAGAGAAGATCCTTCCTGTCCTTTTCCGTAAACGCGGAAATTCTCAATTTACTCGAGGGAAGGTTGATGCCCTTGTGAGAGGAGATCCTGCCCCCTAAAATCACCTTGCAGATGATTCTCTTCTCTTCCTTGGCCTCCACCTCAAGTTCCACCACCCCGTCTGCCAGCAAAATCCTGTCCCCCTCCTTCACATCGTCCACGATGTAGGGGTAGTTCACCGGAATCGCCGAGGGGCCTTCATGGCCTTCGGGAGCGAGGGCTAGCCGGTCATCCGCCTTCAATTCCAGCTCTCTCGGTCCCAGGTCGCCTATGCGGATTTTCGGCCCCCCCAGGTCCTGTAATATCCCTACGGTCTTTCCCGCCTCAGCGGCAACCTGTCTCACAATACGGAGGACCTCACCGTGGCTCACGTGATCACCATGGGAAAAATTGAGCCTGACCACGTCCATGCCTGCCGCCACAAGGCCGCGGATCATCTCCTTCGAATCCGTGGAAGGACCGAGTGTGCACACAATCTTGGTTTTTCGATGGATGTTCTTCACCTTCTCAACCAGCCTTTGCCTACATTAATCCTTACGTCTTTCTTCACCATTTCTACCACCTCGGCCGCCGCCCTTCTTACCTCCCCCGAAAGTCCGCTGCCCATCTCGAAGCACCGGCCTTCTACTCCATACACTATCAGGCGGAAAGGAAGTTGATCCAGCGCACCGGCCAGTTCAATAGTCTCGCGGATGCCCGATTGATGTGTTGAAAAATCACTGAAGATCTGGAAAGGGATGGATTGCCCTGGCATTTCGAAGCGATATATTTTCCCGGGTGATTCCCCTGCCCTCACTGCGTCCAAAATTATTACAATATCACCCTTCTTCCAATGTGTGAATAAGGTGATTCCATCACCGTTGTAACACTCGACTCGGGTCCCCGGTAGGCATAACCTTTCCAGCTCACGGGCGATGAAATGTCCAACCCCATCGTCTCCCCTGGTTCCATTGCCGACTCCGACTATCAGGACTTCGATGCAGGTATCCTTGTCCATGGCATTTCCAGCATCCATACTTTCACGGCAGCGGCATTTTCCCCTTAATCCCGATCAATTTCCAGTTTGAGGAAGTGGCAGGAACAAGAGATGCATGGGTCATAATTTCTGATGACCTGTTCACACATCCAGGTCAACTTGTCCCGGGGCAGGTGGATGTTGCTCTTAGCGAAGTTAAATAGATCTTTCTCTATCATTTTCTGGTTCTGTGCGGTGGGAGGCACGATCCTGGCATCCAGGATCGTGCCTCGATCATCTACCTCGTATCGATGCCAGAGGACGCCCCTTGGCGCCTCTGTACAACCATAGCCTATCATGGACCGGGGCTTGATTTCCATACAGGGCTCGGCAGGCTCTTCATAGGATTCAACGATGTGCAGGGCCTCTTCACAGGCATGCAATGTCTCAATTCCCCGAACGATAATGCTCTTAAAGGGGTTTGTACATGTGGGTGCCAAGCCGACCTCCTGGGCGGCCTCTCTGGCCAGGGGCGACAATTTGTCAAAATTGAGATTGAACCTGGCAAGCGGTCCCACATGGTAAGGCCCCCTTCCCTTGATAACCGCGTGCAGGGAGGTGGAATGTTCCACCTGTTCTTCTTCAAAGTATTTCTCGAATTCGCTGATAGGGATATCCAGGCCCTTGTTGGAGACCAGCCCCCCCTCAATGATGGCATACTCGTCAGGGTGGCGGAGGGCGACGAACTCGTAGTCCTGTTCAAAATCAGGGAAAGGAAATGCCGCGACCCAACGAACTGTTTCGTAGGCCGCCTCCCTGGCCCATTTCAACTGGTCCACGAGCCCTTTCAGCTCTCGTTTCTCGGGCGCCCTGTAGAAACCACCTGTTTTGATATTGATTGGATGGATCTCTCTGCCGCCGACAACAGCAAGGAGGTGGTTCCCGATTCTCTTGAGTTCAAGACCTCGCTTGACTACTTCAGGATAATCAGAGGCAAGTTGGATTGCGTCCTGATAACCAAGGAAATCAGGCGCATGAAGCATATAGATGTGAAGCGCATGACTCTCGATCCATTCGCCGAAGTAAGCCAGCTTGCGCAGGAATCGAATCCCGTCACTGACACTGACCCCAAATCCCGACTCCATGGCCTGGATCGAACTCATAATATAGGCAACAGGGCATATCCCGCAAATCCGAGCCGTTATGTCCGGCGCCTCTGAATAGTGCCTGCCTCGCAGGAAGGCCTCAAAAAACCGGGGGGGTTCGAAAATATCCAGCCTGGCATCTATCACCTCATCACCACGAACCTTTATTGTCAACCCGCCTTCACCCTCAACCCGTGCCAGGTAATCCACCCTGATGGTCTTCCTACCTTTCATGGTCCTCGCTCTCCCTGCGAAAGGGTTCGGTATTGGCATAGAAACTGCGAAAGGATCTCATAATACTGGATCCTTCCATTCCGAATCTTTCACTCCACCACTGGCTCAATGACTTGGTGTTGGGTGTCTCCTTGGGCCCAAAGCATGCATAGCAACCCCTGTGGTAGGAAGGGCAAAGGGCGCCACAGCCGGCCTGGGTTACAGGCCCCATGCAGGGAATGCCCTGGGCAACCATCACGCATACGTTCCCTTTCCTTTTGCACTCTATACAAACGCTGTAAGTGGGCAAAAACGGCTTTCGGCGGTTAAGCAATGCGCTGACCGTCTCGATCAACTGGTACTTACTGATGGGGCATCCTTGGAGCTGATAATCCACCTGGATGTGATCGGATATGGGGGTTGACTTACCCAGGGTTGAGATATATTCAGGTCTTGCATAGACGATGCGGACAAATTCATTCACATCTTGAAAATTGCGTAGGGCCTGGATACCCCCTGCCGTAGCACAAGCACCAATGGTAATGACGATCTTTGAAGACCGCCTGATCCGGTGAATGCGCTCGGCATCGTGGGAAGTGGTAATGCTTCCCTCCACGAGGGACACATCATAGGGTCCCTTAATCACTTCCCGGAAGCCCTCGGGAAAGTAAGCGATCTCCAGGGCATCGGCAATTTCCAGCAGCTCTTCCTCGCAATCCAACAGGGACAACTGGCAACCATCGCAGGAGGCGAACTTCCATACGGCCAGTTTTGGTCTTTTGGGTCTTGGCATTTACATCTCCCGCTTGCCGAAAAACGGCTTTGCCCTGTCAAATCTAAAAACAGGGCCATCTTTACACACAAAGACGGGACCTATCTGACAATGCCCACAGAAACCCACGCCACACTTCATATTTCTTTCCGTGGAGATATAGATGTGATCTTCCTCCAGGCCTTTCCTCTTCAATTCCAGGATTGTATAATGCATCATGATCTCCGGACCGCACACAAGCGCAAATGTGTTCAGGGGATCCAGTTGAATCCGAGGAATCAAAGCGGTCACGACCCCAACATTACCCCTCCAGCCTTCTCTTGCGCTGTCAACAGTCACATCGATCTCCAGGTCAAACCTCCCTCGCCATTGTTCTATCTGCTTTCTATAGATGATATCTCCTGGTGTCCTTTCCCCATAAAGCAGGACGACCTTCCCGTACTTTTCTCGATTGGCGAGGATATAGTAAAGCACCGGCCTCAAGGGAGCCACACCGATCCCGCCTGCCACCAGCAAAATGTCGTAAGTCGTAAGATCTTCAATGGGCCAATGGTTCCCGAAGGGCCCCCTGACACCTATCCAGTCCCCCTTTTTCAAGGTATTCATGGCACTGGTCACAGAACCGTAAGCGCGGATGGTATGGATGAGTCTAGAGCTATCACAAGGGTCGCCGCTGATTGATATAGGCACTTCGCCCACACTATACATGTAGAGCATGTTGAATTGCCCTGCTTTGAAGGAATATGCCTCGCCCCCCTTTGAAGGAGAAAGCTCCAAGGTGAATGTATCCCGGGTCTCCTTCTTGAATCTCTCTATCAAGTAAGGGCGCGGTGACATTACATCATGGGCCTGTGCTTCCAATCCGATTCCTCCCCTTGCTAATCGCCGTATACGTCCAACAGTTGAAGTCTCATGGCGTGAAGCCGTTCCAATATGACCCTGGAGAACCTTTTCAGCAACTCGTATCCGAGATGATGGTCCGTTTCCGCTTTCTCCCTCAAAGACCTGCCGTCGAGAGCGATGGCCCTGGTGAGTTCAAGGGCCCTCGCGTCAAATCGCCACTTGTAGGGAGGGAACAGCCATGACCAGCCCAAGACGTCGCCCCGGCCAATGGTTTGAATGATGCGTGAGCCCTTCTTGGGCTCGAAAATCTCAATAGCGACCTTTCCAAAAGTGATGAGGTGAAATTGACTGGCATCTTCTCCCTCCCTGTAGATCATCTGCCCCGCGTCATATTGGACCTGGCTTGCAAAGCCGGCGATGACCTTTACGAGATCAGGCGCCAGGCCTTCAAAAAAGGGATGTCCGGCTATTGTCTTGAGCATTGCTTCCATGGTGAAAACCCTTTCTCTGCCCCCTATCGAGTCAAGACAACCAATGGGGGTTATTTGGTATTGGTTATCGGGTACCGGTTATTTGTTATCGGTTATTTGTTATCTGGTAACACTTTAGCCTCTTGAAAGACAACTCGCAGAATCCACTGGTGGCTGAATACAGGGGATAACGCCTTTCGGGGGAGTTCTGCCCCCTCCGACGTTCCCCCGCCCCTTCGGGTCGTGGGCCGCGGTTTCCCCCACTGATAAGTCGCGAAAAGACGGCGCCCTCCCGCCAGTCACTCCAGAAAACGCATCATCCCCTGTTCTGCTTTTCTGAGGGGGTGTTTCAAAGGGTTAAGGTGTTACGTTCCTTGCTATTTGTTATCAGTTATTCGACTCCTCTTGTTCGCCATCCTTGTATCTCTACCAGAGGAGAGACGTCCTTTCAGGTATTTGGCTTTCGCAACCTAAGGATCCTGGTCCAGAGGGCTCGGCTGTGGTCCCCCCATGAGCATCCGAGCTTCTTCTGTGATATCTATTCCCACGGGGCACCAGGTTATGCAACGTCCGCACCCCACGCACCCGTAAGTACCAAACTGTTCCACCCAGGTCGCAAGCTTGTGGGTGAGCCATTGCCGGTAGCGGGCCCGGGCGGAGGGCCGTATGCAGCCTCCGTGCATGTACGTAAAATCCCGGCTAAAACATGAATCCCACTCGCGCCACCGCTCCGCTTCCTGGCCACTGAGACTGTTGGCCTCGTTCACGTTATAACAAAAACATGTCGGGCAGACCATGGTACAGTTGCCGCAGGTCAAACACCTCTCAGCCACTTCGTCCCAGTGGGGGTGCTCGAAATGTTCGCAGAAAATCCTCTCAAGTCCCTCGGTTTTCAAGGTACGTCCCATTTCTCGAGAAGCGGACTGCAAAGAGTCTTGTGCGATACCCATTTCCCTCGCATCCAGGTCTGAAATCCTGATCTTTTTCAGGATGTTCGCTCCCAGCCCTGTTCTCGCTTCTGCAACATAGACATACTTACTTCCTTCGCAGATCTCGGTCAAAGCAATATCAAATCCCGAGACGGCCTTGGGTCCGGTATTCATGGAGGCACAGAAGCACGTCCCCCCTGGGCTCGTGCAATTCACCGCAATAATGCACATTTCTTGACGTATAGCGGTGTAGAAAGGATCGCAATAACGCCCCCCTTTGAAGACCCTGTCAAGGATCTCTATGGCATGGATGTCACAGGACCTGACCCCCAAGAAAGCGTACTTGGGTGTTTGAACCCCCGCGTCCGCAACCCTGAAAGTTTTGCCCTCCCTTTGGAGTCGAAACATTTGCACGCTTGCCGGGTGGAGATATTTTTTCCATGCCTGGGGTCCGACTACGTACTGGAAAAGGGATCCGGCGACATCACTATCCTCGTGCAGGCGGTAGGTCCCGGGCTGCTGTGTATCTTTCCAGCCCATGGGGAGGTCCTTCAATGATCTGACATGATCGTATACAATGGCGCCACTGTCTATCTTCGGCCCTATGATCTGATATCCCTTCTCAATCAAAGCATCCAGCAGACCCTGAAGGTCGTCCTGTTCCATGAGGCCTTTGCTCTTGGTTCCTGAAGTCGGAGAGGAATCTTTCACTTTTCTCTTTCCATTATCTTGAAAATGGCAGGGCGTCCAACAGAAACAATAACGGAATTCAAGTCCCCCTTTTCCAGCCCCTTCCCGCTACTGACTATGGCAGAGAACACCACCTCTGTCAAGAGCTCATAGGCTCGTCGTCCAAAGCCTGATGAACGACCCCGCCGCAAGCAGCGGGGTATCTAGAACTCAGAAGCCAGAATTCAGGAGCAAGAACAAGACAACCATACAAACCGCTTCGTATCAGCCCTGTCCTTCCGGATTCTGGCTCCTGACTCCTGGATACCCTAAAGTGCATGACAGATCCAGAAGTATTATACATGTGCATACGCAGCAAGCTGCGGGGAATTAAACCCAGAGAGAGATTAAAATCCAGGCTCAACAAGGAGAATGCTCCGGCTCCGAAGTTATGTCTCTGTCATTTTGAAAACCTGTTGACCCGGGGGTGCCGCTCTGGTAATTTTCCGTAATGAGTCTCATGCCCTGCCCGGGAAGGCAGGGTCGGTTCCGGGTAAAGAGTTTCAAGAGAAGAGGGAAACCATGTGCCTTGCAATACCCTGTAAAGTCGAAACAATTGAGGATCACAGGGCCATTGTGGATATCGAAGGTGTCAAGAGAGAGATCAGCCTGTTCCTCCTTGAGGACGTGAATGTGGGTGATTGGGTGATCGTACATGCGGGGTTCGCCATAAAGAAGATTGATCCTTTCAAGGCCATGGAATCCCTTGACCTATTGCACAGGGCATTCTCCGGCAAGGACGTCAAGCCTTAGAATCCGTGAATGAAATTGGAAATCCCTAATTGGAATAATGGGGGTGAGACGACCCGCGGGCATGTTACATATGCAGTGAAAGTCGAAGGCGTCGTCCAGGGCGTGGGTTTTCGCCCTTTCGTATATCGCCTGGCAAACCATTACAGGCTGAAGGGGACGGTTGCCAACACCTCTTCCGGGGTTGCGATTCACGTTGAGGGGCCCTTTCAAGTCGTCCAGGAATTCTGCCGTCAACTCTCAGATAAGAGCCCGCCCCTTGCTCGGATCACCAGAATCTCCGCCAACCCTGTGGAGATAAAGGGCTTTGATCGTTTCACCATTCAAAAAAGCAACCGTGGGCACGAGAAGTCTGTACTCGTCTCGCCTGACGCGTCGCTGTGTGATGATTGCCTCCGGGAACTGTTTGATCCCAATGACCGTCGCTACCTATATCCTTTCATAAATTGTACCAACTGCGGACCCCGGTTCACAATAATATACGACGTCCCCTATGATCGGCCCAACACCACAATGAAGTCCTTTACCATGTGCAGCAAGTGCCGGGCAGAATACGATGATCCCAATGACAGGAGATTCCATGCGCAACCCAATGCCTGTGCCCGATGCGGTCCCCAACTCACCCTGTACGATGCAGGCAGGAGAATCGTCCCCACAACCGATCCGATCACCAAGGCCGTGGATCTCATAAGGGAGGGATTCGTCCTGGCAATCAAAGGGCTCGGAGGGTTTCACCTCTGTGTGGACGCGGAGAACCATAAGGCCGTAACGAGGCTCAGGGAAAAAAAGAGGCGCAATGATAAACCCTTTGCACTCATGTCATACGATGTGGGTCGAATCCGCACCTTTGCCCACGTGACTCCTGAAGAAGAGCTGCTCCTAGAATCAATACAGCGGCCCATAGTCATCCTGGAAAAAGGGGAACCCAACTCCATATCAAAGAAGGTATCACCGGGTAACAGGTATTTCGGCGTGATGCTCCCCTATACTCCCCTCCATTACTTGATCCTGAGGCATAAATTTACAGCCCTTGTCATGACCAGCGGAAACATCAGCGATGAACCTATTGCCGCGGAAAACGGGGAGGCATTTGAAAATCTTGGCAATGTGGCCGACTATTTCCTTGTCCACAACAGGGACATACACGCGAGAAGCGATGATTCTATTCTGAGGCACGCCCTTGGTGAGGTGCGGTTTCTGCGTCGCTCGAGAGGTTTCGTGCCGGGTCCGGTCTTCCTCAAAGAGAAAGGACCCCAGGTGCTGGCATGCGGCGGTCAGCAAAAAAACACGGTTTGCCTCACCAAGGAAAACCAAGCCTTCCTGAGCCAGCACATCGGAGACCTGGAAAACCTGCCGACCTATCGCTTTTTTCAATCCACCATCCAGCATCTGAAAAAAATCCTGGATATCCAGCCTGAGATAATCGCCCACGATCTTCACCCCGACTATCTAAGCACGCGTTATGCAAAGGAACAGGGACAGGGACGGAAGATAGGCATCCAGCATCATCACGCCCATATCGCCAGCTGCATGGCCGAAAACATGCTGGAAGGACCTGTGATCGGGCTTTCCTTTGATGGTACAGGTTACGGACTGGATGGTCATATTTGGGGTGGAGAGGTACTTGTTGCGGAGGCGACTCATTTCCAAAGGGTAGCGTACCTGTCATATGTTCCCATGCCAGGCGGCTCAGCAGCCATAAAGGAGCCATGGAGAATGGCTGCCAGCTACCTGTACGGGACCTTTGGTGAAGATTTTTGGGAACTCGGGGTGCCTCTTTTGAACCAGGTGGAGAAAAAGAAGATTCAGATCATTACTGAGATGATCTCTAAGGGGATCAATTCGCCAAGGACGTCGAGCATGGGGCGGCTCTTTGATGGTATAGCTGCAATCCTGGGGTTGAGATACCACGTTTCATACGAAGGACAGGCAGCCATGGAACTGGAATCACACTCCACTGAAGTATCTGATAAGATCTATGGCTATGAATGGGTATCCGAAGGGGAGACATACAAAATCCTACTTCAACCGCTGATTAGAGGGATAGTGAAAGACGTCCAGAACCGGGTATCCCTTTCCAGGATCGGCGGGAAATTCCACCAGTGGTTGATTTTCCTCTTCTCGGATTTATGTGAAATAGTGAGGAAAGATACCGGCCTCAATCGAGTGGCCTTGAGTGGCGGAGCATTTCAAAATATGATCCTATTTAGCGGACTGTCCAAGGCGCTTGAAAAGAAAGGCTTTGAAGTGTACACCCATCGCCTTGTGCCGTCCAATGACGGGGGGCTTTCTTTAGGCCAGGCCCACATCGCAAGGGCAGCTTCTCGCTGATGCCTGATTTTGTTCAAGACCGAGCAGGAGGCCTGAGGAAAAGAGGTGCCATGGTGAATCCTGCAAAAGACTATCAAAGAAGAGGCGCTTATGGAGATCCCCGGATTTGCAGGGCGATCATTGATGAAATAAACAGGATCAGCCGGAAACAAATCAGGCTTATGGAAGTTTGCGGAACACACACCGTGTCCATTTTCAAGAGCGGCATTCGATCCATGATCCCGGGCACTATCTCTCTCCTTTCCGGACCCGGCTGTCCCGTGTGTGTCACAACCAGGAGTGAAATAGACGCCTTTATAGAGCTTTCAAGAATGGACGAGGTGATAATCGTCACCCATGGCGACCTCATGAGGGTCCCCGGGACAGACTCCTCGCTCCTCAGGGAAAGAGCCAGGGGTAGAGATATCAGGGTGGTCTTTTCATCCCTTGATGCACTGGCAATTGCAGAGCAGAACCTCTCAAAGAAGATCGTTTTCCTGGGGATCGGCTTTGAGACAACAGCACCTTCGGTCGCCGCATCCTTGATCTCCGCAAAGACCATGGGCGCTGAGAACTATTTTGTCTTTTCGGCCCACAAGAGGATACCGCCCGCCCTGTTTGCCTTGATGCAGAACAGGGCTGCCAGGGTCGATGGTTTTATTCTCCCCGGGCATGTGTCTGTGATTATCGGGCAGATTGCCTATGTCCCTTTCTTTGAAAGATTCAAAATACCGTGCGTAATTGCAGGGTTTGAGCCGACTGACATTCTTCTGGCCATCTTGACGCTTGCTGAGCAGTTGGAGTCAAACCATCCTGCGCTGGTAAATATTTACTCAAGGGCGGTCTCCCTTCACGGGAACCAAAAAGCAAAGGGCGTTATGGAGGAGGTCTTCGAGCCCGTTGATGTCAAGTGGCGCGGACTTGGGAAAATCCCGGAAAGCGGGCTGAAAATAAGAGAAAGTTATGCATCCTTTGATGCTGAGAGGGCCTTTGATATAGCTGTGCCAGAGGGTGAGGATTCGGATATCTGTGCCTGCGGAGACATACTCGCAGGCGTAAAAACCCCGCCGGAGTGCCCCTTGTTCAAGAAACCCTGTACTCCCCTTGATCCCCTTGGGCCATGCATGGTATCAAGGGAAGGGGTATGCTCGGCCTATTATAGATATCACCAGGATAGGAAAGTTTTCCCGTCAGGCTGAGGGGATGCACAGGGCTGCCTTTCAAATCTAGGCCTTTTTGGGCAGTGATTCTTTAAGGGGCTAAATCAATGGGCTTTGAACACATCCTGATGGATCATGGAAGTGGAGGGGAGCTTTCCCACAGGCTTATCAAGGAGACCATCCTCCCCCTGTTTGACAACCCTATCCTCTCCGAGCTTGGCGATGGTGCTGTTTTTGACATGGGAGACACACGTCTTGCCTTTTCCACGGACACGTTCGTTGTAGATCCAATCTTTTTCCCAGGCGGGAGTATCGGATCCCTTGCCATTAACGGCACAGTAAACGATCTTGCCATGTGCGGTGCGACACCCCTTTATCTCAGTGTCGGGCTTATCCTTGAAGAGGGGTTCCCCGTGAAGGACCTGGAAAGGGTCCTCAGCCATATGCGGGCTGCAGCGAAGGAAGCCGGCGTAGAAGTGGTAACAGGGGATACAAAGGTCGTTGAGAAGGGCGCCGCAGACAAGGTTTTTATCAACACGGCAGGTGTTGGTCTCGTACCGGAAGGCGTGCTTCCTTCCTGTTGTGACATAAAGCTGGGAGACAAGATTATTATAAATGGTTATATCGGCGATCATGGCGTAACGATCCTGACTCAGAGAGAGGGCCTGAGCTTCGACGCACCCATCAAAAGCGATACTGCCCCCTTGAATCACATTGTCAAGAGACTTCTCTCAACCACCCGAGGCATCCGTCTGCTTCGGGACCCTACCCGCGGCGGTATTGGAACCGTATTGAACGAAATCGCCCGTAAATTCCGGATTGGTATCATGATTCTGGAAGAGAACATCCCTCTAAGGAATGAGGTGGCAGGGATTTGTGATCTCCTGGGGTTGGACCCCCTCTACCTACCCAATGAGGGAAAGTTCCTTGCCCTGGTGAGTGCCCGGCAAGCAGACTCAATCCTCGAGGTCATGAAAAGTGAACCATTGGGCAGGGATGCGGCTATCATCGGAGAAATAGTTGAAGACTGCCCAGGTCAGGTCTTCATGAAAACACCGATCGGCGGCACCAGGATCGTGGAAATGCTGACAGGGGAGCAATACCCCAGGATCTGCTAATTTCCCAGCAACATCCTTGGAGTCCGGTGAGAATTTTGCAAAATAGTTCCCAGGGCAGTTGGTCGTGTTCCCGCCTTAGACGGCAGGCCTTAGAGTTTAGACAAAACCGGACACAAGATCTACCGTGTTTTCACTATCATAATGCAATTGCTCCGATGGCATGCTCTTTCGTGGTATAAAAAAGACATCCTGATCCGTTTCCAAAAGAGGGCCCATAACCCCTTGCTGATATCAGCAGATTTTGACAAGGTGGATCTCAAAGTGCCATGGTTAGAGGGGAAAAGAATCCGCTTTCTCTTCGGGTAATGCTCCATGGTGTTAACTCAAAAAACTAACGTGGGAATCCAGGCTAGTTGATTCCATTTTTTCATTGAAATTGCCCTTGCTTTTCTCTATTTTGGCAAACATAGAGACATATATCCCTTTGCTGAGCCACTTCTCTGGCCTAATAGGGCCGTTTCCAATGCTTTTAGTTTATGGCGACAGATCGTTATAGTGATATTCAACGCGAATTTCGCAATTGTCATCTATAACCATGCAGGATAACAGGATACGAGGCTATTCTTAGATATATGATTCACTATTTCAGTGAGCCCTTAACTCTATCCATAGCACGTTGGAGAAGGGTTACTCTCCACTCTTGCGAAATTCGGGGTCAAATCATCAGCAATGCTACCAAACTGTCTTGCTTTTTGGGGTGTCAAGAATCGATGGTCATAGAACATTCGGAAAAAACAAATTAAATCATGGAGGTGCGGGATGAAAAAGAAAAAAGACATGACTCGGAGGGAATTCATCAAGAAGGTAGGCTGTACGGCTGGTGCTATTGGCGTATCAGCTGCCTTACCAGGGCTCCCAAGAAGAGCCCGCGCTGCTTCAAAGGACCATATCCTGATCGGGCGCCCTTTACCCTTGACCGGGCCTGTGGCCGCGTTCACGGAGTCCACCCCGTGGCTGGACAACAGGGCACTGGCTGAAATCAACAGGGATGGGGGGATATACATCAAGGAATACGGGAAAAAACTACCCTTAAAGCTAAAGATCCTGGACACGGAGAGTAATCCGACCAAGGCAGGCGAACTGGCTTCCAGGCTGATCCTCAGGGACAAGATAGACATCATGTATGTTTCTGCTACGCCCGCCACGGTGAGCCCTGTCTCCGGGGTCTGCGAAAGGTTCAAGGTGCCATCCATTAGCACGATGATGCCAGTGGAAATGTTCCTCCACGGGGGAAAGTATGAGTGGTGTTTTAACGCTTCCATGAGTGTGGCGGATTTTCTTGTAGCCTTTATTGAGGCGTGGGATCAGGTGGAGACCAACAGGGTTGTGGGCCTTTGCGCCCAGAACGACCCCGATGGCATTGCCTGGGCCGAGGGTGCAAGGAGCGCACTTGGCTCCAAGGGATACAAACTCGTGGACCTAGGCAGGTTTCCCGTGGGGACCAATGACTATACGACACAGATTAATGGTTGGAAAAGAGCGAATGTCGAAATCTTATTTGCCAACATGTCCCCGCCTGATTTCACCACCATGTGGAGACAATGCCACCGCAACGGCTTCATCCCAAAGGTCTGTACTGCCGGGAGGGCCGGGCTTTTCTCCTCTGCAATGGAAGCAATCGGAGGCGACCTGGGTGTAGGGGTCACTTCAGAGGCCGTGTGGCTTCCTTCTTATCCTTTCAGGTCTTCTCTGACGGGCGAAACCGCCAAGGAGTTCTGCGAGGCATATGAAAAGGCATCCGGCAAGCAATGGAGCCAACCACTTGGCGGGTGTTATTCGGGATACGAGATACTGGCAGATGCCCTCAGGCGGGCACAAACCCTTGAAAAGGAGGCCATCCGTAAGGCCCTGGCCGATACCAACCTGGAAACATTGCAGGGACCGATGAGATTCACGAAAGACAATATTGCCGTGTCTCCCTCTGGTTGTCTGCAATGGGTGAAAGGGGAGAAATTCCCCTTCAAAGCCTTACTGGTTGCCAACGGGAACTATCAAAACCTTCCGGTGGAAGGCAAAACGGTCTCCATCCGCAAGTTGAAGGGTATATCCTAGGCTCGGCATGCCATGTGAATCTGTTTTGACTGCGCAAGTATTCATTATGCGTGAATACATCGAGTGGTTAAGGACTTTTCGGATATAATACTTTTATCCTCAATATCTTGTGTAACCTGTGGCAGCGGCAGCGGCTTATTGCGAATTATACAATACTTCAGCCATCTGAAATAGGGCAAAAGGGGTTGGGGAGGCCTCTCGAAATCACGTCCTAATAGTACATGAGCGGGACGGAAAGAGATTGCTGACACCCCCAATCCCGGAAGATGGCTAAGCGGGTGTCACCTAGTCGGGAGGAATGGAATGTACAACGGGGGATATGCCGGAAAAATTCTTAGAGTGGATCTCGGGAAAAGGAGCGTGACTGAAGAATTATTACCCCTGGATGTTGCCAGGGATTATATCGGCGGTGCGGGGGTTGGGATCAAACACCTGTTTGATGAACTCGATTCAGGCATTGATCCGTTGGGACCGGAAAACAAACTCATCTTTTCCGTAGGTCCCTTTTCCGGGACTACCATACCATGTGCGAGTCGTATGGCTGTTACCGGTAAATCCCCACTAACCGCAGCAATAGGCATGTCCATGACAGGGGGTCATTTCCCGGCGGAACTGAAACGGGCGGGCTATGACGCCCTGATCATCGAAGGCAGGGCCGATAAACCCACCTATCTCTGGATAAAGAACGGAAAAGCCCTTTTTCGGGATGCCAGGGGTGTATGGGGAACAAAGACAACTGATTGCCAACAGGTGATCAAAAACGAACTACAGGATCAAAATATCCGAATCGCCTGTATTGGTCCGGCAGGCGAAAACATGAGTAGAATGGCCTGCATCATCAATGAGATGAGGGCCGCCGGACGCAAGGGACTGGGAGCTGTCATGGGATCAAAGAACCTCAAGGCTATAGCCATCAAGGGCTCTGGAACAGTTC
Source organism: Deltaproteobacteria bacterium (assembly GCA_019308985.1). The sequence continues at coordinate 4,604 of JAFDHB010000090.1, read as the reverse complement.
GCGTGGATTCGAAGGAGAAGTTGAAGGCTGCCAGGAACGAGATGGCAAAGGCCATGAAACAAAGCCCGGTCCTTTATCCTGAATTCTCCAAGACAGGCACCCCCTCTAATGTGGATAACACATGCGCCCTTGGCATATTCCCTGCAAAGAATTGGGCGGCCACGGGAGAGTTCACGCCAGTAAGTCAAATCGGGGTGGAGCCACTCAAACCTCGTAACATGGGGAGAGTTTTCTGTTCAGGCTGTCCTGTCGGATGCAGCCAGTTGAACCTGGCGCGGAAAGGGCCTTATTGGGGGTTTCTTTCAGAAGGGCCTGAATTTGAAACCATATATTCCTTTGGTGGGCAGACCGGTGTAAAGGATCTGGACAGCATTATTGCCGCGGACCGTATCGCAGACGAATTAGGACTGGACACCATCTCGACAGGGGTAGCCATTGGTTTTGCTATGGAGCTTTACGAAAGGGGTCTCTTGAATTCCTCCGACACCGGCGGAATGGATCTCAGGTTCGGAAATCATGAGGCCATGGTCCAACTACTCAACCTGATAGCTTTCCGGGAAGGGATTGGAGATATGCTTGCCGATGGTGTCAAGGTCGCCGCCGAGAAAATCGGCAAGGGGTCGGGGAAATATGCCTTGCACGTAAAGGGCCTGGAACTGCCCGGCTACGACGTCAGAGGCGCCAAGGCCCATGGCCTGAATTACGCCACGGCCTTCACCGGTGCGGATCACAACAGGGGTTATGCCTTCCAGGAAATATTCGGGATTCCTATTCCATATGCAGTGGACAGATTCGCCGTTCATGGCAAAGGAAGGCTTACCAAGTGGAATCAGGATGTACGCACCGCCACCGCCGACTGTCCCACCATGTGCGTCTTTTTGTTGGATATGGCAGTGCCGCATTTTGCCCTGGAGAATACTGCTGCGCTGATGGAGGCTGTCACTGGACTCCATTTCAAGCCGGAGGATATCCAAAAGGTAGGTGAACGGATAAACAACCTGGCCAGGGCATTCAATGTCCGTGAAGGATTCACGCGTGCCGATGACACATTGCCTGAAAGGGTAATGAAGGAGCCTTTGGAAAAAGGGGCCTCAAAAGGGCATATGATCAGCAAAGAGGATCTTGAAAGTATGCTTGACGAATATTATAGTGCCAGGGGCTGGGATCTCAGAACGGGTGTCCCTACTAAAGGGAAACTGGAGGAACTCGGCCTGGACCATGTAGCCGAGCAGTTGAATTTATGAATGTTCGGGAAATAATGGTTGGAGGCATCATCCTCTCATGGGAATCTAAACCTTCGGCTGTTTTCACCAGGCGATGGTGCATCAAGACGCCTGACCTCTGACCCCGACTGAGGTGAGGTGGGGGCTTCCAAGGGGGCAACCCGTTTGTAAGGACGTTTGTTATGGAGAAAGGAGAAAATTCATGAATCTCGAAGAAGTCAACAAACTACTTGAACCGGGTTATTTACCACTTGAGACAGGATATACTCGTCTTTCCAATGGGGACATGTACGTGGCTGTTTTGACGCGCATGCCGCAATGCAAGGGGAAGATGATAGATTGGTGGTTTGGTTATGTAGGGGACACCGAGAAATACAAATTGTGGCATCCCCATGACCACCTGGTGGGAGACTGGGACGGACATTGGCGTCCAGGGCATTACATTGGTGCCAGCCACCTTGTGCATGAATATATTGGTAAAGAGATAGTAAAACTGAGAATCAAGTTTCGCGAACCCTCCGACTTCCTGGATACTTCAAGGTTCCAAGAAGCAAAAGTTGGGGCAGTTGTTTGCGGTGACGTGGGCTTGCTTGAAGAAGACGTTCAACTTGGCCACTTGATGCATTTCGTGCGGGACACCGATTTTGGTTGTGAAATGCGGAGTCGCTTCTGGTTATTCAAGGCCGAGGAACAAATGGCCAGGGACCTTATGCAACACTGTATAGAGGAAATGGGAAATCTGGGGGACCTCCTCCCCGACCTATATGCCAAATAGACAGGAGAGCGTTTGTGAAAGGCTCCAGGGTGCGGATAGGATGAGCCTTTCTTGAGATCTCTATCACCTGCTCAGGTTCCTCCTGAACACGGAAGATCATATTTTTGGGCGATTACCAAAAATAGGGCCGGTGTCCCTCCTGCGCTTCAGCTCGAAAAAACCAGGCGCGCCGCCCAGGGTAATAAGGGCATCCCACACCGCTACGGCCTTCTTTCCCCTCGGCGCCGGACTCATGACCGGACCGAAAAACCCTTCTCCTTTCCCGCCGTCCAGCACAATGAGCGGCACTCCCGCGTCGTTTCCGACCTTGTCTATGGCCTGGGTCATGTCCCCCTCAATCTCCGAATCGAGGGACTTGTCCTTGAGTGCCTTCGCCAGTCCGGTGGGGTACTTGCAGGTCCTTAATATTTCTTCCATTACTGAAAGCTCGTCCATGTCCCTTTGGTCATGGTGGTAAAAGGTACCCATCGCCGTGTAAAGTCTTTCCACCCCGGCATTCCCAAATTCCCGCCGCACTGCTGCGGCAACACGCAGTGCCTTGAGTCCGATCTCGTGAAGTATCCTGAAATCCTTCCTGACCCTGCGGCCTTTGTTGATAATTCTTAGGCTGAAAAACTTCCACTTCACTGAAATATCCTTTTGCCGGCCCACGTCTACCATCCACCTGGATGTAATCCAACACCAGGGTCAAATGGGATCAAAGTAGAAATCAATCCTGTCTCTCCTTTTCAAGGCACACCTCCCGTCAATGTTGTCAAAAGTATTTGCAGCAAGATACCAGATCAAATTGCCGGATAAAAGCTGTTTGTGAAGAGGGGATCAAAAAGCGTCAAGGAAGAAGGGCCTGATCAACTCAGATTTCTCCCCTCGTTATCTTTTCTGGAGGCAAGCGGGGCTATTTTCCGTAGTATTCCCTGTACCAGGCGATAAATCTCTTTATGCCCTCACCGATGGTGGTCCTTGGATTGAACCCGAGGAGATCCCTGGATCTTTCAATGTCCGCCGAGGTCTCCGGGACGTCTCCGGGCTGCATAGGCAGCATCTGCTTCTTGGCCTCCCTGCCCAGCTCTTCCTCGATGATACGGATGAAGTCAAGCAGCTCTATCGAGCTGGAGTTTCCCAGGTTGAAGATCTCATATTCAAAGGGGGTCTTCAGGGCCGAAATGGTACCCTCCACTATGTCATCGATATAGGTGAAGTCTCTCTTCATGCGGCCGTGGTTATAGACCTTTATGGGCCTGCCGTGGAGGATTGCGTCGGTGAAAAGAAACAGGGCCATGTCAGGACGTCCCCAAGGGCCATAGACCGTGAAATATCTCAACCCGGTGCAAGGAATCCGGTAGAGATGGCTGTAAGCATGGGCTATCAATTCATTGGCCCTTTTTGTCGCGCCGTAAAGGGAAACAGGGGTATCCACCCTGTCATCAGGACTGAATGGGACCTTGGTGTTTTTTCCGTAAACGGATGAGGAGGAGGCATAAACAAAATTGTCGACCTCGTGTTCACGGACCAATTCCATCAAATTCAGGAACCCTAGAAGATTGCTCCTTTCATAGGAAAAGGGGTCCTTGAGCGAGTGTCTCACCCCTGCCTGGGCTGCCAGGTTGCAGACCCTGCTTACCCGGTGCCTTTCAAAGATCATTCTCAGGCCCTCCCGCTCCTCCATGTCTTTCTTGTAAAAAGTAAAGCCGTCGTAGGTTTCAAGGATCTCGAGGCGGGCCTTTTTCAGGGAAACGTCATAATAGTCGTTAAGATTGTCGACACCAATAACATCCTCACCGCTCTCCAGGAGCCTCTTTGTGAGGTGAAATCCTATGAATCCTGCAGCACCCGTCACCAGGATTTCATTCTTGCGGGACATGAGCAGCCTCTCCATTCGCACAAAACAAAAAAGGTTGTACCCGGGAACCTTTCCCGGGTACAACCTTCTAATACAGTAAACGCATGTTTTTTACAAGGGGTTTGTTATCGCCAGAACATGCTTACATCATTCCGCCCATGCCGCCTCCGGGGGGCATTCCCGGCGTTTCTTCCTTCTCCTTGGGTTTCTCGGCTATCAGGGCCTCGGTCGTAAGCAGCAGGGCCGCCACGGATGCCGCATTCTGGAGGGCAAACCTGGTCACCTTGGTAGGATCAATGATACCCGCTTTCATCAGGTCCTCGAACTCCCCTGTATCGGCGTTATATCCTACGGCGCCCTTGCTGGATTTCACCTTCTCGACAACGACTGAGCCTTCTGCGCCCGCGTTGTTTGCAATCTGGCGCAAGGGCTCCTCCAGGGCACGCATGACAATGTTGACACCGTTTTGCTCTTCTCCATCCAGCTTCAACTTGGAGAGGGCGCTTATGGTCCTCAGAAGGGCGACTCCTCCACCGGGTACGATCCCTTCTTCAACCGCGGCCCTGGTGGCATTCAGGGCGTCTTCCACCCTGGCCTTCTTCTCTTTCATCTCTACTTCGGTGGCTGCTCCCACATTTATCACCGCAACACCACCCACCAGCTTGGCCAGCCTCTCCTGGAGCTTTTCACGATCATAGTCGGAAGTAGTCTCTTCTGTCTGGACCCTGATCTGTTTCACCCTGGCTTCCAGGTCCTTCCTGCTTCC
>JAFDHB010000284.1 GCA_019308985.1 Deltaproteobacteria bacterium | reverse complement strand
AGGCCATTGGTTTGATCCTTCGCCTTGGCAAGCCCGTCGTGTGGCGGCTTTCGGACATGTGGCCCTTCACAGGGGGATGTCACTATTCGGGTGGCTGCCTGCGCTACGAGGCCTCCTGCGGCCGCTGCCCCCTGCTGGGGAGCCGGCGGGAATACGACCTTTCCCGCATTGTCTGGTCTTCGAAGAGACGCTACTGGGACACCCGGAATTTGACCGTCGTAAGCCCTAGTCAATGGCTGGCAGATTGCGCTTCCCGGAGCGCCCTTTTCCGGGAAGCCCGGGTGGAGGTGATCCCCACCGGAGTCGACACGACCCTTTTCAGGCCCGTTCCCCGGCGTAGGGCCAGGTCCCTGCTAGGGCTTCCCCAGGACAAGGACCTGGTCCTTTTCGGCGCAGCTGATTCCATGGGGGATCCCAGGAAAGGCGGACAATTCCTCCAGGAGATTTTTGAGGTGCTCCGGGCAGGGGCCAGGGTCGATTCCATGTGCCTTGTCGCCTTCGGCACTTGGGTGCCCCCCAAGGATGTGGGGGTAGAAACCATCGCAGTGGGAACCCTCTGGGATGAGCCTTCCCTGGCCATCCTTTATTCGGCATGCGACGTGTTTGTGGCCCCCTATATGGAGGACAATCTGCCTAACACTATCATCGAGTCCCTGTCCTGCGGCACGCCTTGCGTGGCCTTTCGGGTGGGGGGCATACCCGAATTGATCGCGCATAGAGAGAACGGGTACCTGGCCCCGCCATTCGATACAGGGGAAATGGCTCAGGGCATCCGCTTTGTGCTCGATTCGGACTACCAGGCCTTGAGAAGACGGACCCGCCGCAAAGCGGAAAGAGATCTCTCCCTCAAACGGTGCGCCGAAAGTTATGTCTCCCTTTTCAGTGAACTCCTCCAAGATCGGGACGGTTGCGCCGAGTCTTCCCGGAGGCGGTGAGGCAGGTGAACTGCGAACGCCCCAAAATCTCCATCGTGACGGTGGTCAAAAACGGCGCCTGTTTCGTGGAACAGACCATCCTGAGCGTGGGGGCCCAGACGTTCACAAACCGGGAATACATTGTCATCGACGGTGGCTCCACGGATGGGACCTTGGACATTATCCGAAAGCACGGGGATAGCATTGATTCCTGGGTGAGCGAGCCTGACCGGGGTCTTTACGACGCCATGAATAAGGGGATCAGGAGGGCCAGGGGGGACTGGATCCACCTTCTGAATGCGGATGATCGATATGTGGATCGTTTCACACTCGAGGCCGTAGCGGAAAGGCTGGCGGACCCCGGGCGGTTTTACTATTTTTCCATGATTCAGAAGCGTGGGCGCGTGGAGAAAATATATCGTTGGAAATACCGAAAATGGCAGCTCTGGTATTCAGCCTACCTGCCCCACCCGACCATGTTCGTTTCTCGTGAGGCCTACCGCAGCATCGGAGGGTATGACACCCGGTTTCCTATCGCCGCAGACCACGACATGATCCTGAGACTGATCGGAGGAGGCGTTCGTCCCGTCTTCGTGGACAGGCCGGTCACGAGCATGCGAATCGGGGGCAGGAGCAGCCTCGATTATCATAGGACATTTCAGGAATTTCGTGATGTCACCGTGAAAAACGGCCTCAACCCGTTCCTTGCAAATGCCCTTTGCCGGTTCAAGATCGCTAAGTACGGGCTCCTTTGCCGGGGCCGGCATCCGAGGCACGTATAGGGCCTGAAGGCAGAATGCGCATCCTTCACCTCATCGCGCCGGTGGCTTTCGGGGGGGGAGAATCGCTCCTTTACAACCTGCTTGGGGAGAAGCGGGAAGGGATCTCGGAGGCCGTGGCCCTGATTTACGCCTCCAGACTTTTCGAGGAGAAACTGGAAGGGCTGGGCGTCCAAACTCTGAGGCTGTCGGGTCGGGACATCGGGCAGGGGATTTCGAAGTGGAAGGCCTTGCTCGCAACGCCCCGAAATCTCCGCTCGGCAGGGAGGCTCTCGCAGTTTATCCGGCAAGAGGGCATCGACGTCCTTCACGCCCATGGCTACCCGGCCTGCGTGCTGGCCTGCGCAACCGTCAAGGGTCGAATCCCTAAGAAGATATACACGCATCATGGCTTACGGGAAGTGCGGCCCCGGTCCCTGGAGAGGATGTTCTTGGAGAGGATCTACCGGCGCTTCGATGCCTTGACCGGGGTCTCAAGCGCGGTGTGCCGCTCCATGAACGAGGCCTTCAGCGTGGGGAAGCGGTTCAGGACCGTGTACAATTGCGTTTCCCCCCGATTTTTCGAGCCAGGGGAGGCGGGGGGTCTCCCCGGGATCCTGCCTGCGACGAAAAAGGCGCGTTTTGTCCAGATTGGACGATTCACCGACCCTAAAAATCAATTGCTTGTCACTCGGAGCCTGGCAAGGCTCGATCCGAGATTCCTGGAGCGGATCGAAGTGATCTTTGCAGGGGAGGGACCAACGCTGGAAGAGATCAAGGTGGTGGTTCGGGCCGAAGGCCTGGATCATAGTGTACGGTTCCTGGGTCACCTACCTTACGCGGATATGCCTAGGCTCCTGGCCCAATGCGACTATGGGCTCTTGCCGGGAAAGCTGGAGGGCATGCCCGTGGGGATCATAGAATGCCTGTCCAAAGGGCTCCCCGTCTTGAGCGTGGACACAGACCTGGCCAGGGAAATCATCGGGAAAAACGGCGTCCTGGTGCCCGAAGATCGGTTCCACGAGGGATTCGGCACGATCCTGCAAAAAGAGTTCAACCGGGAAGAGATACGAGAGTATGCGCGGCGGTTCAGCCCCGCCTCAGTCAA
>JAFDHB010000283.1 GCA_019308985.1 Deltaproteobacteria bacterium | reverse complement strand
GAAGAAAAGGGGAACCTGATCACAGGAGAGTTTTGCTGCCTCCCAAATAATGAGGACCCGATGGAGTGGGAGATCAGAGGGTCAAGTCTGCGGTTGACTCTTGCATAAAGTCAATAAGAGTCAACCGAAGATTTGCCCCCCTTTTTTGGGGGATCGTTCCTGTACCAGCGTTAGATGTGGGGATCTGGAATTGCAAATACCAGAATGTCAAACCTGGGAAACCCGGCCTTTTCCGCATAACCCAATAGCTGGTTTTTCTTCTCCAGGTATCCCTTGCAGTTTCCGTCTGAGGCCACAACAATGATGTCGAAGGGGGTTGGTTTGCCTTTAGGTGAAATGCTTTTCAAAAACTTTTATATTCCCGGATTGACTTTTCCCCTGCTGCGGCCATCACATGATCCTGCCACTCACCAGGGCTCAACCCCTTTTCTCTTGCTATGCGACCCACCAATGCCTTTAGAAGCATTTCATGACCGCGGTCTTCCAGAAAATAACCAACCGGAATCTTATCCGCCATAATCGCCCCTCAAGATCCGTTCCTCGAGGGCTCTTGATATATCCTTTGTTCTAAAGAGGGGGCCTGTGCTCTTGAAAGGGACAACCTTGGTATCGGGGCCTTCTTTCCTGCACACAAACAAGAAACGGTCTTCAAAATAGGTCGGGAAGATGGGAGAATGGGTGTTAATGATAATCTGTTTACCGTACATTTCCTGGGTGTTTTTGAACAAATCAGCCACGAGCTTCAGTCTGGTAGAGTGTACGCCGTTTTCGGGTTCTTCATATCCAATGACATTTGTTGGTGATGCCGGGTGCAGAGCAGCCAGAAGCCCCAAGATCCTAAGCGTGCCTTTCGACTATTCGCCTGCGAGAAGGATTCTCAAGGCCTTCCTAGACCTGTTTGCGTTTCTGCCATTGGAACACTTGGCGTACCAGTAATAGCTCTCCTCGTCGCTCATACGTTCTATCCCGGCGATAAACTCCTCCATTCGACTGACCTTGCGGAGAGTCTCAATGCAAAGAAAAAAAGTCCAAGTCTCACACCAGCAGCTTCATCCAGGATGAACGAGTCTTTTCTTTGAGGTGAAAGGGCCGTTGATCGGTATCCTTGCTTCTTGATGGCGCTAGGAATGGTCTCAGTCAGGACCTTTGCAGGGTTCCCCAGATCCTATTTTCCTTCTCCTCTCGCTGCCCATCTTTGCGTTCTTGTTCCGAGGATACCTCACCAAAGGCGAGTCCCATGTCGTCATATTTCCTTTTGAATACTCTTAACTCGAATTGTCGGGCCTTCATGTCTCATCTCCCTGCTCCATGGGCTCGGCTGACACTTGAATTTTCCCTATATCCAGTGAGGCCAAAATCTTTTTGATCGTAGCCACACCACAAGGGAAAGAGGATCAAACCTAAACTATTGACAAAAAAGTGTCAACAGTTTAGGGGCTGTTGCCCAAAACGTTCCGCTGCCCGATGCTGTGAATGACCATTTCCCCTGTAGGGGGACTTTCAGTCGCGAAAGACCAGTGCACCAAGCAGCCACTTGTGATCGTAGCTACAAGCTGTTCCTCCATGGGGAAAGAGCTTCCGGGGATCTATAGCCGGGTAGCAAAGATAGGACACCATGGTATTTGCTGCCCTGGTCCTTGATCAGGCTGTGGGCAACAACCTGTTTAGGTTTGTCCCTTTTCATGTGACCCCGGGGGGGAATCCAGTCAACAGGAAATCTTGAATTCCTGGGTGGCGCCGGAGCTAAATCCGGGGCAGCGTTGACTCCTTTCTCCTCAGTTTCCAGCAAGCTGCCCAGGTGATATTCGCGCTTTTTGTTGCTGAAAGGCCTAATTCACATGGCTGGCACGTTGTCAAAGCGCCTGACATGAAGAATCTCATTTTCTTTCACGAGATTTACTTTCGATTCTTCCACAACCAGCACTGCAATCCTTTCACCAACTGCATTGAAAACTTCCAGTGAATAGCCTGGCCTCGGGACCGGATCAGCTTCGTGCCTTTCAACAATGGTAGCTAGATTGCCTCTAGGAAGCCCATACTCAGGGAGATCCTCTGCCAAAGTTACACATGTAAAAAGCTTGTATGCTATAGTTACGCCTCCTTGTCAGGAAGCGGGGTGATAAACTTTCTTTGCCCCGAGGCATCCCCTATCATCCAGATGGTGAACAGTTTCTCCTCCATACTTCATCAATTCTTCTTTTCGACATCCTGACCCAATATGACAACTTGACACTAATCTGGATTTCCAGAGTTAAATGGCGTAAGACATCGGGGCCGCAAGAGCCTTTTTCTTTCCTGAGAGGAATTTCTTACTGCTAAGTCTCAGAATAAGTGACCCTGGAAGTCTCAAGATAACATATCCCGCTATCTCGCCAACCATGTATTATCCTGCCATTTAGCTACCCAGGTATCCAACCCAAGAAAAGACAAAGAATCTATCCCTTGGAATTTGAAAAAGTATCCCTCCTGTACTAGAGATTTACCAAACCATACCCTAAGAAATAGGAGGGATACCCATATGCCGCCCACAGCGACACTTGAAGACATTAAAGCATATCAGCGAAAAGTGGAAAAGAATAAAATAACCCCGCATAGCCTGCCTCCGTGTCCACGGTGCAGCGTTGATTCAAGCTTTTTCAAGGTTCACGCATATCGGGAACGCCGCTTTTTGATCATTGTCGAGATGTTGATCAAAGCGGTGTTCTGTTCACTGATTCGATTCAGATGTCCCGGTTGCGGCAAGACATTCACTTTTTACCCTGATTTTGCAATTCCCCACAAACACTACACCCGCCAGAGCCT
>JAFDHB010000282.1 GCA_019308985.1 Deltaproteobacteria bacterium | reverse complement strand
GGAACAGCGGGAGGGGGCAGAACTCCCCCGCAGATAAGTCGCAGAAAAGACCAGCCCGGGAGGCTCGGAACGCAAGAAAAGGCATCATCACCCCCGTTCGTCCATCACCGAGTTGTCTGAATCGCTTTTCAAACGGCTAAAATGTTACGATTTGACCAATTTAAGATCTTCGTTTATGAAGACATCTAGTGGAGATGTGTACGCCTCTCATGCCCCTTTCCTTTACCGCCCCTTGGGACCTCCAGACACCCCACTCGGTCAAGAGGGAACCGGATGGCGCTCCTCCCTAATACCCAGTGTGCAAAATACGGCAACCAACGCCATGATCATGGAGAGCATAAAAACAGCCCGGTAATTACCCGCTCGATCAAACATAACGCCTGCGAGATAGGCCCAGAATCCCCCGCCCACGTGGTGAACCGTGGTTATGACGCCGACAATGACTCCCAGGTTGGTCGTGCCGTAGAGCTTGCTGGACAGGGTTGGGAGAAGGACCGCCGTGACCAGAAAGGTAAGACCGAAAAAGAGAGAAAAAGCATAAAAGGAAAGTACATTCTGGTACTTCAGAATCATGAGGAACAGGAGAAATCTCAGGGCAAAGGTGGCTGCAATAAGCACCTTATTGCCGATCAGGTCAGAGACCGGGCCTGCAATAAGGATACCTGCCAAGCTCATTAATCCGAACCAGGCGAGCATATTTCCCCCGCTGGCAGCAGAAATTCCAGTGTCTGTTACAAAAGGGATCAAATGTGTCGTGATCATAAAATCCCCGCTGCCGCATATGAACATGATCGTCGTAAAAAACCAGAAGGAGCGCGTTCCCATTGCCATCTTGAGGGTAAAGTCTCCCGGGTTTCCCTGGGATAAGTCGTGCTTTATATCTGCGTTGGCCCCAGTACTTCCCTCTGTTCCATAGGAATTGTACCCGAGTTCCTTTGGATCCCCCTTTATCACCAGGAACGTAAGGCTAACATTGACCAGGAGCATGATGAGACCAATCATAAGATTGGACATCCGCCATCCATACTTCAGAACAAAAAAGGTAAAGAGAGGAACAAGGGCGAACTGGCCCAGGCAATTACCGGCAAGGGCCAGGCTTATGGCAAGACCCCTTCTTTTTTCAAACCACTTGCCTGCAATGGCCGAGAATATGGGTACGGCAGTACCACCAAGACCCAGGGCAGCAAGAATGCCGTAAGAGAAAAGGAATTGCCACAGGTTATTGATAATGGATATGCCCATGTGCCCCAGGGACAGCAGGAGAGTGGAAATGATGATCACCCATTTTGGGCCATATCGATCATAAAACTTGCCCACAAGGCTGACAGCCAGGGCGAAACCAACAAAATTGAGGAACACGGCCAGGGAAATGGAGCTTCGATCCCAACCCAGTTCCAAGATCATGGGTTTGAACATGACTCCTATGGACATCCTTGCTCCCTGGTTGAAAAAGAGGATTATGGATGAGGCTGCCAGGACGTACCACCCGTAAAATAGTTTCGGCCTCCGAGACATTTCTCTTGAACCCATTGGTTATTGGTTTCCTTTTGGCGAAGTTCCAGGATCCGTGGCGGTTGCACATCCTATTCTCTCCCTTCGACATCTGTCAAGAAAAAGGGACAAATCATTGTCATTCCTGCCCAAAACATGATATTAAGGAATCTCTTGGTCCAGACTACCCGGCTTCTCAGGACAAAATGAAAGGAATGAAGGGTGGATTTGACCGAGCTTTACGAAAAGGGTGAAGAGAAACTAAGGCAAAGGGATATCGGCATCACCCTCGGTGCCGTTGAGACAGGGTTCATCCTCAGACATGATCGTCAGGTCCTGGACCGCTACACCTTTAGGCAGCAGTGCATCGATGGCCCGGAGGCATCGACCGGCTGCAGGGTCCTGGGAACAGACCTGGAGACACCGGTCATCATGTCCGCCATGACTATGCCCATCCCTGCAATCATGGAAAACGGTCTTCTCGAGGTAGCCCTAGCCCTCAAGGAGGCGGGCAGCCTCATGTGGACAGGCACGCCCATCCCCAAAGACCTGAAAGAGATTTCCGAGACCGGGGTTCCCCTTGCTGCCAACGTGAAACCCTTCGAAGACCGGCAGAAGATCTTTCAAGGCATTGAGCAGATCCTGGATGCGGGCGCCCGATGGGTCGGCATTGAAATCGATGCCGGCCAGGGCACCAAGGTGGGGGATCGAATCGTGGCATCCGGATGCGCCCCCCTATCCTCAAGAGAACTCAAAGAAATAAGAAACGCGGTGTCCGTGCCACTCATTTTCAAAGGAGTTCTGAGCGCGGCAGATGCAAGGAAATCCTTGGATGCAGGTGCTGACGGTATCGTCATCTCCAACCATGGCGCCCACACCTTAGACTACTTGCCCCATCCCCTTCAGGTCATGGATGAGATCCTCTCCGTGGTGAAGGGCAAGATGCTGGTGATAGTCGATGGGGGCTTTCGCCGCGGGAGCGACGTACTCAAGGGGCTCGCCTTCGGGGCCTGTCTTGTGGGACTGGGCCGTCCCATCCTTTACGGTCTGAGCGCCGCAGGGAGGGAAGGGGTGAAAGGGGTCGTACAGGGTATTACCGCCGAACTCAAGAGAATTATGACCATGGTAGGGGTGCCCGGTGTGGACCAGGTGAGCCAGGACATCTTGATCAAGGAATGAGGATTTGAAGGAGATGAAGAAGATACCCGTCTACCAGGTCGATGCCTTCACCTCCCGGGTCTTCAAGGGGAACCCGGCAGCCGTTTGCCCTCTGGAACAATGGTTGGAGGATTCCCTTATGCAGGCGATAGCCCTGGAAAACAA
>JAFDHB010000089.1 GCA_019308985.1 Deltaproteobacteria bacterium | reverse complement strand
TTCATACCTATGGGAGCCAGTGCCACACCGTTAAGGGGCTCTGAAGACATTATGTGGACGGTCAAGTTCCGTGATGGCAGCATCAAGAGGTTCAAGTTCCCCACCAGGACGACACCTGAGGGATCGGCTGATCCACTGGGCGGATATCCCACACATGATGATTTGAACAACCAAGCATTGGCGACAGAGCCGGCATCCCTGGGATTGGATGCCGTTCCCACACCGAAGTAAAGAAAGGGAGGTAAAAAGATATGGTAGATTTTGAAACAGTAGAAGTTAACACCGATCTCCTTATAGTTGGTGGGGGATTTTCGGCATGTGGTGCGGCCACAGAGGCGGCCTACTGGGCGAAGAAGCACGGACTTAAGGTGACCATGGTAGACAAGGCTGCAACCGATAGAAGCGGAGCCGTTGCAATGGGCCTCTCGGCCATCAACCAGTATGTCGGTGTTAAGGATGGAGAGAACACGGTAGAGGATTACGTTCGTTATGTGAGGCAGGACTTGATGGGTGTTTCCAGGGAAGACCTGGTATACAACATCGCCCGCCATGTTGACTCCACAGTCCACCTGTTTGAAAAGTGGGGCCTGAAGATCTGGAAGGATGAGCAGGGAAAGTATGTCCATGAGGGCAGATGGCAGCTCATGATCAACGGTGAATCCTACAAGATCATTATCGCCGAAGCCGCAAAGAACGCCCTGGCGGATGCCGGCGGGGAGCTGATCGAAAGGGTGTTCATTGTTGAGCCGTTGGTGGATGGGAACAAGATTGTGGGTGCCGTTGGCTTCAGTGTAAGGGAGAACAAGTTCTACGTGTTCAAGGCAAAGGCGGTTATCTGCGGCATGGGGGGTGCAGTCCACGTATTTCGCCCGCGCTCAGTGGGCGAGGGATTCGGTCGTTCCTGGTATCCGCCGTTCAACACCGGTTCCAGCGCCTACTTCACCATTAAGGCTGGTGCTGAGATGACCTGCCAGGAAGTCCGTTTCATCCCGGTCCGTTTCAAGGATGCCTATGGTCCTGTCGGGGCCTGGTTCCTGCTGTTCAAATCCCGGGCGATAAGCGCCGAGGGAGGGGACTACATGGTGGAGAGGGCAGACGAGCTCAAGAACTGGGCTCCCTACGGTCTTGCGAAACCGATTCCCGCCAACCTGAGAAACTATCTGGGAATGCTGGATGTGGAAGCAGGACTTGGTCCTCTTTACATGGAGACCCACGAGGCAATCCAGAAGATCGCCGAGGAGTACAAGGATGATCCAAAGGCCTTCAAGAAAAAGATGAAGGAGTTGGAGAGCGAGGCCTGGGAGGACTTCCTTGATATGACCATTTCCCAGGCGATACTCTGGGCGGCCCTGAACGTCAAGCCCGAGGAAAAGCACTCTGAGATTGCAGCCTGCGAGCCCTATTTCATCGGCTCCCATTCGGGTGCATCCGGGGCATGGGTCAGCGGGCCCGAAGATCTTGATACCCCCTACAAGTGGGGATACACGAACATGACCACTATTGAGGGCCTGTTTGCAATCGGCGATGCCTCAGGGGCCTCGAGCCACAAGTTCTCCTCAGGGTCCCACACAGAGGGCAGGATCGCAGGAAAGCAGGCGGTCAAGTACATCGTGGAGAAAGGCCAGGAGCCCAATGTGGACACGGCAAAGGTGGAAGAGCTGAAGGCCAGGATCCTGAAGCCCCTGGAGATATTTGAAGCCAACAAGGGCAAGTATACTGATCCTGAAGTCAACACGGACTATATCATGCCCAGGCAATACCTCCACAGGCTTCAAAAACTAATGGATGAATATGCAGGCGGAGTGACCGCTGCCTTCAAGACGAGCAAAGCCAACCTGGAGAGGGGTTTGGAACTCATGGAATTGCTCAAGGAAGACAGCGAGAAACAGGCAGCACGAGACCTGCACGAGCTTATGAGGTGCTGGGAGAATACCCACAGGACCTGGCAGGCTGAAGCCCACATTCGGTCCATGCTTTTCAGGGGGGAGACCAGGTGGCCCGGATATTACTTCAGGGCTGATACTCCCAAGATGGATGATGAAAACTGGCTCTGCTTTGTGAACTGCCGCTGGGATCCCAATAGTGGGGAGTGGGAAATGATGAAAAAGGATATCTGGAATATACCTGGCGTCTAGTTCTCATTAATCTTTACTGAAAAATACCCCGGTCCTGCCGAAAGTGTGGCGGGCCCGGGGTATTTTGTTGTTAAATTGGATGACGGGGTGCTTCCCACAGGGCCGCGTCTTCAATAGGGGGGAGAAAAAATCCCCCGGTCCTTGTGAGCTTTTTCACAAAAAAGCTTGCAACATGCCTTTTTTTTGTGCTAAAAATCCTTTCATTTGATTCCGGTTCGAGCGGTTTGAAGACCTTGTGATGGCAATTTTTCCACGGGTTACGCATCCAGTGGACCCGGGAACAGGTGAAGCCCAAGAAAGCATCAAAAAGGAGGGATACGGACGGTGGAAGACGAAAGGGAAATAATGGAGGTAGACGTCCTCTTCGTGGGAGGGGGGGTAGCCAGCCTTAGCGGTGCGCTCCATCTATCGAACCTCATAAAAGAGCACAACGAAAGGGTCGAAAAGGGGGCCGAGGGGAAAAAGCTGGATGAGGTCATGATAGCCGTGCTGGAAAAGGGCGCATACATTGGCGCCCATAGTATTTCAGGGGCGGTCATCAATCCAAACGCCCTTAAGGAACTCATGCCTGATCATATGGAAAAAGGGGCCCCCGTGGAAGGGGAGGTAAAAAAGGAAGGGATGTATCTCCTTGCCAAGAAGGGAAAGATCAAGTCACCCATTACCCCTCCTTTCTTGAATAATCACGGGAACTACGTTATCTCACTATCCCGCTTTACTGAATGGCTCGGTGAAAGGGTCGAGGAAAACGGTGTGGACATATTCCCCGGGTTTGCCGGTACAGAGGTCATTTATGAAGGCGACCGCGTGATCGGTGTGAGGACAGGAGATAAGGGCATTGACCCTGAAGGCAACAAGAAGGCCAACTTCGAGCCGGGGATAGATTTGCACGCGAAGGTGACGGTCTTTGGCGAGGGATCAAGGGGTAGCCTCACCAAGACCCTGATTAACAGATTGGGCCTTGCCCAGGGAAGAAATCCCCAGAACTTCGTGGTCGGGGTCAAAGAGGTGTGGGAAGTACCAGAAGGGCGGATGGAGCCAGGGGAGGTAATTCATACCGTAGGGTATCCCCACGATAGTCGCACCTACGGAGGGGGCTTTATCTACGGCATGAAGGACAACCACATCTCCCTCGGACTAATGACCGGACTTGACTACGAAGACCCCTATCTGGACCCCCACAGGGAATTCCAGAGATTCAAGCAACACCCCTTTGTGGCAGACCTCCTCAGGGACGGAAAACTGGTACAGTACGGTGCAAAAACGGCCCCGGTAGGGGGATATTTTTCCATACCGAAGCTCTGCTTTGACGGAGGCCTCATAATCGGTGATTCGGCAAGCCTCTTCATAAGCCAGAAACTAAAGGGAGTTCATTCGGCAATGAAGTCCGGCATGCTCGCAGCGAGAACCATTTTTGAGTCTCTCTTGAAAGAGGATTTTTCGGCCGGCTATTTGGAATCATACGAAAAGGCCCTATTTCAAAGCAGTGTGGGCAAGGAACTTTACCGCTCAAGGAATTTTCATCAGCTCTTCCAGAAGGGGTTGTGGAAGGCAATTTTTTGGGGAGGCATCCAGTATCTGCTAGGAGGAAGAATCCTTAAGGGGCGCCTGGAATCCAAACCGGATTTTACCCATATGAAGAGGGTAAAGGATTATTACGGGACTGATTCCCCAACTGAAGATCAAAGGAGAGAGATGAAGTTTGACGGCAAGCTCACCTTTGACAAGGAGACGGATGTCTATTATTCGGGCTCGACTCACGAGGAACAGCAACCCGCCCATCTGAAGATCAGTGACCTGAATGTCTGTTACACAAAGTGCAGGGAGGAATTTCAAAATCCCTGCCAGAGATTCTGCCCTGCCAATGTCTATGAGATAGAACTGGACGAGGAGACGGGAAAGCCCAGCATGAAATTGAATTTTTCCAACTGTGTCCATTGCAAGACCTGCGATGTGTTGGATCCATACGAAATCATTACCTGGGTCCCACCGGAGGGGGGCGGTGGGCCGAAATATACGGTAATGTAAGCTGGTTTGAGTCCTCCTGCCGGGCCGCGGCAAGTGGCTCAAAGATTGACCAGCGATGATAACCCAAGGCGAAGGCCCTTGGTGAAGGAAAAATGATCGGGGAAACTACAGAAATGGTGGAGGAGGAAGAGAATGGAAAGTCAAGAGACCCAGGGTATTCTTGTGGTAGGCGGCGGAATGAGCGGTCTGACGGCAGCCATAGAAGCCGCAGAAGCCGGTTATGATACCTATATAGTGGAGAAGAACCCCTACTTGGGGGGCAGGGTGGCCCAGCTCCACAATTATTTTCCAAAGTTGTGCCCGCCCTATTGCGGTCTGGAGATCAATTTCCGGCGCATCAAGCAGAACCCCAGGGTGAGGTTACTTACCATGACCGAGGTGCGGGAGATATCCGGGCAGGAGGGCAGCTTTGACGTGACGCTCAGGATAAACCCGAGATATGTCAACGAGAACTGCACGGCTTGCGGCAAGTGTGCTGAGGCCTGTTCAATGGAGATCGAGAACCCTTTCAACTATGGCATGGACAAGATCAAGGCAGCCTATCTGCCCCATGTCATGGCCTATCCCATGCGCTATGTCCTGGATCCGGCCCTGGTGGCGAGTGACGAGGCACAAAAGGTGAAGGAGGCCTGTCCCTATGAAGCCATTGAGCTGGACATGGAGCCCAAGACTCTCACCCTAAAGGTCGGCGCCATCGTGTGGGCCACGGGATGGAAGCCCTATGACGCAACAAAGCTTGACACCTATGGCTTTGACCAGTACCCGGACGTTATTACAAACGTGATGATGGAAAGGCTTGCCTCTTGGACAGGACCCACCCAGGGAAAGATTGTGCGGCCATCCAATGGTGAGGCCCCCAAGAGCGTGGCCTTTGTCCAGTGCGCCGGTTCGAGGGATGAGAACCACCTTCCCTATTGTTCCGGGATATGCTGCCTTGCCTCCATGAAAGAGGCCAACTACGTCAGGGAACAGTATCCCGACGCAAAAATATACATCTTTTTCATTGACATAAGGGCTACGGACCGGCTCGAGGATTTCTACAGGAAGACCAAGGAGGATGAAAACATAGAATTCATAAAAGGCAAAGTTGCCAAGGTAACCGCTGATGAAAAGGGCGACCGCCTTGTGGTTCGTGTCGAAGATACGACTTCTGAGGCCCTGAAGGAGATCCCGGTGGACCTTGTCGTCCTGGCTACAGGCATGCAACCCAATACTTCAGAGACCCCTCTTCCTATCCAGGTTCCCTATGATGATTACGGATTCATAGCCTCTCAACAGGCAGGGGGCGGGATATATGCGGCAGGATGCACAAGGACCCCTGTCGGCGTCCAGGAATCGGTACAGGACGGAACGGCTGCAGCACTCAAAGCCATTCAATCAATTTCGAGGAGGTAGGCCCCATGGAAAAGAAGATAGCGGTTTATATATGTACAGGTTGTGGCATAGGTGACGCCTTGGATATTGACCAGCTGAGCAAGGTGGTGACCGAAGAAAAAGGCGTTCCCATTTGCAAGAATCATCCGAACCTATGCTCCAAGGAAGGGGCAGGGATCATCAAGAGCGATATAGAAAAGGAGGGTGTCAACAGCATAGGGATTGCGGCCTGTTCACCAAGGGTGATGTATGACGTGTTCAACTTCGAAAACTGCATAGTGGACAGGATCAACCTCAGGGAGCAGGTAGTGTGGTGTCAAAAGCCAGGGGATGAAGATACCCAGATGATGGCTGAGGACTATCTCAGGATGGGCCTTGCCAAGATAGACTCCATGGAATTGCCGGAACCTTACAAGCCTGACGAAGAATTCTCAAGAGAGATCCTCGTTGTAGGCGGAGGGGTGACCGGGATGACCTCGGCCCTTGAGGCCGCAAAAGCTGGATACCCTGCGATTCTTGTGGAAAAAGAGCCCCAGTTGGGAGGCTTTCAAAAGAGTGTCCGCATGATAGCCTCCTTTCCTTACAAGGAAATCGGGGAAAACGACATTCAAGAGTTGGTAAAGGCGGTTGAGGAAAATGAAAAGATAAAGGTCTACACGGGCGCAAAGGTAGAGAAGACCTCCGGCGGGCCGGGAATATTTCACGTTACCATAAGTCAGAACGGCTCCAAGGCGGAACACAAGGTGGGGGCCATTGTGATGGCTGCGGGGTGGGAACCCTATGACCCGAATAAGCTTGATAAGGCGCTGGGTTTCGGATCATCTCCCAACGTGATCACCAACTCCATGTTTGAGGATTTGGGGGCGGAGGGCAAGCTCAAAAGGCCGAGCGATGGAAAAGAAATTGCGCAAGCGGCTTTCCTCCAATGCGCGGGCCAGAGAGACCCCGAATACCTGCCCTATTGCTCCACCGTGTGTTGCACGGTGGCCTTGAAGCAAGCCCTTCAGGTCAAACAACAGAACCCGGATTCTACCGTCTATGTCCTCTACAAGGAATTGAGAACGCCCGGGCAGGCCGAAGACCTGTACCGTAAGGCACAGGAGGAAGGGGTGATCTTCATTCGCTGCCAATCACCCCAGGTCACGGCCAATGGTGACATGTTGACCGTGCAGGGCGTGGATGAACTGCTAGGGGAGGAGGTCCTGCTGGAGAACCTGGATCTGGTGGTCCTGGCTACGGGAATGGTGCCGGTGTCTGCACTGGGCCCTGACATAACTCAAGAGGAGAAAGAGAAGGAGGAGGGGAAGGAAGAAGAAGAGCTGGAAGTGCCCCTGGACGTGATAAGACGATCCGATATCCTCAACCTGGAATATCGCCAGGGTCCGGAGATCCCTGCGCTGATGTATGATTTCCCGGACTCACACTTCATATGCTTCCCCTATGAAAGCAGGCGAACCGGTATATACGCTGCAGGTTGCGTGCGTAGGCCCATGGGCAGGGCTGCGGCAACAGAGGATGCGGCCGGTGCGGTCATGAAGGCCATACAATGCATCGAGCTCACTTCAAGGGGTGCCGCGGTTCATCCCAGGGCAGGGGACATGACATACCCGGAGTTCGCCATGCAGCGGTGCACCCAGTGTAAGCGTTGTACCGTGGAGTGCCCTTTTGGAGCAATAAACGAGGACAAGGAATTTAATCCCCTCCCGGAACCGACGAGATGCCGCAGGTGCGGTGTCTGCATGGGGGCGTGTCCCGAGCGGATTATCTCTTTTAAGAACTATTCCGTGGCCATGATTGGGAACATGTTAAAGGCCATAGAAGTACCGGAGGAAGACGAAGAAAAACCCCGAATACTGGTCCTTGCCTGTGAAAACGACGCCTATCCGGCCCTGGATATGGCAGGACTCAACAGAATGACTTACAACGCCTGGGTGAGGGTAATACCTTTGAGATGCCTGGGATCCATGAACCTGGTCTGGATAGCCGACTCCCTTTCCAAGGGGATAGACGGTGTCATACTCCTTGGGTGCGAGCACGGCGATGATTACCAGTGTCACTTTATAAAAGGCAGCGAGCTTGCGAGCATCAGGCTGGGAAAGGTCTCCGAGACCCTTGAAAGGCTGGCCCTTGAATCCGAGAGGGTGCGCTTTGAGACGGTCTCAATCATAGACTATCATAGGCTGCCGGCCATACTGGACGAGTTCGCAGAGAAGATTGATGAAATAGGGCCCAATCCTTTCAAGGGATGGTAAATAGGTTCGTACTGGCAACGGTTGTTTGCAAAGGTATTCAATTCGGGTTTGGCTTGTTCATGGGACGGCAAAGAAAGAGAGAACATCAGGAGGAGGGAGAATGAGCGTCAAAGTTGATTCTAATCTAATGAAAGACCTTGAGGCCTTTGGGTTAAAGGATGCCAAGAAGTGCTTTCACTGCGGCAACTGCACCGGCACATGCCCCCTTTCCACGGAGGAAACCCCCTTTCCGAGGAAGCTGGTAAAATATGCGCAGATGGGGCTGAAGGACAAGATTTTGAAAAGCCCGGAGCCCTGGCTTTGCTACTATTGCGGAGATTGCTCCGACAGGTGTCCCAGGGGAGCGGATCCAGGGGAGACGATGATGGTCATGAGACGATACCTTACCTCCCAGTATGACTGGACCGGGTTTTCGAGGAAGTTCTATACTTCCGAGACCTTTGAAATCGTCGCCGTGGCCGTCGTGGGCATACTGGTGGGCCTCGCCCTTTGGCTCTTCCATGCACCCAATCCTAACATGGAGCACGCCCACCTAAACTCGGTTTGGCCGGCCCCGGCCATTGAAATAGCGGACCTCATAATGGCGGCAGTGCTCTCTTTTCTGCTCCTGAGCAACACGTGGCGCTGCGTAAAATTTACCATGGGAGACTTGCTCACCCAGATACCGATCAAGATCTACCTGAGGAAGGGTTGGGATCTGATAACACACTTTCTCACCCAGAGACAATTCGGGGAGTGCACGGACAAGATGCAGTGGTTCGTTCACTTACTTATTATGACCGGGTATAGTACCGCCTTCCTGCTGGTGGCGGTCTTTCTGGCCGGCGGGATAGAGGTCATAGGTCTTGCCTGGGAACCGATCAGGTTTCAACGAGACGTGGTGTATCCCATCCTTCACCCAATGCGGCTGCTTGGATACTACGCCACCTTTGCCATCCTTTACGGAACGACCTATGCCATTATCGGGCGTCTTAAAAAGTCCAAGGCACCTTACAAGAATTCCCATGGTACCGACTGGATGTTTCTCATACTGCTCCAGTTGACCACCCTGACGGGGATTTTTATTCATTTCACGAGGCTCTTGGATTGGCCCATGACCACCTATGTGCTATACGTGATTCACCTGATGTTCGCCGTGCCCATGCTCGTGCTTGAGGTCCCATTCTCCAAATGGGCTCATCTGGCCTTTAGACCCGTGGTGATATACCTCACCAGGGTCAAGGAGGAATACTTCAAGGAACAAGGAGAGGCAGTATAGGCGGTCTCATGGAATTTTGCGAAGCCATCAAGTTTGGAGTTATGAGATGAAGCATGATAAAGCACCAGAGTGCCCCCATTGTGGGGTGGAAATGAAAAAATGGAGGACTCCCCAACTCTCCACATGGAGCAATCCCTTCCACTGGGTCTGCTTCAACGACCAGTGTCCCTATTTTGTGCGGGGTTGGGATTGGATGATGGAATCTCAAAACGTGAAGGCCTCTTACAGGCACCGGATGGATCCGGAAACAGGGGCATCGGGACCTCTCCCGGTATGGTCCTACCAAGCCCACAGGGAGCAGATAATAGAAGATTAGCCCTCCATGACGCGGAGTGCGCCGGGGGCCGGCCGGCATATTCGTTGTCGGCGAGGGGGGATTCTAACGCTTTTCCGGTTTCGGCGCAGAACAAAGATTACGTCTGACAGCAAAGGGTAACTGAAATGAAAAAGATTGGAAGAAATGACCCTTGCCCCTGCGGGAGCGGGAAGAAATTTAAGAAATGTCACCAGGGGAGAGAGGATGAACTGGGGTTTGAGGGCCTGGAGGAACAGGCCCTTCAGGAGATGGGGAAAAAGATAACAGGCCTGCCCGAGGTAACTTACGGGCGATCCAGGGAGATCCTGGACTCTTTGAATATCAAAGAACTGACAGGGAGCTCTGTTGGGGTTAAGCTGGTGGACCTGAGGCAATACGCGGAACTGGACCTCTTCGGCGCCACCCACTATAAGGCCCTGGAAGGCAAGAGCGGGGGGGTGTTCATCAATATCTACAAGACCATGGAAGCTGACCCCAAGAACATCTACGTCGCTATTTCCAAGGATATCAACGAATCAACGCTGATCCATGAGCTGGCCCATGTCCTGGATTATCTAGGTGGATCCAACCTGGTGCCAGGGACACTGGATCCCATAGGCCTTGAGTTGGGGATTCCTGTGGAACACCTGGAGCATCCTGATGAGTTCGGGTATTGGCTGTGCCACCTGGAGAAAGAATTCAATGTGGAACTGGATGCAGACGATGCCATTATCGCCCACCTTTACAAGAATGGACTCCTGATAAAGGGGCGGGAGATCAAAGAGAAAAACGGCCTTGTTCTCCGCACCAAGTCCGACCGTATCTTAAGATTCCTTAGTGAACAGAGCGAGGAGATCGACGGGATCATCCGTGAAAGGCAAGGCTATATCGGCGTTGCCAAGGGGGAAGACTAGTCCTGGCTCTGGAGGGCATGGGATTTTCTCACCATCATTGTTTTTTCGCCGAACAAGCTGAATTTGAGCCACCTTATCGAGAATTCCAGCAAGGAGAGATCGTCCCCTGCCAGCCGTTCCTTCTCTTCTCGGGGTATTTCGAATAATTCAAAGAACCTGCTCTTGAATATGAATTCTCTGAACTTGTCCAGGTTATAGGAAGCCATACAGAACATCTGTAATTTGCGTTCAATGCCTTGGACAGGCCCTAGGGACTTGGTGGAAGCAACTATCTCGGACCATTTATCGTTCATGGCATTGTATTCCAAGAGTCCCTGGTCCGCCGTCCATTGCTCGATGGTCCACTCCTTGTCCTCCTCAAAACCCAGGCAGTGTTCCTCTTTCACCAGAAAGAACTTTACCCTGGTCTCCCTTTCTCTATCCAGCTTCAGGGCCCCCCGTCCAAGGGGATAGATGCGACAGGCACCGGGGCGATCTTCATAAACCGTGCAGCCTCCGGGACTTACGAACGGGCAGACCTTGCCCTTCTCCTCCTTCATCTTGAGTATGACCCTCGGAAACCTGGAAGACCCTTCGATCCTTGTCTCCGTGTATAGGTTCAAGAATTCGCCGGAGCTCATTCCCAACCGCCTCTTGAGGCGGAGTATGTCATAGGGCGTGAGGACCAGGTTAAGGTGCGCACAGCACTTCGTAAAACAATCGATCTCCTTGTGGCACCTAAACCTAAAAGAATTCCCCTCTAATGGGATGAGCTGTGTCTGGTTTCCTTCCCTGTTTGCCCTACTACTCAGTCCTTTCACCGGATGCCTTGTCCTTCACCCAGAAAAGCTTTTGGCCGAGAATGCCGAATTTCAGCCAATCAAAAGCGAATTTGAGTAACTCTTCATCACTTTTCTTTATTTTTTCAATCCGCTCTTTTTCGACCTCAAATCGTTTCAAGAAAGAACTCTTGAAAACGAATTCCCTGAACTTGTCTATGTTGTAAAGGGCCATGAACGTCATCTTGAATACCTGGGGATTGTCTATATCGAGATCCTGAGACTGAAGCGGAACTGTAATTCCAGAGAAAAGCGCATTCATTCGGTCGTAGGGGACCATCCCCTGATCAACCAGCCAGTCCCCAATTCTCCAGGCGTTTTTTTCCCCGAGCCCTTTGCATCGCGATTGGTCTGTGATAAGGCGAAATGTGCCGTCGTCCTCCATGTCCAAAGGGTACATCCGGCAGGGCCAGGGTCTGTTTTCATAAATGGAGCAACCTTCTTCAGTTACGAAGAAGCATTTTTTCCCCTCTTCTTCCTTCATCTTTAGGACCACAAGTGGTATAAGTTTGCCCTTTTTGGGAATAATAATCGTGTAGTTCTCCAGGAATTCATGCGAAGAGATCCCCAAGGCCTGTTTCATGCGCAACACGTCATAGGGGCTAAGGACAATGGTCACATCCTGGCAACACTGGGTATAGCAGGGGATTCCAGGGCCACACTTGAAGGTGAAAAGGTGTTCGGGGGTCATCTTCGATTTACCCCTTGCATTTTGTCCTTGCTTGTTTTTTGGGTTCATTGTCGCTTCCTTTCAGCTCTTTAGTAATTACCCCGGATGATGCCACAGGGCTTCCAGGAAGAGGAGCGAAAGGCGGCAGGAAACACTCTGAGGACCATAGCGGGTCATCGTCACATCCTGGACACCATAGCGCTCTTGAGAACCAAGGCCAAGACCCCGTGACAGGATAATGAGTATCGATTCCCGG
Organism: Deltaproteobacteria bacterium; assembly: GCA_019308985.1. The sequence continues at coordinate 2,582 of JAFDHB010000089.1, read as the reverse complement.
GAGCGAAACTCCTCTATGTCCCCTCAAAAATCTCTTGACTAGCCCCGGGATTTGATCTTTATAGATAGAGCGAATTTCAGTATTGAGGAGGCACCAGCGCGTTTATGAAAGAGAGGACTCTAGCTATCATCAAACCGGATGGCATGTCAAGGAATCTTGCCGGAAAAGTTATCGAAAGGATAGAGAAGGAAGGGATCAGGATTTGTGCTGCAAAGATGATAAGGATGGACAAGGAGCAGGCAAAGGGCTTTTACCGGGTGCACGAGGGGAAGCCTTTTTTCGATAGCTTAACGGATTTCATGTCCTCGGGGCCATGCATGGTGATGGTTCTTGAGGCAGATGATGTCATCGATAAATACAGGAAGCTGATGGGAGCTACGGACTATAGAAAGGCGGAAGAAGGGACCATTCGCAGGGACTTTGCGACAGACATTGAAAAAAATGTGGTTCACGGCTCAGACTCGGTCGAGAGCGCGAGATTCGAGATTGGTTATTTTTTCAGTGAACTTGAAATATTTTAATCTCTCTCTGGGTTTAATTGCCCGCAGCTTGCTGCTGATGGTCATGTAGAATACTTCTGGATCGGTCATGCACTTTAGGATATCCAGGGGCCAGGAGTCAGAAATCAGCTCCGCCGCCGTGCCAACAAATAGGCCCGGCGGCGGAGCTGGATTCTGTCTTCCCTATATCGGCGGTTGACGCCAGCTATAGCCCCTGAAGCTGGCGGAGCAAAGCCTGACCTTCTGGACGCGGATCTTTACTTCTTGTCTTCCTTTTTCTCTGTGGTCTTGTTCTCTTTTTTCTCTTCTTTCTTGGACTCCAGGCCCTTCTTTTCCTCTTTGAGTTCCTTGATCTCCTCCTTGAGACTCTCCACCTCACTCTTCAAGGAGTTCGTTTCCGTATCAAAGCTCTCTGCGGCCTTCCTATCCCTTATCTCTTCTATGCCCAGATAGGTAGCAAGGGCTCCACCCAAGATGAGCATAATGGGCACGCCGGCTGCCAAGGCCTTAAGAAAATATCCCCACCATATGATGATTCCAATGATTCCCAGGACGAGCGCTACAAGACCACCTAACAATGCCATCATGACGACAAACACCTCCTCTCTGCAATATTCCCTTTTTTATGCCCGGGTTGTTTCCTGATCTGAGGAATAGAAATTCTTGATAGCATAAAGAAATGATTTGGGCAATAGATTAATAATTATTCTTGAAAAGTCAAATAGAATTTGTTTTAAATTGGCCATTCATATTTTTAGATTATCAACATTTCTCTGTATTTATCTTTCGCCAGCTTCCTTGGGCTCGATGCACCGTCGGTTCATTACGCTTCTCTCACGGGTCGGTGCCAAGAACAGGACCAAGGTGCTTGCCCCAGAAAATGCATGGAAGCAGGTGATGCGATTTGATTGGGATATAGCCCTTGTTCGCCTGCTGTAGACCAGGGGCTGGGAATTATCATTTTGCCGGCCTTGCGTGAAAATTTTGATTGCAATTTTTGAATGAGATATTAATATAAAGTAGTTGAACTAAGGGTGTATTCTGGTCTGTCCGAGGACGGGAAAACACCTTCGAAAGGGAGAGTAGACGAGGGCTTTCTTCACAGAACAACATTTGATCTCAGGCATTATCACCTTCATATTCCAGCCAGACCCTGTCAAGGTAAAATAAGTGCATATTTGGATTCAGGAAATCGAAAGAACAGGTAGGGGACCCGAGGAAAGAGAATAAATACCCAAAAAAATAGACAACGTCGTATTTTTCCATTGATTTCCTGAAATTTTGCACGTATATTTAATGTTTGTCTTTTTGAAGGTCCCGCCAGCGTAGCTCAGATGGTAGAGCAACTGATTTGTAATCAGTGGGTCGGGGGTTCGATTCCCTTCGCTGGCTCCAAGAACAGAGGAGAAAAGGAGAGGTTCCCGAGCGGTCAAAGGGAGCAGACTGTAAATCTGCCGGCTCAGCCTTCGGAGGTTCGAATCCTCCCCTCTCCACCATGTATCCAGTAAAAGTTGAGGTTACGGCGAATGATCCCCGCAGGATTCCGGTATCCATTGATTTGGGGAGGAGGTTTCGCCTTTGGTAGGACCACAAGCGGGAATAGCTCAGTTGGCTAGAGCGTCAGCCTTCCAAGCTGAGGGTCGCGGGTTCGAATCCCGTTTCCCGCTCCATTGATAGGAAGCAGCCCAGGGGTTACCTGGTATCAATAGGTAGGTGCTGCCCACGTAGCTCAGCAGGTAGAGCACATCCTTGGTAAGGATGAGGTTCACCGGTTCGATTCCGGTCGTGGGCTCCAGCTGATATCTGCACGGAGATGGGGGTACTTGGATGGTGGGAGTTAGTTTCGTCATTGAAACTCTGACGTTTTCAAGGAGGTAAGTGATGTCGAAGAAGAAGTTTGAGAGGAAGAAGCCGCATGTGAATGTAGGTACCATAGGTCATATAGATCATGGTAAGACGACGTTGACGGCGGCTATTACGAAGCATTTAGCCAAGAAGAGTCTGGCTGAGTATGTGCCGTTTGATGAGATAGACAAGGCGCCTGAGGAGAAGGCGCGTGGTATAACGATAGCTACTGCGCAT
>JAFDHB010000281.1 GCA_019308985.1 Deltaproteobacteria bacterium | reverse complement strand
CTGCCAGTTCAAGGCGATTGTTGTTATTGGTGAAACCGTTTTGCCGTTCCATGAGCTCTGTCACAGTTGCGGAGGATGCATCGAGGTTTGCCCCGAGGGAGCCATTGTGGAGGTGGGGCGTGAACTGGGTGTGATCGAGTGGGGACACAGGGATGGGCTGGAATTTGTGCATGGCAGGTTAAGGGTCGGAGAGGCCATGTCTCCCCCTCTTATTCGAAGGGTCCGGGAGCATAGGCGGCCGGGTATGGTGAGCATCATTGATGCCCCTCCCGGGACGTCCTGTCCCGTGATCGTCTCCATGAAGGGGGCGGATTTCGTGTTACTGGTCACCGAACCTACCCCTTTCGGCCTGTACGACCTCAAGCTCGCTGTGGGGGCCGTGAAAATCTTGGAGATTCCCTGCGGTCTAATAGTCAACCGGTCTGATATGGGCGATGATCGGGTCAGAGAATATGCAAATAGCGAAGGAGTGCCTATCCTGATGGAGATCCCCTTTGATCGAAAGATAGCGGAGTCCTATTCAAGGGGTGACCTCCTCGTTGAGGTGATGCCCGAGTGGAAGGAGAGATTCAGGGATTTATTCCACCGAATTGAAGAGATTGTTTCCCATGGAAAATCGGCAGGGTCTTGAACAGGCCCAAAGGGGTGAGACGGGGTAGACTAAAATGAAGGAACTGGTTGTCGTAAGCGGCAAGGGGGGAACAGGAAAAACAAGTATACTGGCCGCCTTTGCTTCCCTGGCAGAAAGCAAGGTGCTTTGTGATGCGGATGTGGACGCGGCGGATCTCCATTTAATTATGAATCCACAGACCTTAGAGCGTCATGATTTTGAGTCCGGACACACGGCCATAATCGATCAGGACAAATGCACGCAGTGCGGTCTTTGCCGGGATTTGTGCAGGTGGAACGCAATCAGTGAAGGTTTTGTGGTGGACCCCATAGCCTGCGAGGGCTGCGGTGTGTGTCACTATTTCTGTCCTGAAGAAGCCATTGACTTCCCCCTGAACAGGTGCGGGGAATGGTTCATTTCTGACACCCGCTTCGGCCCCATGGCCCATGCCAGGCTGGGCATTGCGGAAGAGAACTCGGGCAAACTGGTGACTCTCATCCGGCAGCAAGGCAAGAAGCTTGCGGAAGAAAGGGGCCTGGAACTACTACTCACAGACGGCCCACCGGGGATAGGTTGTCCGGTGATCGCTTCTCTAGGCGGGGCCTCGGCGGTGCTCATCGTGGCGGAACCTACGGTTTCGGGCAGGCACGATATGGAGCGCGTAGCCGAACTGGCCGCCTTTTTCAAGGTCCCGGCCATGGTCTGCGTAAACAAGTTTGATCTCAACCCCGACCAGGGGAAGGCCATAGAAGACTTTGCCCGCCGGAAACAGATAAGGGTGATGGGTCGAATCCCATTTGATCCTGTCTTTACAAGGGCTATGGTCCAGGGGAAGACGATCCTTGAACATGACGAGCATTCCCAGGGCTCTCGGGCGCTCAAAAAGATGTGGGAAGATCTCGCCCAAGTCCTCAAGATATGAACCAAACGGGATTTTCAACGTTAAACCAAGCCAAAGGAGGTAATCAAGATGCCAAGAGGAGACGGAACAGGCCCGAGAGGCCAGGGACCAGGAACAGGCAGAGGCATGGGTAGAGGAGGCGGCCGGGGCCGAGAGGGCGGGGCGGTGGATCTGCGGCCGGACCGGCCGGATATTGCGTTTGCCCAAAGTGCGGCGAAAGAGCAATCCATCAGGCCGGGAGTCCCTGTTATGAACAGAAATGCCCCAACTGCGGGACGCCCATGGCAAGGGAGTAGCAGGGCAAAAATAATGATGGGCGGCCAGGAGAAAACCCAGGTCCTCCTCGAACACATACCCGCTGATTAGGATGAACCGGAAAGGATACGGCTAGCGGGCAATAGACCATCATGGACGTCATGTAGCGCAAAGACGCTTTTAACAGAAGGGAATAGTCCAGGTTACAGGAGGTGGAAACATTGACTGTGAAGGATTATTACCGGCTCCTGGGTGTCGAAAGGGAAGCATCCGCTGAAGAGATCAAAAGGGCCTATCGCAAATGGGTCATGAAATATCATCCCGATCGAAACCAGGACAAATCTAGTTGTGAAGAGCTTCTCAAGGAGATCAACGAGGCCTATCAGGTCCTTGGTAATGAAGAAAAGAGGAGACAATACGACCTCTCATGCCTCCGATCTTTCAACAGACATGTGTATGATCAAGAGGATTTGAGTGATGACCTGATCGAAATCCTCCGCGTATTTTCTCGCGGGGGTTTTAGCGTGAGAGGGATGAGGGGTTGTAAGGGAAGGCGCTTCGGAAAAAGAGGCTGCGGGCGATGGAAAGGGAATTTCTGGTAGATTATTAAGGAAGTCATCTGATGGCTTACAAACTGGAAGTGGATATTGAAAAATGTATCGGGTGCCGAGAAATTTGGGCTAACGATCGAAGGCCTGGATCAGACGGATGACGCTGTATATTCAGCCGATCTGCCGGCAGTCGCGGGTACTACTCTTGTAAACGTAACCATCAGGGACTTCTTGAAGGAAAAACCCCTCTTCTTTTACCGTACTACAATTGCCGGAGCCGCCCACTTGATGGAAGTGGGACAGGTTCTGTGCTCGGAGCAATTGAGAATGATTAGTTTCCTGTTGCTGAGCTTTGGGGGCCTCACGGCCGGAACCCTCGGAGGTCTACTCGGTATCGGCGGGGGTATATTGATAATGCCGCTCCTCCGGTTTATTGTCGGGCTGGAACCGGCTGAAAGTGCCGGAACATGTGTAGTTGCCGTCTTTTTTACCACCCTGGGAGGCAGCTTGAGGCATTTCAGCATGGGGCACATCCATCCAAGATCCATTATCCCTGTGGTTTTGTCAGGCTTTGTTTCAACGCTGATCTGCTCACTATTCTTTGTATATCTTTCACGCAAAGGTGCGTGGCTCGATGCAGCCATAGGCGTAGTTTTTCTGCTTGTAGCCATGCGTATGCTATGGGAAGGCATATGTGAATATCTCAAAAATAAATCAACCGCGAAAACCGGCGGGGCGATTCAAGGTTCCATTTTGTCAAAGGTGACGATCGGAGCAGCGGCCGGCGTTCTGCCAGGACTGTTGGGTATCGGGACAGGGGCTATTCTGGTTCCGGCTTTTGCTTTTGCCCTGAGTGCGCCAATCAAAGTAGCCATTGGGTCCTCATTGGCCTGTTTCAGTTTGAACGCCCTTGTGAGCTCGGCATTGAAGCTATTTCAAGGGTTCGTGCAAGTCGGAATCCTTATCCCCTTGTGCATCGGAACATTGATCGGATCACGATTCGGGGCAACGTTGAATGGGCGATTCTCCTCTCCTGTTCTAAAAGGATTGTTCGGCGTATTCTTTGGGTGCGTAGCAGGCAAATATCTGGGGGTGCTCGGTGTTTAGTAATCCGGCAATGGTATCTTGTTTCATCCACTCAGGCTCAATGGGTTTCCTATCGGCTGTGGTTTTCCGCAGCCGAATAAGAGCTATACGCTGTGACCGCCGGCTCCCATCTTATTAGCGCTCCCGAGGAACATCTATGGCAAACCATTGCTGTCCTAAGGGAGCTTGGCGTGCAGATGGGCGACCGATTCAAGCCGGAGCAGAGCCATGTAGGCTGTGCAAGAGAGTGATTATCAATGCAGGTTTGGATAAGCGGGTCACCAAAAATGGGAATGGAGAGGTGATCACACATCACGTCAAGGATTGGGTAACCCACGAAGATATGGACTATCGAATAGAACCAAAGGAGTCTGATGCTCATACTCTCATCCCCCAGGCAGACGTGGTGGCGATTACTGGAACTTCCCCCACCAACCACACTCTTGAGCACTTGCTTGAGCTGTGTGACTCCACGGCCTATGTTGTCATGCTAGGAGATACTGTCCCTCTTTCCCCTGTGCTCTTCGATTACGGCGTGCATGCCCTTTCAGGGACAAGGGTGGTTGATGCTGATCTCGCCCACAAGTGTGTCAGCCAGGGTGCCAATTTCAGGCAAATCAAAGGAACAAGAAGGCTCACTTTGTTAAAAGGGTGATAAGGCGGGAAACAAGAAAGGCCTGTACATTTTAGGAGTAAGCTTACAGGACGAAATAAGATGCAAATAAAGGGTACTGCTGCGCACCCTGAAAGCATGTCGGATCAATGAGGGATCTGAAGGTCGGATGGGTATACCCATTCAGGGATACTCGATCACTCTGTATCGCTTTAGATCCCTGCTTTTGGATCCAGGCATGTAAGTTAGGCAGTAAAGGGGTTTGAGAAAAAGCATGAGCGTAAGACAGGAACTACCAGTACTCAAGGCCAGGGCTCAGGCCATTGAGGCACGTCTCGATCCCGCGATCACCGGGCACATCGCTGTCGTTGATTCAGAGAGGTGCCTCGGTTGCGGCCTATGCGAGAACGTCTGTCCGGTCGACGCCATTTCGATCAAAAGCACCGCTGTAGTCAATGCATCCCGCTGCACGGGCTGTGGAAGATGTGCCAACGAATGCCCTCAGGGAGCAATCATGTTAACACATAATTCCGGCCCGGGTTATACAGCCAAGATGCAACCCGAATTTCGCAAGGCTCAGGCAAAACCACGCAGCACAAAGGCTATTTTAAAGCACGAAGTTTACGATTTCAGTAAACCCTTAACACGGTCCTTAGCACGTTGGAGACGGGTTTCTTACCATCCTTGCGAAATTCGGGTTCAATCAGGCGATTTTCGGCACATACGCCGAAGACATGAAGACATGCAAAACACACCTGTCAGGCTCGGTGATAGTGAGGGATCTTTTGTGGTGATACGTGCAAGAAGAAACAAAAGAAGTATCGCACTGTTCCGTTCGTGGGACTTGCAGAGGAGAATAGTTGAAATTACGGGAGGTGGTGACATTGGCCGTTAAGGATTATTACCAGCTCCTGGGTGTGGAAAGGGATGCATCAGCCGAAGAGATCAAAAGGGCATATCGCAAACGGGTCATGGAATATCACCCTGATCGAAACAAGGACAAACCTCATTGCGAGGAGATGCTCAAAGAAATCAACGAGGCATATCAGGTCCTTGGAAATCAAGAAAGAAGGCGGCACTACGACCTCTCATACATGCAATCTTTCAACATGCATGTATATGATCGGGGAGATCTGGGCGATGACGTGATCGAAATCCTCCGAATATTCTCTCGAGTGGGTTTTGGT
>JAFDHB010000008.1 GCA_019308985.1 Deltaproteobacteria bacterium | reverse complement strand
TGGAGATGTACAAGGGGGTACCAGGACGATTCATGATTACCAGACTTACGAACGGCGGAATCCTCATAGATGATACCTACAACTCCAATCCCGCATCTTTGAGGGCGGCAATGGAATCCGTTAAGGGGCTGATCGCCGGCGGCGGACGAATCATCGAGTGCCTTGGGGATATGCTGGACTTGGGAAAGACTGCACGAGAAGCACACCTGGAGGCGGGCAGAATGGTAGCTGAGGTAGGGGCTTCTTACTTTGTCGCTCTGGGCGATCATGCCGATGACATGATCAAGGGTGCGATGGAAAAAGGGCTCCCAAGAGAAAGAACGGTTTTGGTGAACGACCACGATGAGATGGTAGAGGCTTTGAGCAATACAGTGAGGAGTGGAGACCTGGTACTTTTAAAGGCCTCCCGTAGAATCGGCCTGGATAGGGTGGCGAGCTCGTTGAGGTCAATGGATTGGCTGAACTAGGAATAGGTTGCCAATCTAGGTGCCTGAAAGAGGCGAGAAGGACCAGCCTTCCTCTCCGAGCGGGAGGCTCTGCCTTCCGGGGCGGAGTCCTCCGGGACGGAGTCGAGCCGGAAGCCGCCAGTCACTCCAGAAAGGGAACCCTGGTCCTCACAGGTAGTTGAGAGGGCTAAAATGATATGAGACGAAATGGGATTGTGAGAAACAAGAGATGCTTTTCAAACTAGTATACTTATTCCACACGGAAATTTCATGGTTGAATGTTTTCAGGTATATAACCTTCAGGACCATTTTGGCCGCCTTGACATCGTTGATGCTGGTACTCATTCTCGGGCCTTGGGTGATTGGAAAGCTACGCAGGATGCAGATAGGAGAGCAAATCAGGGAAGACGGCCCTCCCGACCACAAGACCAAGGAGGGGACCCCCACGATGGGAGGATGCCTGATAATCCCTGTCATACTTCTGTCCACCCTCCTGTGGGCGGAGGTCAAAAATATCTACGTCCTTTTGGCCCTGTTTGTGATTGTCTGCTTTGGGCTGATAGGATTCCTGGATGATTACCTGAAGGTGAAGGGCGAAAAGGGCCGGGGATTAAGAATTAAGACAAAATTTCTCCTTCAAATAATGGTCGCCGTGATCGTAGCTCTCATTCTACAGAAGTACCCGGGGTTTGATTCGAAACTCAACTTGCCCTTCTTCAAGACGATCAACCCCGACATAGGATGGGGGTATGTGCCCCTGGCTGTTTTCATCATAGTGGGCGCATCCAACGCGGTCAACCTCACGGATGGCCTGGATGGCTTGGCTACCGGCCCGATCATAGTGGCGTTCGCGAGTTACCTTGTCTTTTCCTATCTGGCCGGACACATAAAAATCGCTTCTTACCTTCAGATCCCCTACGTGGCTGGAACAGGCGAACTTTCCGTCCTATGCGGTGCCATCGTAGGTGCAGGACTTGGTTTTCTCTGGTATAACGCGCACCCTGCCGAGCTCTTCATGGGAGATGTCGGGTCGATACCTCTGGGGGCTGCGCTGGGAACCGTTGCTGTCATTACTAAACAGGAAATTGTCCTGATACTGGTCGGGGGCATATTCGTTTTTGAGACCCTTTCCGTCATATTTCAGGTGGCTTATTTCAAGATTACCGGCGGTCAAAGGATATTTAGGATGGCCCCTATCCATCATCATTTTGAGCTGAAAGGGTGGCCTGAATCAAAGATTACAGTCAGGTTCTGGATCATTGCAATCATACTGGCACTTCTGTCCATAAGCACTTTGAAACTCAGGTAAACAAGAAGGAATAGCTCCAGATGAAGATATACAGGGGTTGGGTACAGCACAAGACGAATCCTTTACATGTGTACTGCCGATTGATCGACTTGGGCCTCAGTGCTCATCTATCCAGAAGGCTGGGAACGTTATATGAAAGGCATCTTTATTCATCATTTGTCAAAGGTCTCAGGCTTAGATGGACGTTAGTAATAAGAAAATTCTTGTCGTCGGTCTAGGGAAGTCCGGCTTTTCGGTTTCCCGTTGGCTGTCCCACAACGGAGCCAGGGTAAGGGTGAGTGAGATAAAAGGACTTTCCGCACTGGACCCGGCACTGATCCGAGAATTATCCGGATTGGGCGTGGAGATCGAAACAGGGACTCACAGGGAAGAGACATTCTTGGGTGCAGAACTGATAATAGTAAGCCCTGGAGTTCCCATGGACGTGGAGCCTTTGAGGAAGGCAAGGCATGTCGGCATACCGGTAGTATGTGAACTGGGGTTTGCCGCCGAAATGATCGATGAACCCATCATAGCGATAACCGGAACCAACGGGAAATCAACAACCACTTCCCTCATAGGCAACATGTTAAGGGAAGCCGGGGTCCAAGTTTTTGTCGGCGGTAACATAGGGAGGCCTCTCATGGATTACTTGCTGGCGAAACAGCGGGCGGAGTATGTCCTTGTTGAGGTAAGCAGTTTCCAGCTCGATACAATGGATGCCTTCACTCCTATGGTTTCGGTCATTCTCAATGTTTCCCCCGACCACCTGGATCGGCATGGGAGCTTTGATTCATATGTGCAATCCAAACTCAGGATATTCAAGAACCAGGGGCCGGGCAGCTTCCTTATCATAAACGACGACGATCCCATCCTATCCCCTATTGAACCGCCCAATGGGGTGTCGGTGCTACGCTTTGGAAAAGAAAGAGGGGAGAACAGGCATGCGTTTGTTGATGGAGGCGCCGTAAGGGTCAGACTGGAGGGGAAAGAGGACCAAGTCATCGCCCTTGAAAATTACAGGCTCCGGGGTGAACACAATTTGGAAAATCTCATGGCTTCCCTGTTGTGTGCCGTGCTCCTTGGAATATCCTCTGATCCGATACAAAGGGCCCTTGCTCGCTTCAAAGGTCTCCCCCATAGGCTTGAGTTCGTCACGGAAATAGAGGGCAGGGCCTTTTACGACGATTCCAAGGCGACCAATGTGGATGCAGCCATCAAATCAATGTCCAGCTTCGACTGCCCCATTGTCCTTATTGCGGGAGGAAAGGACAAAGGCGAGGACTATTCCTTCCTTGTCGAGGCCTCAAAGGGGAGGGTAAGGAAGGCGGTTTTCCTGGGCGAATCCAAGCAACTACTTGCGAGGTCTTTCGGGGGGGTTGTTTCCTACGACATGGCGAGCAGCATGGAGGATGCCGTATCCAAAGCATTCGATGCGTCCATGGATGGTGATGTTATTTTGTTGGCACCGGCTTGCTCGAGCTTCGATATGTTCCGGGACTATGCCCATAGGGGTGAGGTGTTTAGGAAGACAGTGGAAAGGTTGAGTAATGGGAAGCAAGGAACAAGCAGATCGGGGCTATGATTATATCCTCCTGGTCCCCACATTAGTGCTTATGGTGGTCGGACTCGTGGCCATCTATAGTGCCAGCTCCTTTCTTGCACAACAAAGGTGGGGGGACAGCTATTATTACCTGAAGAGACAGGGCATGTTCTGTCTACTCGGCCTGGGGCTTATGATTGTGGCCAAGAATATCCCCACCGCTGTTTACAGGAAACTGACCTATCCCGTGCTTTTGCTGAGTATGGTATTACTCATGCTTCTTTTGATACCGGGCATATCCCCAAAGGTGGGAGGCTCCAGCAGGTGGTTGCGGTTTGGCGGGTTTTCCTTTCAACCTTCCGAGTTCGCCAAATTGGCCCTGAGCATTTATATCGCCTATTCCATGGCGAAAAAGGGGCCGCAAATGGGCGTCTTTTCGAGGGGCTTTCTTCCTCACCTGCTGGTTTCAGGGACATTCATGACCCTGATTCTGCTTCAGCCCGACCTTGGCACCTCTGTAATTATCGGGTGTTGGGTGTTGGTCCTCCTTTTTGTGGGAGGCGTGAATCTCTTGCAGCTCTTTCTTACTCTCATCCTGTTCGCTCCGATAGTTTTCTGGCTCACCTGGCAGGCGGACTACAGATGGAAACGCTGGTCGGCCTTCTTGAACCCCTGGGAGGATCCCGACGGACTGGGATTTCAGATCATCCATTCCTTTTTGGCCTTTGGGTCGGGGGGCCTGTTGGGCGTAGGACTTGGAAACAGTAAGCAGAAGTTGTTTTATCTCCCCGAACCCCATACGGATTTTATCCTTGCAATCCTGGGTGAGGAATTGGGCCTGGTCGGATTGAGTGTTGTGATTACCCTCTTTGGGGTACTGATTGTCAGGGGAATAAAGATTGCCCTTAATGCTAACGAAATATACGACACTTACCTTGCAGCGGCGATCAGCATGATGATGGGACTCCAGGTCCTGGTCAACATGGGCGTCGTGTTGGGCCTGTTGCCTACAAAGGGCCTGACTCTTCCCCTGATCAGCTATGGGGGATCTTCGCTGGTGATAACCCTTTTTGGTATAGGGATCCTTTTGAAGATTTCATCTACCAGGTAGGCTGTCTAAGGGAGGTATTTTGAACCATTAGAGGCATAAGGCTGATCATAGCAGGCGGAGGTACCGGAGGGCATTTGTTCCCTGGGATAGCAGTGGCAAGGGAACTTTCAAGGAGGTTCAGGGACTCGGAAATACTCTTTGTTACCGGACGAAGGAAGATGGAATCAAAGATCCTTTCCCGGGCGGGTTTTCAACAGGTTTCCATCTCCGTCGAGGGATTGAAGGGAAGAGGGTGGGGAAGAATGATAGGCGGAATCATGAAATTACCCTTTGGTTTTTTTCAATCGCTTTACCTCATGAAGAAATTCTCTCCTGATGTTGTATTGGGGGTCGGAGGATATTCCTCAGGTCCGGTTTGCTTGGCCGCAAGAGTGTTAGGGATCCCTTCAGCCATACATGAGCAGAACTCCTTTCCCGGCCTGACAAATCGTATCCTGTGCCGGATAGTAGACAGGGTCTTCATCTCCTTTGAAGAATCCAGAGGGCACTTTCCGGGGGGGGATGTTTTTTTCACGGGTAATCCCATAAGGGAAGAAATACTTGAGGCTGAAAGGGCCGACGTGAGTATTGAAAAGGGTTTAACGATCCTGGTGATGGGTGGAAGCCAGGGAGCAAGGGCCATAAATAAGGCCTTTCTGGGAGCATTGAGAATTTTGAAAACAAGGGGAAGGAGGCCTCAAATCATACATCAAACGGGCGAGGCTGATTATGAGATGGTCCAGAGCGGTTATCGTGAACTAGAGATCGAGGGTGACGTCAGGGCCTTTATTGAAGACATGGGGTCAGCCTACCGTCGGGCGGACATAGTGGTGAGCAGGGCGGGTGCGACAACGGTTTCAGAATTGGCGGCTCTCGGCAAGCCGTCGATCCTGGTGCCTTACCCCTATGCCGCGAACAGGCACCAGGAGACCAATGCCCAAGTGCTTGCCGGGGTAGGAGGTGCCCTTGTGGTCCTGGAAGACGAATTGAGCGCAGAAGGATTGGCCGATCTTCTGATGGGGATTATGGACAACAGGGAGAAGCTTACGATCATGGGAGGGAATGCAAGGAAGGTAGGCGTTCGCGACGCGTCCAGGACGATCGTGGATCTCCTCCTTGACATGGCGGGAACCAGACAATGAAGACCTTTAGGAAGACAAAACATATCCATCTGGTCGGGATAGGCGGTATCGGGATGAGCGGCATAGCCGAGCTCCTTGTCAATCTGGGATATGAAGTGAGCGGCTCGGATATCAAGGAATCCTCCATCACCAAACGTCTATCGGACATAGGGTGCAAGATTTTCTCCGGCCATGACAGGGACAACATAAAAGGGGCGGACGTGGTGGTGTATTCCTCGGCGGTTCCTGAGAGCAACCCGGAAATCATCGAGGCCAAGGATAGGGCGACACCTGTGATTTCCAGAGCGGAAATGCTTGCTGAACTTATGCGCCTAAAATACGGGGTGGCGGTGGCAGGGGCCCATGGTAAGACTACCACCACTTCCATGATCGCATCGATCCTGACATCCGGAAACCTTGACCCGACTGTCGTGATAGGAGGAAGGCTTGATATATGGGGAGGTTCCAATGCAAAGCTCGGACAGGGTGACATCCTCGTAGCGGAATCAGATGAAAGCGATGGTTCATTCCTCCTCCTCTCACCCACCATTGCGGTGGTGACGAACATTGACGAAGAGCATATCGAGCACTACGGGGACATGGATGCGCTTAGAAAAACCTTTGTCGACTTCATCAACAAGATACCCTTTTACGGCCTGGCGGTTCTTTGTCTCGACAATGAAGAGATTCAGGGGATTATCCCATACTTGAGGAAACGGTACCTTACCTACGGCTTGAACAGGCAGGCAGACATAAGTGCAAGGGATATAGAGCATGGGCGGCTGGAGGCCAGTTTCGATGTGGTAAACCGTTCCGGAACCCTTGGTCGCGTCCTTGTGGGTATGCCGGGCGCCCACAATGTGCTGAATGCCCTGGCCGCCATATCCGTGGCTTTGGAGCTGGAAGTAAGCATGGAGGATATCAGGCGGGGATTAAGGACCCTGGGCGGCTTGGCAAGGAGGTTTCAGGTCAAGGGAGAGAAGAAGGGTGTCTTAGTCTTGGATGACTATGGGCACCATCCCACGGAAATCATGGCCACCATCGAGACGGCAAAGCAGAGCTGGCCGGACAAGAGGATAGTGGTGCTGTTCCAGCCCCATAGATACACCCGAACCAAAGCCCTTTTTGAGCGTTTCGTCATGTGCTTCAACCAGGCGGACGTCCTGATGGTGACGCCCGTTTATTCTGCGGGAGAGGAACCTATTGAAGGCGTGAACTCAGAGTGGCTGTGTAGGGGAATCAAACAGCATGGCCACAGGGAAGTAATGCACTGCAAAAACGAGGAAGAGGCTCTTGGGATGCTTCTGAAAATCGTCCGGCACGGAGATGTGGTAATAACACTTGGTGCTGGTGATATTCATCAGGTGGGAGAGAGATTCTTGGGGAGACTTTGACGTGGCGCGTAAGTTGAGACAGGCTTACAACATGGAGCGTCTGAAGAACGGTCACAGGATGGAAATAGCCGCCATACTGAATGGAGCGGTGGATTTCGACTATCCCATGAGGAAACTCACAACCGCGGGTGTGGGCGGGAAGGTCGGCGCTCTGTGTCACGTTACGCATGTGAGCGCGCTGAAGCATTTGGTGGCCTTTCTATGCGAGGAGCATGTTCCCTATTTGGCAGTGGGCAACGGAAGCAATATCTTGGTGACGGATGATGGATTCGGGGGAGCGGCGATTGTCTTGGAAGGAAAGCTTTCAGAAGTAGAGAGTCCGGAACATGGCAAGGATAACCTGAGGGCAGGTGCCGGACTGGCCCTTGCCAGACTTGTTAGTTATTGCCGGGACAAAGGTCTTGGTGGTTTGGAGTTCCTTGCCGGCATCCCGGGGACGGTGGGTGGGGCAATCGCTATGAATGCAGGGGCTTTCGGATGCGAAATTGGAGCCCTGGTCAGGGAAATAAGCGTGGTGGTGCCAGGAGGTGAGACAAAGGTCATGAGGGCTACGGAGCTGAAATTCTTTTACAGATCTCTGTCGCTTCCAAGAGGAGCCGTTATTGCCCAGGCCGTCATAGGGGTAAGAGAAGATGAGCCTGAGAAGATAGGGTCCAGGATCTCTGAAAATCTAGCTGAGCGAAAGGAAACACAACCAGTGGAATATCCGAGTTGTGGGTCGGTCTTCAAGAACCCCCCCAGAGACTTCGCAGGCAGACTGATTGAGGAGGCGGGGCTTAAGGGAAGGAGAGTAGGCGGAGCCATGATTTCACCAAAGCACGCAAATTTTATCGTCAATACAGGCGGAGCTACGGCGAGGGACTTTATCCAATTGATGGACCTGGCCCGAAGGGAGGTCAGGAAACGTACGGGCATAGAATTGGACCCGGAGATCAGGATCATAGGATGAAGAGAAAGCCCGTTATCAAGAAACAGGCTGTTGAAAGGAGAAGGAAGAAAAGGACATCCACGTTTCGGAGACTGCTTTCCTTTATGTTTGGATGTTTCACCAAATTCTCGCTCCTGGTCATATGCCTGACCGTGATAAGTGCCATGCTCGTAACGGCTTACGGATACCTCCTCAGGTCCCCCTATATTCGACTTGAGAAGGTGATTATACAGGGTTTTGAAAGAGACTCAAAGAGAGATCTTCTCCGATTATCAGGCTTGAACGGGCAGATGAGCCTCTTGGCCATAGATACTGAGCAGGTCCGACAAAGGATAAAGGGCCACCCTTGGGTAAGGGAAGTAGTACTTGAAAAGCAATTTCCCCATGCCTTGGTAATCAAGGTAGAGAAAGAAGAGGCGTGTGCCATGGTCCTATTGGATCGATTGTACTATGTAAACAGGTGGGGAGAGATCTTCAAACCGGTCGAAGAGGGGGAGGATACGGACTTTCCTGTAATAACGGGCGTGGGAAAAGCGGAAGAAACGAGGAATAGTATTCTCAAAGAAGCTGTGAGGCTGATAAACTTCCTGGAATCGGAAGGGGATCAGTGGTCGGTGGAGGAACTGGCGGAGGTCCATATGGAGCGAGACGGAAGTGTCTCCCTGTACTTTAATTCTCTCCCCGCTCCGGTAACGGCGAATTCCTCGGACATCGGATTTCGAATGGCAGGCCTGAAGAAGGTCGTTGAAGACCTGAACAAGAAAGGCACCTTGCCCATGGTGAAGAAGATAGATTTGAGCTACCCTGATGGCGCTGTCGTGTCTTTCAAGAATGGATGAGTCCTCGAGGTAAAGGGGTAATGGGTGGAGAAATCATTGTGGGATTAGATATCGGAACGACCAAAATATGCGCCGTGGTTGGGGAAGTGAGACCCGATTCCATTGAAATAATCGGAATAGGGACACACCCTTCCGAAGGGCTCAGAAAGGGTGTCGTGGTCAATATCGAAAAGACCGTCAACTCAATAAAGGAGGCCATAGAGGAAGCCGAGACCATGGCCGGATGCGAGATAAGTTCTGTGTATGCCGGCATAGCCGGGGGACATATTAAAGGATTCAATAGTCACGGAGTGATCGCACTAAAAGAGAAGGAAGTCACCAGAAAGGATATTGACAGGGTCATAGAGGCTGCAAGCGCGGTGGCCATCCCCATGGACCGTGAGGTTATCCACGTTCTCACACAAGAGTTCATCGTTGACGAGCAGGACGGGATTATCGATCCCCTTGGTATGGCGGGCGTGCGCTTGGAAGCAAAGATACATATAGTCACAGGGGCCGTGACTTCGGCACAAAATATCATAAAGTGCGCAAACAGGGCAGGGCTGGATGTCTGTGACATTGTATTGGAATCTCTGGCATCGAGTGAGGCAGTGCTCACAGACGAGGAGCGCAATTTGGGAGTGGCGCTCATTGATTTCGGCGGAGGCACAACCGACATGGCCGTGTTTTCCAAGGGTACAATAAAGCATACTTCCGTGTTGGCCTTGGGCGGCGACAACCTCACCTACGATATCTCCATCGGGCTCAGGACGCCCGGGAAGGAGGCCGAGAAGATAAAAATCAAGTACGGCTGCGCGTTGTCCTCCATGGTATCCAAGGAAGAGACAATAGAGGTTCCCGGTGTAGGAGGAAGGGCGCCAAGGGTGCTTTCCAGGCAAATTCTGTGCGAGATTCTGGAGCCGAGAGTGGAAGAGATATTTACCCTCATCCACAACGAGCTGCTGAGAGCGGGTTACGATGACATGATAAATTCCGGAGTGGTGATTACAGGAGGGTCCGCAGAGCTCGCCGGCGTCACTGAGATGGCGGAGCAGATATTCAATGGTCCGACGCGTACAGGATACCCCCAGGGGATAAGTGGCTTGGTTGAGATCGTGAACAAGCCCATGTATGCGACCTCGGTTGGTCTGGTTCTGTACGGCGCCAAGAGAAGCAAGGAGAAAAAGAAATTCAGGATAAGAGACACGAACATATTTTCGCGTGTCATGGAGAGGATGAAGAGGTGGTTCATGGAGGTGATATGAGGATTGGTAAATGCTTAGATAAGATCCGATCTCCCCGATAGAGATTGGGCTTTCTACGAAGCCGTCAAGTTTGAAATGTCGATACATTTCAAGAGACGCATATTATTAAAACAGGAGGGACATCCATGAAATTTGAATTTATCGAAGAAAAGAAGAGGTACAATGCCAAGATAAAGGTCATTGGCATTGGGGGCGCCGGCGGCAATGCCATCAATAACATGATAGCAGCAAAGTTGAGGGGCGTTGAATTCATCACAGCCAACACGGACAGCCAGGCCCTTGAACTTTCCGCATGCTCCCACAGGATACAGTTGGGGGCCTCCATCACCAAGGGTTTGGGAGCAGGGGCGGACCCCGAGATCGGCAGGCTGTCCGCAGAGGAGAGTATCAATGAGATACGGGAGGCTATCAGCGAGTCAGACATGCTATTCCTGACAGCCGGAATGGGAGGTGGAACGGGCACCGGAGCATCCCCTGTCATAGCCAAGGAATGCAAGGAAGGCGGGGCCCTTACCGTTGCTGTCGTCACAAAGCCCTTTCACTTTGAAGGCGAAAAGAGGATGAACCGGGCGATGGAAGGGATAGAAAAGCTGAAAAAGGAGGTGGATACCCTTATAATCATCCCCAATGAAAGGCTCAAGAGTATAGGAGACAAGAAATCCACCTTCAAAGAGTTGATTAGCAAGGCGGACGAGGTACTTTTAAACGCGGTCAAGGGCATCTCCGATCTGATTATGAGCAACGGATTCATAAACCTGGATTTCGCAGACGTCAAGAAGGTGATGGCGGAAATGGGTACGGCCATAATGGGAACAGGAAGGGCCGGGGGTGAAAACAGGGCATCCGAGGCAGCTCAGCAAGCGATAAACAGCCCGCTGTTGGAAGATATCTCTATAAGCGGCGCCAGGGGTCTGCTGATGAATATCACAGGATCCTCTGACATGACCATGGAAGAGATCGATGTGGCCTCAAGCCACATAAAGCAGGAAGTGGACAGCAATGCGGAGATCTTCTGGGGGGTGGTGTTCGACGACGCTATGGGAGATGAGATGCAAATAACGGTGATCGCCACCGGTATCGACCGTAATAACTACGGCAAGGTCGTGAGGTTGAGAGACGTTACACCCGAAGAGGCAGAAGACCCTTGGACCGTAAGAATCAATGGTGAAAGCTTCGATACCCTGGATACCCCTACATTTCAAAGGGCCAGGGCGGAATCCGTCTTACCCGCTGACGCGGAAAAGGAGCAGGGCCATGGTAAAAGGGGATTCTTCAAGCGCTCTTTTTTCAAGGACAGCTTGGACTATCCCACCTTTCTGAGAGCCAAGGCCGACTAAGAAAGGGTGTTTTCCGCATATCATTATAGACACTTCGCCCCCGGGTCAAAGTGATGAAAGCTGTAGTGGGCTTAAAGAGTTCCAAGTACGTACCTGCTACCATCAGGGAATAGGAGAACCGTGTCAGAGAAGATCCTATCCCTCTATCGAGAGAGACTTGCAAGGGAAAGGGGCGCTGTGAGGAAAGACTGGGGCGGTAGGATAGCCATTGGGCTTGCATATCCTAACCAGTACCGCACAGGGATGTCTAATCTCGGGTTCCAGATCCTTTACAAGCTCTTGAACGAGAGAAGGGATATCGTAGCTGAAAGGTTCTTTCTCCCGGACGCAAGAGAGATGTCCCTCCATCTCAATGGGAGGAAGGGCCTCATTTCCCTCGAATCTCAGACCCCGTTCAACAAGTTCCACATCATTGCCTTCTCAATCTCCTTCGAAAATGATTACCCCAACCTATTGAGAATGCTGGAGTTGGGCAACGTCCCCATCTTGACGGAGGAAAGAGACCCCCCCAATCCAATCGTCATGGCGGGGGGTATTACTACGTTCCTTAATCCAGAGCCCCTTTCGGCCTTCATTGATTTCTTTGTTCTGGGAGAGGCGGAACCCGTTATCTATGACGTAATAACGCTGTTTTCAGAACTATACGAGAGAGGAAGGAACAAGGAAGTCATCCTAAGATCTCTTGCAAAGAGCATACCCTCGGTTTATGTACCCTCCCTTTACCATGTGAAGTACAAGAGAGATGGTACTATAGAAGCTTTAGAGACGATTGAAAAGGATATCCCCGTAAAGAGGAAAGTTTCCTTAGCCTCACTCTCCGAGGTTCCTGTTCCCACTTCCGCTATCCTTACCCCCGATACTACCTTTGCTGGCAAGACCCTGGTGGAAATTGGGAGAGGTTGCGGCCGGTCCTGCAGGTTTTGCGCTGCAGGATACCTTTACAGACCCCCAAGGCACTACAGTGAAGAGACTCTTATCTCCAGTATAGACAAGATAGTGGAAACTCAGAAATCCTTGGGACTAGTGAGTACCTCGATAGCAGATACGCCGGGAATCGAGACTGTCATGGAGCATATCCTCAGAAAAGGCGGCAAGTTCTCTGTCTCTTCACTAAGGACGGATTCATTGACCCGGGGGATGATAGAGAAATTAAAGAGTGCAGGCCAAAAGACTCTGACCATAGCGCCGGAAGCGGGTTCAGAGAGGCTTAGGAAGGTGATAAACAAGCATCTCACCGAGGATGAGATTGTCAGCGCCGCCAGCTTGATAGGGGAAGCAGGGGGGCTTAACCTGAGGCTCTATTTCCTGATCGGGCTTCCCACTGAGGCGCAGGAGGACGTCGAAGCCATCGTGGATCTGGTCAAGGTAATCAAGCACCACATGATCAAGAAATCAAAGACCCGGGGGAAAGCTCCCGAAATCAGACTGAGTATCAATTGTTTCATTCCAAAGCCTTCTACGCCCTTTCAATGGTTTCCCATGGAAGAGGTGTCCAGGTTAAAGGAAAAACAGAAGTGGCTGGGAAATGCCCTCAGAAGGGTAGGAGGAGTTAGAACGACCTTCGACGTGCCGAAATGGGCCTACGTTCAGAGCCTCCTTTCTTTAGGGGATAGAAGGGTAGGCCATATCCTGCTGCGTGCCCGCGAACTCAACGGGGACTGGAAGAGGGCCTTCAGCCATTCGGATATCAATCCTGACTTTTTCGTATACAGACCCAAGGGACTCGACGAAATACTTCCATGGGACTTTGTTGACAAGGGGATAGATAAGGAGTACCTGATAAAGGAGTACAGGCTTGCCCTGGAGGGCAAGGAGTCGGATACTTGTCATGTGGGCACCTGCAAGAGGTGTGGAGCGTGTTGATGCATTATGCCCTTTTTTTGACGCCTAGACCTGGAAAAGATCATAGTTGGTGGCCGTGATAGGCATGGGCTTGCAGTCAAAGGAGCTTGATGCTCTCATCAGGGCAAAAGACCACTATCCTGTCGCCGACCAGAAAGGGGCTCGATCTGAAGACATCTTGCCTGATAAGAATATTGAGCGTAATGCCTATATCAACAACAGTCCTTATTTGATCTTTCTCTTCAGTCAATTGTATTACCTTACCTTGAAACAAATTCCTTCGCATATGTCCTTGGGGCACATGCACCAGCCGGATCCTGCGGGGATCGAGGGATATCCTGACCCTGCCTACCTTATCCGTCTTTATAGACAGCCTTAACTTGCTCTGGATGAGACAAGACTTGAACTCTCCCTGATCAGGGAAAAGAGTACCGCTGAATATGTTTTCAAAGGGGGAATGAACCGTCTTTCCCTCGAAGAGGGAGACTATCCTCTGAGAGAGCCGGGAGGCCTGTATCAAGTTATGGGTGGTGAATATCACGGTGATGTTCTTTTGGGTGTTTATTTCCGTGAGTATGTCCTCTATGGCCGTCTGGTTTTCGGCATCTACATTGGAGGTAGGTTCATCGAGAAAGATTACTTTGGGAGAGCATACGAGGACCCTGGCGATTGCCACCCTCTGGCTCTCCCCGCCCGAAAGATTGGTTGCATGGGCAAGCATAAAGGGCTTCATTCCGACGAGATCCAAGGCATCCTCTATTATTTTGTTCCTTTTGCTCCTGGGTACGCCGCGAATCTTTAGTCCGAATTCAAGATTCTTGTAGACAGTAGTTGAAAACAATACGGGGTTCTGCTGGACCATCACTATTTCGCGACGCAGCGAAGTCAACTCATCTGAGGAGAAATCTATTGGCCGATTATTGTACTTGATAGTCCCTGTCGTTGGGGGAGTAAGCAAGCTCAGGATCTCCAGCAGGGTCGTCTTCCCCGAGCCATTGGGGCCCAACAGGGAGTATATGAACCCCTTCTCAAAGCTTAGTTCGGGGATATCCAAAACGGTCCTGGTGCCGTAGACCTTTGTAAGGTTGGATATCTCAAACAGCATCAGGAGCGGCTCCTTCCTTGGAGATAGTTGAAGAATATGTTGATCGCAAAACTCGTCAGGAGCAAAACGATACCGAGGGCCACTGCCAACACGAATTCCCCCTTATCATATTCCAGGGCCATGGCCGTTGTCATTGTGCGAGTATATCCTTTTGCATTGCCTCCCAACATCATGCTTATTCCTATCTCTGCAATGACCCTTCCAAAGGAGGCAATGATAGCGGCAATGATGGCATAGCGCGCCTCTCTGAAAATGACCATTGCGACCTGAAAAGAGGTCGCCCCGAGGGTAAGCGCAGTCTTTCTGTACCTGTCGTCCACACTACTGATCGCGGCGATCGTCAGCGAAGTAACGATAGGGAAAATAAGGATAACCTGCCCGATTACCATCGCAGTCTGGGTGTAAAGGAGGTCCAGCATGCCCAGGATACCCTCCCTGGAGATAAAGGCGTATACGAAGAGACCTATAACTACTGTCGGCAATGCCAAGAGGGAATTCAGCACGGTAATAACAATCCTTTTCCCTCTAAACTCGTTCATGGCTATCAAGAACCCTGTCGGAACGCCAAGGAGGCTCGAGATTATGGTAGAGCTGATGCTGATCTTCAAGGAAACATAGATTATGAAGTACACTTCAGGATCTAAGGACCAGAGAAGCAACAGGGCAGATAAGAAGCTGTCGACTAGAAATTCCATGTTCCTCCTTCTTGATTCCTTTCATCTCACACCGTATGCAACCTTTCGGACCAATACTTTAAGCTGCCACTCCCGCAAGAGCGACCAGAGTTGCCCGATCTCAAGGGCTCATGCTCGTGGATGCAGCAAGAAAGAGCCGGTTGCTCACTTCGCTCCTTCCAGGGCATCGGGGAAAAAGGCCTGGTGACCCATGATCTTGAAGGAAGCGATTAGCTCCTGGGCCTTCCTTGAGACCATCCACTTGGCCAATGCATCCGCCCATTCAAACTTGACATGAGGATGGACCTCGGGATCTATGGGGATGATCCCGTATGGATTGTAGAGGAGAGGATCTCCTTCGCACAGTATCTCAAGATCCAGGCCCCTTTGTCTGCCGAACTTGTATTTCAGGTAAGTACCGCGATCAGTGATGGTATAGGCCCTTTTCTCTTCTGCGAAGGTGAGGGCCTTACCCATGCCCTGACCGATGGACATATACCATATCCCAAGACCAGGGGGATACAAATAGATGAGCTTGCGCCTCTTTCCCTTGATGATGATTTCCCTCACCTGCCTGTTCATGGGGATGCCCGTTGCCTTCCAAAGGGCTTGTTCCTTCTTGTGGGTGCCGCTGTCATCCCCTCGAGAGACAAACATTGCCCTCGTATTGAAGATCTTTCTGAGTGCTGAAATTGCCTCGGAGGTCCCTCTGATGCCGGCGGGATCTTCACCAGGGCCGAGGATCACGAAGTCATTGTGCATGACCTGGAGCCTGTAAGCCCCGTAACCTTCAGCTACGAAACGCTCCTCCTCCTCCTTTGCGTGGACAAGAATAATGTCTACATTGCCGTGAATCCCATCACGAAGCGCGGTCCCGGTTCCCTTGGCAAAGACCTTGACCCTGATTCCAGTATCCTTCGTAAACACAGGTAAAAGGACATCCAGGAGGCCGGAATTCTCCGTACTGGTTGTCGTTGACATCTTGATAAGCTTGGAGCCCCCTCCCTGGGCGATGCCGGCGAAGATCAATGTGATTGTCCAGATTAGTGGAACGAAGAATTTTGACTTGATACACCGAATGAACATATTTCCGACTCTTGCTTATATCAAACAAGATATATGGCTAATTTGATAGAAGCTAATTTATTGGTCATCACTGAAGTTGTCAAGGGATTTTTTTAGCAAGGATGGAAATGGGGACAATCGGTCGATCCTATTCGCCCTTTACGGGGACCGTCACCACGGGCACGGGTGAGTTTTTCAGGACTTTTTCGGCAACGCTTCCGAAACCAAAATGTCCCTTCCTGCCACGGCTGGCCAGCACCACCATATCGACTTTTTCTTTGTCGATGAACCCGAGGATCTCACGGGCCGGATCACCTATGGCAACGTGTTTCACGTAGAGAGGACATCCGCTGAGATAGTTCTCGCAAATTTCATCAAGGCGCTTCGATGCCCTTACCCTTTCCCACTGGTGAATTTTCTCCAAATGGGATTTGTCTATCTCTCCATACCATGGGTCTTCCCTGTGGCCGAGATCATCAATGACATAAAGGACATGCACTTCAGTCTGATATTTCTCCGTCAAAGAGGCGACATAGGGTAGGGCTGCAGCCGCATTCCTGGAGAAATCCGTGGGCCAAAGCAATTTTCTTATTTCCATAAGCACGATTCTCCTTTTTCCGTTGTCTTTGATGCCTAGTTGAATTAATCGACATCGTTAGAAAAATCAACGTTTATACTTTGGACAGATACCTCCCTGATCAGTAGCGCAAGATAGGGTGGACCTTTTCTTCTTTGACCAACTCCAAGACTCGTTCATAGACTTCCGTGAAGGGTTCACCTGAATTTTGAAAGTAGTGGACGCCATTCCTGATATGTGATCGGAATATCCCTCCCGCCATCAGGAGCAATTCCATGTGGGCAAGGGTCTCAGTGCTCGCCAGAGGATTGAATTTGTCCGGGTCCAGGCGAATGTCAAAATATCTTGGCATTGTGGCGATTTCCCACAGGGTGCGCGGCGTGCGACACGCCTCGTAAGTCAGCTTGAGCCTTCGGTAGTGGTGATTCTGAAGGAAAAGTACGCGAGCCCTGAGGTCCTTAATGGCCTTACCATGGGCGGGCAGGACAATGGCGATATCTTCAAGTCTTTCCAGTTTCCTCAAGGTCCTCAGGTATGAAAGCAGGTCTCCCGGAATGGGCGTGATGGGATAAAGAATGGCATCTCCCGGCAAGAGTATCCTTTGTTCATCCTGTCGCCCGACCAAGAGGCCGATGCTTCCGGCCGAATGACCCGGCAAATGCTTTACATGGATATGATCTGTTTTTGATCCATTTATCCGGAGCGGAGAATCCCGGAAGACAGGAATGTGGACCGGGAAGGCAAGACCGCGCGCTTCGTGATTCACATGATCTGACAACTTCCGGCTGGGGTATGAAGGTTCAGGCATACCCAGGGCAACGATCTTCTCTCTTCCTGATATCCATCTGCTCAGCATTTCCCAGGGGTTACAAATTGCAGAGGTTTCAAAGAGATGGGCCAGCACCTTGGTTTTGCCATGACGTAATATGGAGGAGCCCTGGAGGAAGTGGTCAGGATGCCCGTGTGAGATGACAAGAAGGTCGATATCCCCAAAACCGTATCCTGCCGCTTGCAGCCCGGCCGCGATCTGCCGTTCACTATAGTCCGAAGGGAGGGCTTCGATCTCGGGTGGCACCGGTTCACCACGCCACGTGTAAAATAGTTTCTTGGCCAAAGACGTGGGAATGCCGGTATCCATGAGAACTATGACGTCAGACTCGATCAGGTAAATATGGGTCGGCCCGGGGCCGACCACATCAGGGCAAAATGTGGTTATCCGAGTAACTCTGGTCCTCGTCCCCGGCAACTCAAAGCGTCGGACCCTGCCGCTTCTTGATTTGGAGTTATGCCCCAGAAAAGTGCATTCAATCCCCATAACCCTATCCCCCTCCTGAGATGGCCACGTCTTCTCCTGTTGAATGGGGGTAAGGATAACAGATGGGTTTGGTTGCGTCAAAAAAATATGTGAGATATGTGGTTTCTACAGGCGTAGTACACGGGGAATGGGTTCGGCGAAGAAATTCTTTTTGGAGATGCCGGAAGGAGAAAGATCTTAGCGGGTTCCCTCGCCCAAAAGAGATACGTTCCTGATGTAGCCTTCAGCCGTTCTCTCCGGGTCTATATGAAGTATCTGGGCATAGGATCTCAGAAAATTCTTCAGGTACACAACGGGTGGGAGCCTCTCAAGGAGGTCCTTCTCTATGGCATCAAGGATAGGCATGCTGATCCTGGTGACCTCAAAGACCTCTTGAAGATCTATTCCAATTTCCTCTCTTATTGCCTTGAGGTCTTTTCCTGAGATCAATTCCTTGCCGATGACCCGTTCAGATATGCTTGCCATATCAACTTTTTCAAGTTTTTCCTTGATTCGCTTCACAAAGATATCCTTGTTCTTAGAGCTGTTGACCGCGAATAGGGGCAGGGATCTCCTCTCCCTCTTGTTATTGAAGTGCCTGGGATCAACTAACCCTGTATCCACAAGGAGCTTGTCGTAACGCTCTCTCCTTCCCTCGTCGATCAGTGTTAGGAAGGCATCTTCAATCTTTTTCAAGATGATCTCCCTTTCTTCGTCGGAGAAAAATGAATAGGTGACAAGAGAGTCCTCACAATAGAGGGCAAGGGCGTCTTTGTAAGCTTGTCTGATCTCGAAATCGGAAGCGTCGAACGGGATTTCAAGGATTTCGTAATAGTTCAGATCCTCAAACCTTTTCATTGAATTCCCACGGACTGTAGCTTTGAGGTGCTGCTTTGATTGCTTATTCTTTCCGCTATGGCCTGTAGATCCAGGGCCGTAACCGAATATGCGTACTTGGTCATATATACCTTTCTGGAAGATACTGCATCATGGACCCGTTCGTCATAGCGGATGTTGCCCAAGAATTCGAATTTGGAGAGAAAGTGCCTCTTGCAAACCTTTTCGATCTTCTTGCCGATTGTCGCATCTGTCTGCTTCCGAAACTGGTTCAGGATCAGTTTGAAATCAAACTCCCTTAAATAGTTCCTTAACAGGGCACCTTTTTCAGGACCGTAGGAGGCAATCAAGTCAAATAGTTGTTGCGGAGTCCTAATCGTGACCTTGGATGGCATAGACCTGATAGCTTGAACCACGTTTCCAAAATCCTCTCTCTTGATGATTTGGTTAATCTTCCTCGAATAGACGGCCTTGATGAAGTAAAAAGTGTTCTCGATAGAGGTGGGCTCAGGGGTAAAAATGAAGATACCTTCCCTTGACGTAAGAAAAAAATCCAGGATGTTGAAGTTACAGCCCGCACCCAAGTCCAGCAGCACGTAATCAAAGGGCAGCCTCTCGATTGCTCGTATGATTTTCAGCTTTTGCGCGTAGAAGAGATTCGATATTTCAGGAGGACAATTCGCGGAACTAATAAGATAGAGGTCGTTGATGGAAGCAGGAACAGCAGTTTCCGCCAGGCCTTTGCAAGTCTTGTTTAGGAATTCGTTGAGCCCTACGGCAGGGGTCTTCATACCGAGAAAGGTATGGAGGTTCGCTCCGCCCAGATCCAAATCGACAAGTACGACTCTCTTGCCTCCTTTGGCCAGCAGGACCCCAAGATTGGCAGCTACAAAGCTTTTACCGCTGCCCCCCTTGCCCCCTCCTATAGGGTATATGCTTGCCATGGCCAAGGACTCTTGAAATGGGATGAGATACCTCTCCCTCTCTTACTTGGAAAAAAGCAAATCTATTCTTCTATTATTTCCAATCCAACCAGATAATGGCCCTTGAGTCGTCCGCTCTCGCTCTTGGTAATATGACGGATAGCGGTAGCGATGCTCCTGGCGGGATAGGGAGAGTCCTTAGAGTAATACGTCATGTTGAGAGTATCTCCCACCCTTAGTCGGGGTAAGATCTCGGAACCTTCTTTGACGACAACGCACATGGACTTGGAAGCTATGTTGTAGAGCTTGAATTGGTAAGAAAACTCCATGCCATCGATCGAGAGTTCAACGCTATGGTAGGAATCGGGTTCCTTTCGGGCTTCTGAACGTCTTTCCACGAAATTATCCGGTCTGGAACTATCCTTCACAATTGAGACCTGTTTCCTGGAATTGTCTTGGGGCCAAACTTTTGCCCTTTTCAGGATATTTCTCTTAAACGTTATATAATAAAACATATTTTTGGGTATTTGTCAAATAATTTTTAATAGTTACACCTCCGATTCCAACCGCGGGCCTCAGCACTGGAGTTCCACGCCGGGGCAAGATCCTAGGAGGGCTTGTCCAGGACTTCTCTTATAGTGAGTCCCAGGCTTTTCATGACAAGAGGCTTCATTGTAAAGGCCTTTATCCCCATTCGTTTTGCGTCCGTCTCGGTTATGCGTTCACTGTACCCTGTACTCAAGATAATGGGTATATCAGGCCGCAATCTCAGCAGTTCCCTTGCGAGTTTGTCGCCGGTCATGTGGGGCATAGTCATATCGGTGATAACAAGGTCGAACTCATCCGCCTTGGCGCGGAACAGGCTCAAGGCCTCGACACTACTGGTTCTGGAAGTCACGGTGTATCCCAGGTGGCGAAGCATCTGCTCTCCTATCTCCACCAGACTCGGCTCATCGTCCACAAAGAGAATATGCTCGCTGCCTCTTGGGATTGGTCCGTCCAGTTCAGGCTCCTCTTTGATGTCCCGCTCAATCTTTGGGAGATATACAGTGAAGGTGGACCCGCTTCCCACTTCACTCTCAACGGTTATAGTCCCCCCGTAGCTCTGCATGATACCGTGAACCACAGCCAGCCCCAGCCCCGTACCCTCTCCTTTATCCTTTGTGGTGAAATAGGGTTCAAAGATCCTCTTTATTATTTCTTGAGACATCCCGCAACCCGTATCACTGACAATCAACTTAAGGTAAGAGCCGGGCTTTAGATCCGGATGTTTAGAGATAAACTCCTCGTCTAATTGAATGACATCAAGGGATACATTGAGAACACCCCCGTTTTCTCTCATGGCGTGGGCTGCATTAGTGCAAAGGTTCATGAGGACCTGATGGATTTGGGTGGGGTCCGCTTCCACAACGCCATTGGCGGTTCGAATGTCTTGCCGTATTTCAATGCTCGAGGGCAGTGTGGCCCTGAGAAGCTTTATGGCCTCCTTTACGATAGGGCTTACCTCAAGGGGCCTTCGTTCCTGCCTGCGTTGGCGGCTGAAGGCGAGTATCTGGTTCACGAGGTCTCTGGCTCTATTTGCCGCTCTTAGGACTTCCTCGAGATCCTTCTTGCTCTTGGACCCCTCAGGTAATCCAAGTCTGGCGATCTCGGTATACCCAAAGATAGAGGTGAGGATGTTATTGAAGTCATGGGCAATTCCACCAGCCAAGGTCCCTATGGCCTCCATTTTTTGGGCCTGTTGCAGTTGGGATTCAAGTTTCTTTCTTTCAGTCGCATCCCTGAGGATGACGAGCATCCCAGCGGGCTTACCTTCGTGGTCGTTGTAACGTGAGCCGCTGACACTCACGTCAATTACGCGACCATCCTTTGTATACCTCTTTGTCTCAAAGCCTTGAACGCCCTTGCCTGTCTCGAGTATTTGCCTAATCCCGGCCATGGTGTCCTCTACTTCGCTTGGGGGCACAAATTGAAGCTTCTTGCCCTTTACCTCATCAAGTGTCCATCCAAAGATCTTGGTGAATTCAGGGCTTACATAGTTGACCCTCCCTTCAAGATCATACATTACAATGGCATCCGCCGACGTATGCAAAAGTGACCGGTATACTTCCTGGGCCCTCCTGGATTCCTCATACAGCTTTCTGAACCTTTCTTCGCTCTTGCGAAGGGCATCTTCGGCCTTTTTACGAGGAGTTATATCCCTTGCCACACCCTTGAAACCCAAGGGCTTGCCGGAATCACTTAGGAGGGGGGAAGCTGAGATTTCGAGAACTCTTTTATCTCCCTCTTTCCTGAGGATCTCGATCTCAACTATCCTGGCCGGTCTTCTCTTTCGATAGATGGCCCTAAAGACTTCTTTCAACCTTGACGCGGACTCAGGAGTCGTAATATCCTGCCCGTTCATGCCCAGCAGTTCGTCTCTCCCATACCCGAGTATCTTACACATCGAATCGTTGAAAAAGGTGAGCTTCCCGGAAAGATCCATTTCATAGTAACCCTCCTCAATGGTCTCCAGGATGGTCCTGTACTTGTACTCGCTTTCTTGTACCCTTTTGAAGGACATTGCATTTACGATACTCACGGCGGTCTGGGAGGCTATCCCCACGAGGAGGTTCATATCACTCGGGGTGAGTTGCCTTCTTGTCTTGATGTTATCTACGGCGATCATGCCTAAGGCCTCTTTCTTGTAAACTATGGGTACACATATCAGGGCTTCCCCGCCCATTATCTCTGTGAGTTCCCGGCTTCGTTTCGAAAAATCGAACTTGATCTCTGAGATATCATTTACCAGGATGGGTCTTTGATCCCTAAAGGCTCGAACAAACAGCCCCTTTGATTCCGGATTGTCCAGGTGAAACTCCGTCTCTCTCAGGTACCTTTCCTGCTCTTTCGTATACCCGTACCCTGTCATATAAATGAGCCTGGTCTTCTCCCGGTTTGCAATCATTATCATGCCGCGGTCGAAATCAAGACGCTTTCTCATAGTGGCTGTGATTGAATTGAATAGATCCCCAAGGTCAAGGATGGTGGATGTGGCCTGTCCGATTTCTTGTACCAAGAGGGCATTGTTGTAACGGATGTTCATCTCGTCAAGCAGATCCTTGGCAGCATTACCCTGGGCCGTTATGGTCCTGGAAAGCTCACGGTTTTCAAGTATGCTTGTGAACAGTGACAATCCAAGGGTAATAACGGCGCAAAGGAACACGAAAACGGTCCAGTGGTAGGTATGGAGGAAGAAGTACAGGGCGAAGGATGTAAGTATCCCGCAAAAGAGGATGATATTGCGGTAATACCTCCATATCAAGTAGGGAGTCCTCTCCCACGTGACGATATACCGGCACACCTCTCCTCCCTTGTGGATGCAGTCGGGGTGCTCTATCTTGGCGAATTTGTTGGTAAAGACCTTTGAGATTGCCTCCAGGCTACCCATCATGTTTTCACACTGGTAGGGCTTCTGGGATACTCCCGGTTTTGGTTTGGCACGTATTTCCACCTTGTTTTGCCTGAGCTTCTTGGTCCTAAGAGTGGTGGCCCGGGAAAGCCTCGATCCAATCTTTTCAAAGAACCAATAGGCGGTGGCCAGGGTCAAAAAGCCCAGAGTATATTGCTTTAAGACACCAGACGCTTCAGACAGAGCGGCATAACGGCCGACTTCTCTGGAGATACTTGGATCTCCGGTCTTTTCAACCAGGATCTCATGGAAAAGATCCACCTGGTTTTGGCTGAACCAATGGGCGGGGTCTTCGATCTCGTACTTGGTCATGTTTGCATGGGAAAGGAGTTCATCGGCATCCAGGTCCGGGTAATACCTGGCCAAATATTCGAGATAGTTCTTTACCACCCTGCTGTTATAGAGGGGCTCATTCCCGGGGTCGTAGCCATTTCCCGGAGAAGTTGTTGTCTTTTCTCTTGCCATGATCATGATTCAACAGTGCTGTTTTGGGCGACTTGGCCCAGGAAATTTCCGCGGTGCGGCAAGACAGCCCCGGACCTTGGAATAATACTAACTTCCATTCAATCGCTCAATTGACCATATATTTATTATAATTTTAAACATATTTATTATATTATAAGAAAGTATTGCAAGTCAATAAGAATGAAAGTAAAAAGAGGGCCAACTGGTGTTAATGTTTTCTTCCCTGTGGAAAACCTAGTTGCAAAGAGGGCGCGTGGGACGGGAACGGGTAAGTATGCCGGGGCGTGATATATGGAAACGGAGTTCTACTTGAAGCTGAAACCATTGTCCTTGAATAGGTTGATACAGATCTCAGCTATTTCCGGATCATAGAGGATGCCCTTTTTGTCATTGATCTCCAGTAAGGCCTTTTCAAGTCCGAGGCTGGGTCTGTACGGGCGGTGGGACGCCATGGCCTCCACAACGTCGGCCACCGCAATGATCTTGGCCTGGACAAGGATCTCTTCCCTCGATATTCCTCCAGGGTACCCGGATCCGTCCAACCTTTCATGATGCTGGAGCACGATCTGAGCGACAGGATAGGGGAAATCAATATCTTTCAATATGTGATAGCCTATTGTTGGATGGGTCTTGATGAGACTGAATTCAATATCGCTCAGTCCGCCGGGTTTGCTGAGTATCTCCGCAGGCACGGCGATCTTGCCCACGTCATGGATCATTCCGGCCATTCGTATGCCCTCGATCTGCTTTGAGGGGAGTTGAAGCTTTTTGCCGATGGACATGGCAAGTTTTGTAACTCGTGCCTGATGACCGGCCGTGTAAGGATCCCTTGTCTCAATTGCCAGGGCCATTGCATGGATAATCCCCTCCACGGATCTTTGCACGTTTTTCAGGGCCAAACGGAGCGCCTTTGTGCGTGCTTGCACCGTGCGTTCCAGTTCTTGACGGTAAGAGCGACTCTGGATCTCAAGTTTTCGGCGCTTCAGGGCATTTGCGACATTGATGAGTATCTCATTGGGCTTGAACGGCTTTATGATGTAACCATAGGCGCCAATCTCCAAGGCCGCTTCGGCAAAGGCGGGGTCATCCAATGCCGTGACCATGACAGCGGCCGTGTCAGGATAGCGGCTCAGGGCATACCTGATGAAGTCAATACCCGATTCACCGGGCATATTTACATCGCACAAGATGAGTTCAAAGGTCCTGTCCTGGATAATTCTCCTTGCCTCACCCGCATTAGAGGCGACAGTGCAATTGTGCCCGTTCATTTCCAGATACCGGGCCAAGAGATTCCGTATTTGTTCTTCATCATCCACAATCAGTATGTTGCTCATCAATAGTCTCCGATTATTCCCTCTCGTTTTTCAGAATCAATAAACCCGTCCTTTTACCAAGTACCACCTCGACCAATCATTCTAATCCCCTTCTCCTTATCTTGGCCCAGGTATCACGAAGCGTCACGGTCCTGTTGAACACGGGCTTATGAGGTGAAGAGTCCACCGGATCCACACAGAAGTAGCCCACCCGCTCGAACTGATAATGGTCCCCCGGCGAGGCGTTGGCAAGGTTTGGTTCCACTGGACACGAGGGGATGACTTCCAAGGAGGCGGGATTCAAGAAAGACCTGAAGTCGAGACCCTCCTTCTCCGCATCCCCCGGGTCAGGCCTAGTGAAGAGGTGTTCATAAAGGCGAACTTCTGCGTTGATCGCATGTTTCTCCGAGACCCAATGAAGTGTTGCCCTTACCTTGCGACCATCGGGCGCCCAGCCACCCCGAGTCTCCGGATCATAGGTACAGTGAACCTCCGTCACTTCGCCGGTCTTTTGGTCTTTCACAACGTCTACGCATCTTATGAAGTATGCGTATCGTAAGCGCACTTCCCTGCCTGGTGCCAGCCGGTAGAACTTCTTGGGTGGGTCTTCCATGAAATCTTCCCTCTCTATGTAGAGGGTTCGGGAAAAAGGGACCTTGCGCGTGCCCATGGCCGGGTTCTCCGGGTTATTAAGGGCTTCTAGCTCCTCCACTCGGCCTTCGGGATAGTTCGTAATTACCACCCTGAGGGGCCTCAAGACACCCATAACCCGAGGGCCCTTGATGTTGAGATCCTGTCTGAGACAGTGCTCGAGCAAGGAAATGTCAACCAGGCTCTCCCTCTTGGCTACCCCAATGCGCTCGCAAAAGTCTCTGATTGCCTCGGGGGTATAACCCCTCCTCCTCAGACCAGACAGGGTGGGCATCCTGGGGTCATCCCATCCGCGCACGTGACCTTCTTCTACCAGGGCCGAAAGTTTTCGCTTGCTCAGAACCGTGTAGCTCAAGTTGAGTCTGGCAAACTCGATTTGTTGGGGATGATGTATCCCCAACTGTTCAATGAACCAGTCGTAAAGGGGCCGGTGATCCTCGAATTCCAGGGTGCAAATGGAGTGGGTAATCCCCTCGATAGAGTCCGACTGCCCATGTGCGAAATCATAGGTCGGATAAATGCACCACTTATCTCCAGTCCTGTGATGGGTCGCATGTATTATCCTGTACATCACAGGGTCTCGCATGTTCAGGTTGGGTGAAGCCATGTCAATCTTGGCACGAAGGACACAAACACCCTCCGGGAACTCCCCGTTTTTCATGCGCTCGAAAAGATCCAGGTTTTCTTCGACTGATCGGTTTCTGTACGGGCTTTCCTTTCCCGGTCTCGTCAAGGTGCCGCGATATTCTCTGATCTGTTCCGCGCTCAGATGATCCACGTATGCCTTTCCATCCCTGATAAGCTTAACCGCCCAATCGTAAAGCTGATCAAAATAGTCAGAGGCGTAGTACTCCCGGTCTCCCCAGTCAAAGCCGAGCCACCTGATATCTTCCTTAATGGATTCAACAAATTCCTCCTCTTCCTTGGTGGGATTAGTATCGTCGAAGCGGAGGTTGCAAAGCCCGTTGAATTCTTCGGCGAGCCCGAAATTGAGGCAAATGGATTTGGCGTGGCCTATGTGGAGATAACCGTTCGGCTCGGGAGGGAACCGCGTATGGACACGCCCGTCATTCTTTTTCCTCCTCACATCCTCCTTTATAATGCTTCTTATGAAATCCTGAGAAGGGCTTGTGGTCTTAGTCGGCATATCAATGGAATCCTCGGTTTCGCAGCTTTTCCAGACCAAGTATTTTGGTCAATAATACTGGGACGAGGGTGATTCTATCACAATCATGGGGAACAGGCAAAAGATGAAAATGCAAGATTGAGGGCTTCGTAAGCAGTCTGACAGTGCCCTTCTCCGTCATTCGGGCCCCGCATCTCAACTGCGGGGCAAACCCCAGCAGGAATCCTGTAATTTTAAACGCTTCTGGATGCCACCGGATTGCAGTTCGGGGCAGGCTTAACAAGTCCGACGCGGCGGTTTTGGGACTTCTCACGAGATCGCCAAGATTGGAACAATGGAGCTTCAATCAAATCGAAGTTGAGGCTCTCGAATTCCGCCTATCGGGCAGGGAAGAGACTCCTTTGCTTGCTACGGAAAGGTAAGGTGCTCACACAAGGATATTGGTGCGAGAAGATGTACGGCATAGAAGTTGAGGGTCGAGGGCTGGCCGAAAAGGTTGGGAAAGGAGCTGACAAAGGTGTCACCCTTTGGTGAGGTGCGTACAGTGCCGGGGAAGAGGTCCGAAACAGCACCACAACACCCCTTTCCCCAGGAATTGGCAGGTAAATTGGATGCTTTCTACTTGATCCGGGAGGCTGAAGCCTTCTTCCTCTCTATTATCTCGTAGTGAAAGGCATAGGTGCCGTCCTTTCTTTCGCACTTCTTTAGGCGCAAAAGGTCGGCTCCGCTTTCAAAAGGCTCATTTAGGGACTCGAGCCATTTGGTAATTTGCCTGTTGACCTCCGCTATCTGTTCTTTCAAAGGCATCGAAGCAGGAACTGTAATTACTTTAGATTCTGACATTTTGACCCTTTTTATTTTAATTCATATCATATTATTAAGTATTATATAATTTACGCAGAAAAATGTAAATACCAAAGCCCATGTTAAGCGTCCTTTGAAATTTTTTTTACTACATATTGAACCCGGTGTCAACGGGCCTTTGCCACCCCCGATTCACCATCAAACACCGTGTGCCTTTCGACAAGCTCAAGGCCCTGAGCGTAGTCGAAGGGCTGCATTACCTCTATCCCTCGTCCCTGCGGCGTAGCGGGATGCACGCCACACTTGTGGGGATTTCGCAGACCTTGCATCCGGTGCCTACGGGTGAAAGGCATATCATCAATGCGTTTGCTTTTGGTGGGCAAACCAAAGGTTGAGGGCATGTTTGGGTCTAGTCGAAACCAATCGCCGGCCTTGGATCAACGCCCTTGCGGATTGCTGAAACGAGGTAATTTTCATGTTATACTCCAGTAAGGGAAATAACCAGTCAGTGGTATCCAAGGCCCTTTGAGAAGGAGAAATGCCGGCCTATGTCGATTTCAGAGAAAATCTGCGGAATATCTTCACTCATATCCCAGGCGATGTTGCGGGATAGGGGTGCATTTGCAACGGAGCTTAATTCCATTGAGGAGGATTTCAAGGCGGGCCGCTGCAATCGAAGGATAATACTCGGGAGATTAACCTCACTGGAAAACAGGGTAAGGGCCTCGGTCCGAGAAAGAGAGCGGAGGGAAAAGACCCGACCCAGGTGCTCCTTCCCGGGCGAACTTCCTATCACGTCCAAGAAAGATCAGATTGTTCAAGCTATCAGCACCCATCAAGTGGTCATCGTAGCGGGGGACACGGGAAGCGGGAAGAGCACCCAGATACCCAAGATGTGTCTGGAAGCGGGGAGGGGCGTCCTTGGAAAGATCGGTTGCACCCAGCCCAGGAGGATAGCTGCGACTACGATCAGCCAACGTATTGCCCAGGAGTTGGGCCAAAAGGTGGGCCGTTTCGTTGGCTACAAGATCAGGTTCAGTGACAGGACCAGCCGTGATGCATGCATAAAGGTCATGACGGATGGTATGCTCCTCGCGGAGATTCAGGGCGATCCGGACCTGTACGAGTATGATACTCTCATAATAGACGAGGCCCATGAAAGGAGCCTCAATATTGACCTGTTGCTGGGCGTGTTGAAGACCTTTTTGCCCAAGCGGCCGGAACTGAGACTCGTGATAAGCTCGGCTACCCTGGACCTGAAGAAGTTCTCCGAGGCCTTTGACAATCCTCCCATCATCGAGGTGAGTGGCCGCCGCTATCCCGTAAAGATTACTTATATGCCACTAGACCCTGCCTTGGAAGAAAGAGGGGAAGCCACCTATGTTGACATGGCGGTTGAGGCCGTGGACAGACTCCAGGAAAAAGGGGCGAAGGGGGACATCCTTGTTTTTATGCCGACAGAGCGCGATATCTTGGAGACCTGCGGGAGACTGGAAGGAAGACATTACCCCGGGACCGCCGTCTTGCCCCTTTTTGCAAGACTTTCCAGCGGGGACCAGGGACGGGTTTTCTCCCACAGGGGGAGAAAGATCGTGGTTGCGACAAATGTTGCGGAAACCTCCCTGACGATTCCTGGTATCAAGTATGTGATCGACACCGGCTTGGCCAGGATTGTTCGCTACCTTCCCAGCACGAGGATATCCAGCTTGCCGGTGAGTTCGATCTCCAAGAGCAGCGCTGATCAAAGAGCGGGACGTTGTGGCAGGGTGTCCGATGGCGTCTGCATAAGGTTGTATTTCCAAGAGGAATACGACTCCCGCCCCGCGTTCACGGAACCTGAAATACTGCGCTCAAATCTGGCGGAAGTGATCCTGAGAATGATACACCTGAACCTGGGAGACATTTCTTCCTTTCCCTTCTTAGACAAGCCCAGCCCAAGAAGGATAAAAGACGGCTTTGACCTCCTTTCAGAACTCGGGGCCGTTAGGAAGGAAGGAGACAGGGTCTTGCTGACCGACACCGGGCGCCTGATGGCTAGGATGCCCATGGATCCAAAGATATCAAGAATGATCCTGGAGGCGAGAAAGGAGGACTGCATCAGGGAGGTAGCCATTATTGCATCCGCACTCAGTATCCAGGACCCCAGGGAAAGGCCCCTCGAAAAATCTGTTGAAGCAGACCGGGCCCATGCCCCGTTCAAGCATCCTGATTCGGATTTTATTACCCTGCTCAATATTTGGAACAAGTACCAAAATACCCTCAAGAGATTGAAGACCCAGGCCATGATGCGGAAATTCTGCAAGGAGCATTTTCTCTCATTTGCTCGTATGAGGGAGTGGGCCTATGTGTTTGAGCAGATCATGAGCATACTCCGGGAGCAGAGAATACCCTTGGGGAGAGCGGGAAAAAGAGAAGTGACTGAATCCCTCTATGGGGCGATACATCGCTCCATTCTGAGCGGTTTGCTGTCCAATATAGCGATGAAGAAGGAGAAGAACCTGTACCTGGCGGCGAGAGGCAGGGAGGTGATGATCTATCCGGGATCCGCACTGTTCAACAGGAAGGGGGGCGCCTCGTGGATAGTGGCAGCTGAGATCATCAAGACATCCAGGCTGTTCGCCAGGACTGCTTCCAGGATCGACAGTAAATGGCTTGAGGGCCTGGCAGGCGACTTGTGCCGGAGGTCCTACACAAACCCACGCTGGGATGAGTCCAGGGGAGAAGTGGTGGCAGATGAACTGGTCACCCTCTATGGCCTGCCGATAGTAAG
Source organism: Deltaproteobacteria bacterium (assembly GCA_019308985.1). Next base: position 18,407 of record JAFDHB010000008.1, on the reverse strand, counting down.
GAACAGGGCCGTCTCTTACGGTGCGATCGATCCCCAAAAGGCGCACGAGATATTCATCCACTCCGCCCTGGTGGAAGGAAGGGTTCGGGAAAGACCCCCTTTCCTCCGCCACAACGAGAAACTTATAGAAAAAATCCGCGCGATGGAAGAGAGGTTGAGAAGGAGAGATATCCTGATAGACGATAAGACCCTTGCGGATTATTATTCCAAGAGACTGAAGGGGGTGCGAGATATACCTTCCCTCAAGAGGATGATCAAGGAGCGCGGTGGGGATGATTTTTTGAAGCTGAAGGAGGAAGAACTCATGCTGGCCGAGCCCGACAGGGAGGAATTGTCAGCCTATCCGGATCACTTGGCAATCGAAGGAGATCGATTGGAGGTATCCTACAAATTTGCCCCCGGAACCGAAGCGGATGGTGCCACTGTTTGGATTCCTTTCCCCCTGAAGTCGAAAGTGCCTCCGGAGAGACTGGAGCGGGGTATTCCAGGGCTTTATCAGGAAAAGATCCTGGCCCTTGTGAAGGGGCTCCCAAAGAGATACAGGAGATACCTGGTCCCTGTTCCTCGGACCGTTGAGATAATACTGGAAGAGATGGAAGTGGGGGACCGGCCCCTTTTCTCGGCCCTGTCCCAGTTCATCTACGAGAGATTCGGAGTGGACATCCCTGCCAAGGTATGGCTTGGGGTGGATATACCCGATCACCTAAAGCTGCGAGTCTCGATAACCGACGGGAAGGGCAGGGAACTCGAATCCGGCAGGGATATCTGGCACTTGCTGAATAGGGGAAAGACCGAAGTTACAAGGTATTTTGAGGATTCAAATGGCCGTGAAGGTGCACGGGCCCTCTTCTCCATCTCCTCTTCAAAGGATCTCAAGTTTCTTAGGAGGTCGCTGGAACTGCCGGATGGGACCTGCGGGGCTTCTATGTATTTGGGGGGTAAGGCAGCGGTCGAGAAGGCTATATACGAAGGGATAGTAAGGGAGTTTCTCTGCAAAGACATTAAAACGCGCTCAGAATTCCGAGCACATGTCGAGCGTGTCAGAAGGAATATGTTGTCCAGGGCAAGGGAGCTAAAGAGCCAGACGGTGAGGATCCTCGGGGCCTACGAGGAGACACGAAGGACAATAGAGGATATTGAAAAGGCCAATAGGTCGAACAGTGCCGTTCTTGAACTATGCGCCAGGATAAGGGGGGAATTGGAAGAGCTTGTTCCTATCAACTTCCCGGAGCGCTTCACCCCTGAGAGGTTGACCCATATACCGCGCTATTTGAAGGCCTTGAAGATTAGGGCGGAGAGGGGGAGCAACGATCCAGGAAAGGACAGGAGAAAGGAAGCCCAGATGGAAGTATTTGAACAAGCCCTTTGCACGCTGGCCAAGGAAATGGAGCACTATGCCTCTCCCGCCAAGAGGGAGGCGGTCGAAGAGTTTCGCTGGATGCTGGAAGAGTTCAGGGTCTCCCTATTTGCCCAGGAACTCAAGACCCTGTACCCTGTTTCTCAGAAAAGACTGGAGGCCAGGCTGAAAGAGATAGAGAGGATGATATGAGAAAATAATTGCAAAAAGGCCGGACATTTCATAGTTTCAGCCTGGGAAACCACCAGTTTGTGAAAGGAGTGCTATTGCTATGCCTTACAGCGCAACTGCCAGGTTCAGAGACGCGCTTAGAGGGACACCCAAGGACCGGGTGCCCATAGTTCCTATGATTGCGGGTTGGGCTGCCGCTAATTTCTCGGATACTCCCCTTCCGGAGCTGGCCCGGGACCCTGGAGGGATTGCCGAGGCACAGATAAGGGCCATGGAGGCGGTTGGACATGATGCGTTCTTCTCCTATGCGGATCCCCTTTATATTCCCGAGGCATTTGGATGCAGGGTCAGATATGCTCGAACCGGCCCTATTGTGGATCAACTGGCAATTACCCTGGAATCCAGAGAGGACCTGGAGAGTTTTCCTGCGCCTGACCCGAAAGGGACGGGGCGGCTTCCCATGGTACTTGAACTGGTTGGGCGCTTGAATTCCTACGGCAATGGGGAAGTCCTGGTGCTGGGAGCCTTTGAAGGGGCATTCACTTCGGCTACGAGGATCATAGAAGCCGACCAGGTCATGAGGATGATCATCAAGAGGCCCCATGTCCTGGAGGCGCTGCTGGACAGGATAAACGATTTCTTGATAGCCTTCGGCCATGCCCTGATCGACAACGGGGCCAATGCCCTCTTCATTCCTGAGCCCTCGGCATCCGCGTCCATGATCTCTCCTGACATGTTCAGGCGATTCGTATTGCCCAGGCTACAGATCCTGGTCAGGGAGTTCGAAGTGCCTTGCATCCTTCACATGTGCGGCGATACTTCGCCGATGCTTAGAGAAATGAAAGAGACCGGCTTTCATGTCCTAAGCCTGGACCAATGCATGGATTTGGAAAGATCAAGAGACTTGGCTCCCGGCGTAACCATCGGCGGAAACGTAGATCCCATCAACTCCCTGTTTCTCGGCACAAAAGACCAGGTAAGGGAGGACACCATCCGCAGCCTGCGCAAGGCCGGCACGACACAATTCGTCCTCATGAGCGGTTGCGGGGTCCCCCCGGGGGCCCCGGTGGAAAACCTCAAGGTCATGGTGGAAACGGCCAAGACCTACGGGCTCGGTGGATGAGGCAAGTTCTTAGTGCCTGCGCGGGACACATTTTCAGGCCAGACGAGCAGCATTCCGCTTTACCGGTATCAGCCTTTCTTGTTGGCCATGTAATGGGTCCCGTGAGGGGAGTCGTCGGCTAGGTTTTGAGCAACGGCGCAATGTCCCCGGGTAGCTCGTTGATGGTCTCCCTTATGGATTGTATGGTATTCAACAGCCGGGTGTACATCATCGCAAGGCCTATGTTCTCAGCGAGGATCTCCAGGGAGTCCAGGTCTCTCTTCGAGACATCCCAAGGCTCAGAATGATACAGGCGTAAGACCCCCAGGGCCTGTCCGTAGAGTTTTATCGGAACAGACACCATGCTCTTGATGCCCTCTTGGAGGGCCTGTTTGGGGTATTGAATTTGATCCGTCTTTGTTACGTCCTCAATCACGATCGGCTCGCCCTTAAAGACGTCCCGGACACTCTTATCGGCCAGCACCGGGCCCTTGTTTAAATAAGCCAAGCTCAGGCCGAAACTGGCCAAGATTTCCAGTTCCCTCGTGTCGAAATTCAGGGCAAACATGGTGCAGGCCTTGATCCCCAGTGCCCCAACCAGGAGCTGAGTCAAATGGTTGGTCATGATACCAAGGTCATAGGATTCGCCTATGGCCCTGGTAACCACCTTGAACAGATCTATGTTGATCTTGTCTTCCTTGTTCATCACCGGCCTCCCTCTAAATCTAAAGTATGAAAACTCCTATTACTACCACCGGAATATCACGTTACCAGGCAGATAACCGTATCTTTCAACGCAGAGGCGACCTTATTGAGCACGCTCCCCGTAAAGAATCTGGTGACCTTTCCAGGTTTACGGTTTATGACTATCAAATCGTAGCCACCGCTTGCGACAAGATCAATGATCTCTGAAGAAATGTCTTTTTTCCTCGGCTTAAAGATGCATTTGACCTGATCCTCTGAAAAGCCCTTCTCTACCAGTCTCTGTTTAGCCAGCTTGAGCCAGTTCTCCTGCTCCTTGATCTTCTGAGAAAGATAGGTCAGGTTGCTCTTCAATTTGTCCATCACAGGGCTGCCGTTCAAGTCGACTTCAGGCAGAGGCGTGTAAGCGTTGAAAAGGGTTACCTCGACCTCTTCCAAGGTCGAGAATGTGCGTATCACAAATTCCAGGGCCCTCTCGTCATAGGTGGTGAAATTGTAGGGAAGCAATACTCTTTGACCTGGCATGGCTTGCTCCTTTCTACTGCACATCGGTCTGAGACAAGAAAGGGGAATCATTTGCCCAAAGGCCGATGTTTCAAGTAAAACCGAAGAATGGGGCCTATTAAGTGGATGCTCCTCGGCAAAAGCGTTCTAATCCGTAAAGATTTGGCTGAAATGTCAAAGGCCGCTTGTTTCAAATACCACTTTGTGCTATTCAGGTCAAGCCCCGGCTCCAAAAAAAGGCCACTAGAAGGAGGGGAGTCAGTGAGCTTGAAGAGGATCAAGACAGAGTGGCCCAGGATATGGAAAGGGAGAGATCCCTCAAGCCGGACCCCATCACTGAGCCGGTTTTCGACCCCGACAAGCGATCAGGGGGGAATAGTAAAAGGTCCTTGGGTTGGCAAAAGCTGCCTTCAGTTCCTCACAAAATTCTTTGTAGCCTCCGTGGTAGTCCTTAAACTCATATCCTAAGCTCTTTCCCACTATTTCCATTTTTTTTGTCCAATTGAACATGTCGTTTTCTTTCAATTTGCCAAAGAGGAGATTGTGGGAACCAACGCTCACATCAATATCCTCGAAACCCAGGTCGAAAAGATAGGAATAGAGCTTAATCCCGGCGTGGGGGTCGAAATCATAGTTATCTTGAACGCTTTTCATGAGCAGGTTGATGGTCTTTTCCAACCTACGGGATAATCCGTAATACCTCAAGCAGTTGCAGTCCAGATCGATTAGGCACAGGATACCTCCGGGCTTTACGATTTTTGATACATTTTTCAAGATATCGGGACTGCCCGTATTGTAATACTCCAGCACAAAACGAATCCATACAAAATCGAACAGCCCCAGGTCTTCAAGGGGATCCCGGATGTCCCTGAGCAAATAACTTATGCCGGGGGCATGGTAATGTTTCTTGGCATAGAGGATCCTCTGTTCTGAGAAGTCCACGCCGACTGTTCCTCCGGCGGGCTGAACCAGCCTGTTCAGGTGAAAGGTCGTCTTGCCGGCGCCGCAACCCAAATCTGCCACCCGCATGCCGGGTGATAAGCCGGCCCACAGGGCCTGTTTTTCAACCGTCCTACCGTCTGTTTTCAGATCCAGCCGCAAGGCCTCTTCTTCGCTTTCCATGAAGTATTGCATTTGTGTTTTGTTTGCCATTAGTCGACCAGGCCGATTCCTTTCTGATGTGTTTTTCGCTAGATTCCTTTTCCTTCCAAGTATGCAAAAGACTTCAAGATATCGTCCTTTACATCCTTGCCCCTTAGGGCCTGCTTTGAAATTCTATGTCTCTGGGCCTCGAATTCCCTCCTTCCTGTTGGGCCGAGGGAGTTCAGCATGTATTGGTTGTCCTCCCGGTATATGGGGCCCGAGTTCTCCATTTCGAAGAATGCCTTCAGGACCTGCTCTCTTGCCTGTCCCGTGTTCATGGTCCGGTGTTCCCACTCAAAGAGGTACCCCCTTAGATCATACTTCTCCCGCTCCTCAGGTTCATATATGGGGCTAAGTGGGGTAAGCATGAAGGGGAAAAAAGACCAGGAGAGGCTCCCCTTACTATCCGGAAATTCATGGTTCTTTATGAATCGGCGCGTTCTACTGGCAGTCTCCTCTGTCTCTCCAGGGAAACCAAATATGAAATAACAGGAACAGTTGATGCCCCCCTTCAAAAGCCTTTCCAACACTCGGGAATACAGTGCAGGACTTGCCTTCTTGTTCATGTTTCGGAGGATCTGGGGATCAGCCGATTCGAGCCCCAACTGGACCTCTACGCATCCAGCAGCGTGCAGCAATTCAATGTCCACATCTTTCAGAGTACTGGCCCTGACAAATGTCATCCAACTTAGATTGAATTCTTCCTCGATAAAACGTTGACATACCTCGTTGAGGTCATTCTTCCCCAGCCTGAAGTTGTCGTCCACGAACCACACATACTTGGCTCCCCGAGCTGAAACCTCTCTCATCTCGTCCAGCAACTGTTCAACGGGCTTTACGTATGTAAGGCGCCTATCTTTGGTAAAGTTGCAAAAGGAACATTTATAAGGACATCCTATGCTCGCCTGCAAGGGTACCACCCCTGATTTGAATACACGATCAGGCAGGGCGGGCCAGTCAATTCCATGGTCTTCGGAGTGATCATCCATCCTGGGTGAGAATTCATACCGCCTTCCTACAAGTCTAGCTGTATTCGGCAAATCATCGACAGGTTTCCCGGCCCTCATCCTCTTGAGCATGTCCGCAAGGATCTGTTCTCCCCTCAGGCTGATGATATAATGATCAATAGACGGTTCATTATCAGTAGAGAGGAATAGAAAGTCCTCCTTTGGCGACTCCGTATCATAGTTTTTCTCACTGACACGTTGAAGCAACAAGTAAGACAGATAGACGAGGGGCCCTCCGGCAATAATAGTGAGGTCGGGAGCGATGCCCTTGATTTCGTCAACGAGTCTCCGAAGGGGCTTTTTGCCGGGTATGAATGTTGTTGAAATGACAACGGCCAGGGGTGTCTGGTCTACAAGCCTTTCGAAGAAGTCCGACTCACTGTAAAAGCTGTTTACAAGCTCTACTTCAAGCCCCTGGTGAATTAGGTAGCTGTAAAGATAAATACCGTTGAGTTTGGGCGCGGAGTCCCAGCTCATTTGGTCATCCCCCTGGACAGGTTCAAGAATTTGCCCATGGTTGTTTACATAATTTGATACTAATTGTATGGTAGCAGCCTTCCCATCTATCGTAAGCCGGAGCGGATTGCTCCCTGACAGGTGGTCAGTCCCTGTATCTGAAATTATGATAGCGTCTAAAGCCAATATCAATCTCCTTTTGCAGATATGCTAGAAAGATTCGTATGACCAATAGTTCTAAGACATTCTGAAAAGACTCACTTTCTGAAGACAGTGAAATTTGATGGCTTCGTAAAAGGTCTAAAAGTGCTCATTTCTGTCATTGCTGCCCGCATCGTAAATGCGGGATAAATGCCAGCAGGAATCCAGTAATTTCAAAGACTTCTGGATGTCCCCGGATCGCAGTCCGGGGCAGGCTTATCATGTCCGGCATGACGGTTACGAGCTTGTCAAACTTGAATCAAGAGTGAATTGGGCACGAATTTTCTCCTACATTATTAATCGATTGCCTTTGAGCCAACGCTTGAACCGAAGAGTCAGGATGATACCCCGTATACATATTTCTTCTGAGTAGTCTTACCCAGTGATGAATATAGAGAACCCGGCAGAGCGGAGGCAGCCTTTCGGATGATTTTCGATCCCAGAATCCTCCACAATATTTTTGGGAAAAAACGATTGAGCCAGGGATGACGCCTGAGAAAATGGGACAACAGAATAAGGAAAGTCTCAAAGTTTTTCTGGTACTGAATATGAGTCCTGGTATAAAAGCGAAATGCCCTTTCGTCAAAGGGCTCTATAAACCCATCTTCTAAGGCTCTCTCGTAGATAGGAGTTCCTGGGAAAAAGGCCAGGAAGAAGATGTTTATGTTTACAAAACCAGGGAGATCTCTAATAAACGCAAAAGTCTCATAGATATCGTCTCTGGTTTCATAAGGGTTATCAATGATAAAATCGACAAAGAAATCTAGGTCATGGGAGTGGTGGTATTGCTCGATCTCGTCAATCACCCTCTTGACCTTTGACACCTTTACTGTCCGGCTATATACCTCGGTAAGCACTCGCTGGCTCCCTGACTGGACCCCTACCTGTACCGCCCTCAAACCGGCATGCAGAAGGATTCGCATCTTTTCCTCGTGAAAAGAGTTGGCACTCATGGCCACCCCGAATGGGAGCCTGATTCTTCTCTTATACTCCTCGGCAAAATAGATTAAATCGTCTTTTGGTCGGATGAAAAAATCATCGTCACCAATCCCGATGAACGAGATAAAATCCAATTGCCCGAGAACGTACTCCAATTCTTGTATCACGCGGTCTACGCTCTGGAATCTGATACTGTTTACACCAAACATCTTTAGGTATCGGCAGTTATTGCAATAAGAACAACTATGGGGGCATCCACGGGACGTTACAACATAAAGGATGGGAATGTAATAGGGGTAACCTGCCAACCGTTCTTTAAGTATTTTCTTATCCATTGGTATGAGGTCCCGGTCCAAGAGATAATGGTCTTCCAGTGCGTAATCGTAATAGGGCAGACTATCCAGATCCGAAAATGGGGGCAGCACCTTGTTCACTTTGTATGATCCGTTTACCTTGAATGCCATATTGGGTGTATCAAAGTAATCTATCCCCTGTTCCATCCTGTTCACTAGATCCACGATCGCCTCATCCCCCTCTGAGAAACAAACACCATCAGCATATTGAAGGCAGATTTCCGGAACAGAGATACAATGGGGGCCTCCCCATATCACCCTCAATCCTGGGAATTTCTTATGAATAAATTCAGTAACCTGTACGGCCCTCAGGGCATAGCTGCTATATACTGCAACCAGCACAAGATCCACATCTGCCAGAAGCCCGGCAAGGGCATTCAGTTCTTCCATTTCGTATTCGAGGGGTTCTGGCCTTGCCATAAAAACGGTCTTGACCTCATGCCCTTCCCTTTTGAGCAGGGCGGCAATAAGCCTTGACCCATCAGATGCCATGCGGCCTGATACATTGATTAGGACGATTTTCATTTAATCCAACATAGGTCTTGAGGTATTCACGTACCAACACCAGGTTCTCTTTATAAATAATACAACGGTAATCCTATTTCAACCTGAAAGGTGAAAGGAGAGATCTCCCAGTAGTCATAGACCAGAAAGCACGAAATATTTTGCGAAACCTCGGAAAAAGCCTCACTCTATGGAAGAAATACGGGTAATTGAGCTTCGGAGGATAGGAGGCTCACAGGGGAGTTAGGTTGTGGCCCGGTTTCTTGTGGACCTCATATGCCAGCCAAGGACTATGAAGGACAATACGACGCCAATCAAGACAAGGTGTGGAAGGCGGTTGGGAGGCAAAAGGGCAAAGAATCCGCCGACAACGAAAAGGGCTCGTTCTAAAGGCGTGAGGCGCTTCAGACAATAACCCTCAAGTCCTATACTTAGTATGGAGACACCGATGATCCCGGTCAGGATGGTTATGATTATCAACTCTACGGGGCCGTCCAATAACAGGCTTGGATTGTAGATAAACAGAAACGGGATGATGTATTTTACCACTCCTAGGCGCATGGCAATAAAGCCGGTCTCCATGGGACGTCCACCTGATATTCCGGCCGCCACGTATGCGGCGACTGCAACGGGCGGTGTAAGAAACGAGATAAGGCCAAAGTAGAAGACAAACAAGTGTGCTGCTATGGGCAGCACCCCCAGTTGTGCCAAGGCCGGAGCAACCAGTATCACCAGTACGAGATAGCAGGGGATGGAGGTCATTCCCATACCAAGGATGAAGGAAGCTATGGCCGTTAACAACAGGAGCAGGGAAAGACTTCCCCCTGATGCATCCACCAGGATGCTGGATAACCTGTAACCAAGCCCGCTTGAATCCAGGGAGCCAATGATTATGCCTGCCGATGCGCATGCTACTGCCGGCACAAGCAGGGCCCTGGCTGCTGATTCCATGCAATCCACAAGCCAGAGGATCAGATCTCTAATGCCCTTTCTCGTCTCTGCCTTCCTCTGCCAGTTGATGACTATGACGAGCATTGCTGCCAGCGACGCGTAGAGACCGCAGTGCTGAACAGGCAAATGGAGCACCGCGAGCATATACACAAGGACAAAGACGGGGATCAGGTAGAACCACCCTCCTTTCAGGACACCCCAAAATGATGGAAGCTCTTCACTGGGCAGGCCTTTCAAGCCCAGCCTGGCGGCTTCGTAGTGGACCTGTACGAAGATAGCCAGGAAATAGAAGGCTGCGGGCAAGAAGGCAGCGATGCACACGGACCAATAGGGTATACTCAGCAGCTCGGCAATCAAGAAGGCCACGGCTCCCATGACAGGAGGCATAATCTGCCCACCGTTCGAGGCCGTACATTCGACGCCTCCTGCAAACTCAGGACTGTACCCCGTCTTTTTCATCAAGGGTATGGTGATGGATCCGGTTGTGGCTACATTGGCAGCAGTGGCCCCGACCATGGTGCCGAGGGCAGCGCTACCTAATATGGCTGCCTTGGCCGGCCCCCCCTTCCATTTCCCTGTGAGGGCAAAGGCACCGTCGAGAATGAACTTGCCTGCATCGGAGTTTTGCAAAAATGCCGAAAGGAGCATGAACGCCAGAATGATCGTGGATGCTATGATGACAGGGGTTCCAAAAATACCCTCAGCCCTGAGGTAGAAAATGCCTGCAATCCGCTCAAGGCTAAAATTGAAGGTGAGGAATATGCCGGGAAAATGTGATCCGAATATCAGATGGATTACAAAAAACGCAGCAATAAGAGCCATGGCCAGATTGACGGTCCTCCTGGTCGCCTCAAGGATTGACAGAACCAGCATGAAGCACAGAAAGACCTCTGAGAGGTTCGTCGTGCCTCTCACTAGGAGGGGTTCCCAGTGCGATGGGAGAAAGGTTATATACCCTGTACCAGACACGCTCATAAGGATAAAAACAATGTCATACCAGGAGGGTTTTTCTCTCTTGCCCCCTGCCCTCATGGGATAGATAATGAAGACCAAAACAAGCACCAGCATCAGGATGAGAGCGCAGTACGGAACAATTGAGATATGTATGCCCATGAACTCAAGGGCATTTGAGATATAGAGGGCGCCAAAGAGGATCAGTATGACGCTGATACATCTAATCAACAATTTCATGATTCTGCTTTCTCCCTCTCTGTCCCACCATGATCCCGGCTCCGGACGGCTCGGCAACCCCGACGCATCAAAGAATCATCCTGGCCTGCCAACGGGTAGCACCCTGGGAATATACTCATCCCAGGGTGCCGTTGCTTTCCTTTCGGCCTAGTCTCTTACCCCGATTTCATCGAGGAGTCTTTGCTGACGTTTATCCTCTTCAGGCCCCCAGACGCCAATCTCCTTGTAATACTTAATGGCCCCCTTGTGAAAGGCAAAGTTGGTCCTCTTGACCGCCTCGGGGCTGAAAAATTTGCAGACTGGGTGGTATGTCTTGAATTCGTCAAAGTGGGTCCAGATCATCTTCGTGACGGCATAGACAAAATTTGCTGGTAAGCCCCTCCGGCAGTCCACGACAACGGCAAATGCCGCAGTTTGGACAGGGTCAGGCATGGTCTTGTAGATTCCGCCTTTTATGGTCAGTGGGAAAATCCACGGCAATTGTTCCTGAATCTTCTTGAGGTGGGTATCATCAACAGGGATGATCTTCATCGGATGGGTATTGGCCAGTTCCAACCACTTGCCCGCAGGGTGGAAGCCACAATCAAGGGCAAAATCGATCTTGCCTGTCTTCATCGCATCGATCCATTCTGATGCCCTGTCAAACCGCATGGCATTCTTCACATCTCCTCTCTTCACACCATAGGCATTAATGCTAGCCTCCCAGAGAAGCTCCATGATGGAGGAACCTCTGCTCCTGTAATATCCCGACTTGCCTTTCAGGTCAGACCATGAGTTTATGCCTGAGCCCTCCAGGGTCACAAGGTTATAATGAAGGGGGAAATCCTGCAAGAACACCCGAATGGGGGCGGGGCCTATGTCTTTGAAGTTACCTATGCCCCTATAGGCATCGTAACCCACATCGGGTGTAATAAATCCCATGTCAAGGTCCCCCGAATGCATCAACCTGGCAGTCTCTTCACCTCCGCTGGTCTTCGTGGGAATTCCAGCGACGCCCAGGTACTTTTCCATCATTTTCCCTATCCCGCCTGCAATGGCATAATAGGTAGTGCCCGTTCCTGAGCCAATGGAGACCGCCTTTGGCCAGTGCTTCGGGCGCTCCGCCGAAAGCAGCGGACTTGCAAGAAGCAGGACAAGGAGATGGATTAAGGTTACGGTCCTTGCCAGTTTTAGGCCTTTTTCTTTCATGGCTCGCCCTCCTTTCATCTGTCAAGAGGTTGAATCTATGGTTGACTTGTCACCATTCTTGCTTTCCTGTTATCACCTCCTTTCCTACTTGCTGTAATAGACGGACGGCTTGGTGCCGTATTCCGGGCGCAAGGGTTCGGCCTGAAGTTTCCTTATCAGGATAGAGATCTCGCTTGAAGGGTCATCCAGGTCACCGAAATACCTCGCCCTTGCCGGGCAGGCGATAACACAAGCAGGGGTCGCTTCCCGATCGATCCCCGGTCTCAATCCCTTCTCAATCCCACGGTCAATTCTTTCCATGCAAAAGTTGCACTTCGTAACGGTCCCTGTTTGAAGGGGATACAGGCTCTCCGCCAGCTCTTCAAACTCAGTCAAACCCTGGCCCGGGTAGTACTCCTTTTTCCTACTATAGTAAGTGCGTATCTGATAAGGGCATGCTACCAGGCAGTATCGGCAGCCGATGCACTTCTGAGCCTCAACCCAAACAATACCGTCCTCACGCTTCTGGGTGGCATTTGTAGGGCATACATCCACGCAGGCAGCTTCTTCGCAGTGATTGCACAGCACCGGAGATGTGAGCTTTGTTGCTGCCGGGTACTTGCCTTCTTCTGAAATCAATACCCGGCTCCATAAGATTCCGGCCGGCAGAAAGTGCTCCTGCTTGCACTTCACCACGCAGGCATGGCAACTTACACATTTGGCCAGGTTTATCAGCATGCCCCATCTCATCTGGAGGCCTCCACTTTGTATGCCCTGGCCCTTGCGGTTATTTCAAGCGTGCCCGTGACGGGACATACGTGATCTTGGTCGATCCTGAGCAATATGTTCGGGTTTACACCCTTCCCCCTGGCAAGGGGCCTGCCCTTGGCCCAGCTCCCCAGGCCGGTCATGGCCACCACCCTGGGGTGTATCAACTGGGTCAATTTGGCTCTTCCAATCACCTTGTCTCCCCAGCGATTCTCCAGGCAGATGGTGTCACCGTCTCTTATCCCCCTTTTTTCGGCGGCTTCCTGGTTCATGATGATATTGAGACTGAAGGGATCTAATTGAGCCACCTCGTTGATGTAAGGGTTTTGCATGCTGAACCTGTACGTGGAGATTGGATCCCTCGGGGAGATGGCGAAAAGGTCATATTCAGGATCGGGTTGTTTATGGATAATGGCGGGCAAATACCTTATCACCCCGGAGTAGTGCTCCCAGTCCATGTGAAAACCTGCCTTCCCCGCCCTGACGGCTATTTCTTCTCGATCTTCCAGCAGGCTTTCGAAATAGACGGGGATGCGGGCGTCAACAAACCAGCGCCAGTAACATTCCTCGGTCTTCTTCTCCCAGGTGATGAAACCATTGTCCCTGAGCCACTCAAGGCCCCTGTCTTCCCCGAAATTGTATTTCAAGGTCCGGTCGGCAAGCTCGATGTTTGAGATCCTGTCTTCAGCCCCGATTATGGGATGGCCTTTACCTGAACGTTCTTCTGTGTCGGGCTGTTCCCAGACGGCCTTTCTAAGGGCATAGTAATTCTCAAGAAATGAATTGTATGCCGGTCTAATGCCCACCATGTCAGCAAGGTCAAAGAGGATATCCTGCACATTCCTGGTCTCGCCCCTGGGTTCCGTGACCGGCATCCTCATGTGAAAACACCATTTGTCCAAGCCCGCTGGATAACAATAATGAATTCCGAAAGAACTGGCAACGTCCAGGCTCTCTAGGTAGTGGACTTCAGGTAGCACTATGTCGCAGAATCCTTCTGTGGTCTCATTATGAAATGGCTGGATTGCAAAGGCAAAAGGAAATTTCTTCAAAAAACTTTCCACCGGCCCGGGATTGTGCATGTTCATTACCACGTTACCGCCATATGTAAAAAAGACCTCGGGCTCAAAGGGACGTCCGGCCCTTGTCCAAAGCTCGTCCCACTCCTCTGTATAGACATGGCCCCTGGTTGCCGAACCATGGGAGAAGATATCGCTGAAATTAATGGATTCCCCGGGACCGCTCACTTCCCGGGGCGGCCATGGAGTCCTTGAGTGCCAGAACCCCGGGGTCAACATCCCATCGTAACCAGCATAGGGAGAGAACTTGAACCTGCCAGTCTCTTCAAATCCAAGGCTCCTTACCGCCCCGGAGCCGAGCAGGCCGCCACAGACGTCCTGGTTGCCGAGCAGATTGTTTATCAGTTGCATTGCTGCATAGGTGTGGAAGCCGTTCTGGTGGGTCTCGAGGCCCCGGTACCCTACAACACAAGCAGGCCTGTAAGGGACATTTACGCCCCTGATCTCAATAGTGCTTCCTATCCTCGCTTCGTCAACCAGCTCCCTGGCCAAGCGCCTTATGGTTTCTGCGGGGACCGTGCTTATCTCCGAGGCCCACTCCGGAGTATATTGCTTGAGGCTTTCCTTGACAAGGGCAAAGGCCGGCCGAGATTTTGCTCCATAGACTTCGTACTCACCTTCAATGGCCGGAACGGAGAGGGTCTTGTCATCGTAAGGCTTAACCCGTCCATCCGCTTCATCAAAGAGGAGGGGTTTGTTGCTCTCCTTTTCCCTGGCATACAGCCCATCGGGCAGTACAAGGTATGGGCCGTTGGTCTTGTGCCTGATGAATTCTTGGTCATAAAGGCGGATCTCATTCACGATGAGGTCGGCCATGGCCAAAAAGACCGCTATGTCGGTCCCCGGGAGGATGGGAATCCACTCGTCACCCTTGGCAGCGGCCCTGTATCCTATGGGGTCGATGACTTTCATTTTCATGCCCCTTTCCCTGGCCGCAGCCATCATGTGGATGCTTTCTGCGGAATGCCGGCCTCCTCCAACCCCTTCATTGCCCCCACAGCGAAGCACGTAATTGCAGAACCTGTAGTCCGGAAACACATCCCACGCAGCCTCCATTTGTGCATCTATATGGTGTGTGGCGGCACCACAATGAGGCCCTGGCCCGCCCGTGCAGTAACTATTGGTCCCGTAAGCCACAAAAAAACCTGCGACCGTTATCATGCTTTTCATCCCACCGGTCGGCCCGGGCGTGTGGGTCCAGACCAGGGATCTCGGGTCTTTTTTTCGGGCGCCCATGAGCTTCTCGGCAATCAAGTCAAGGGCCTCTTTCCAGGTGATTCGTTCCCACCCAGGATCCTCATGTAATCCCTTCTTGGGGTTGGTCCTTTTAACCGGGTATAGGATCCTGTTTGGATCATGCCAGTCCAGAATACTGGCGATCCCCTTGGCGCAAATGCCTCCTCTGGCTCCTGCATCACTCTCTGGTACGCCTTCCGCGGCAACAGGCTTGCCATCCACCACCTTTACCCGGATGGCACACTGCTCATAACACAGGGAGCACATGGTAGACACCCAGTACTCCTTTTGCCTGTCTCTTGCGCCAAAGATCTGCTTGTACCGTTCCCTGTCCCTTTCAATAATTGCGTCCATTTCTACCCCTGCTCACGGCTCTTTTCCCAAGAAAGGGTTTGGTTTTTGATCGGGTACGGCCACTCCAGGGGTGACCCGTCTTGACAGTAGATGATTTGATCTTTCATAAGTAGACCCCCGTCTCAGTGCTCAGAAAAAATAATCCTTAGCCCGCGATTTCTTTCAGTCCTATGTTAAGACCATCTTTTAGCCCTTGTGCCTTTTCCCAGTTTACTTCTCTTTCCTTGAGCAAGCAAGCTCTCAAGGCGGACCCTCAACAGGATTTTCTTGTCGTGAGGAAAATTGCGAGTTTTCTGCTCCATCTAGAAGGGGAAAGAGAGCAGGCCGTCAATGGACGATCAGGTCAACGATTTTGCCCTCCTTGATATCGACCAGCCCGTCTTCGCAGATCCTCAAAAAGGGAATGGCCGCTCCTGTCAATGTGGTCAGGGTGCGGTATGGGTCTTCGAGAGGGCACCCGAATTCTTTCAGAACACGCCTCAGCTCAAGGATTTTTTTGTAGAGTTCAGGAAGTTCCATCTCCGACATGAGGCCAAATATGGGCAAGGGGATTTCAACCAGGATTTTTCCGCCGGAACAAAAAACAATACCGCCCCTAAGCGAATGGACCCTGTTTACCGCCCTGGCCATGTCCTCATCATTTTCGCCGACGACGATTATGTTCGCGGTATCCCACGCGCTGCTGCTGGCAAAGGCACCCTCTTTCAGGCCAAATCCCCTGACCAGGCCTGTATAAGACTTGCCCGGATCAAACCTCCGGTCTATTGCGGAGACCTTCAGGATGTCTCGTTCCCTGTCCGTGCGAAGCTCGCCATCCTTGACCGGCATCTCTAGGAAGAGTTCTCTGGTGACCAAACCCGTAATCAGTTCTATAATTCTAGCCTTCACCGGAGAGGTATTCCTGGAGGCAGGTATCACAAAATCAGAGGGCGTAAGCTCCCTTGGGAGACGAACGCTGTTCAGGCTTGGGCCTGAAAAGGCATGCTTCCTGGGTTGAAGCAGGAGAGAGCCTTCCCTGGCCAGGATCCTCCCCATGCTGATGACGTATTCGGGCTCTATTTTTCTTGGATCTGAGAGGATCAGCAGGTCTGCGTGTTTCCCCGGGGCAATTCCTCCGATGATCCCATCCAGCCGAAAGTAATCCGCAGGATTGATCGTAACCATTTGTATGGCCTTGACAGGGTCAAACCCCAGGTCGATGGCCTTCTGAACCACATCTTTCATGTACCCCTTTTCCATCAGGTCGACGGCGCTTACACCGTCGGTGACCAGCATAAGCCTTCGAAGATCAACATCCCTGTCCTTGATGCGGGATATATCAGCGAGCTCTCTTCTTATGCTGCCTTCCCTTGCCATCACATGCACACAGAAACGGAGCCTTTCCAAGGCCTCATCTGCTGTAATAGGCTCATGGCAGGAAGAAATGCCAAGTTCAAGGTATGCCATCAAACTACGGCCCCTGGCTCCTGCTGAATGCCCTTCGAGATATCCGCCTCGGGAAAGGGCCTCCCGGAAGAGGGGTAGAAAGGTTTCGGGATCCTGCAGGACACCCTGCCAGTAAGACTCGCCAAGACCCAGGACATCATTTCTTTCAAGAAGTTTTTTTAGGGAATTCAAGGGAATACCATGGGCGCTCCTGCTCGTGGAGACCATTGGGGGGACGGTGGCAAAGATCTTGATGGGCTGTTCCTCCAGTGCCTGCAAGAAGTCAATGATCCCCTGGTCACCCCCGCCGGGATAGGCCTCTATCGTCTCGGTGACTATGGTTGTGATCCCATGAACCATGGCGTGGCGTAAGAACTCATAGGGGTTGTACAGGGAGTCAGCAAGGTGGCCGTGGGCATCTATAAAGCCGGGGAGGACGAATTTGCCCTTGGCGTCAATCACATCCGTCTCGGACCCTATGTTCCCGTCAGGGCTATCGCCGACGTAAGCGATCCACTTGCCTTTTATCGCCACAGAGCAGTTATCCATATACTCGCCCGTATACACATTCAACACTGTGCCGTTGGATATTACCAGGTCGGCGTGCTTGCGTCCCAATGATACTTCGATAATTTCCTGAACTTCCTCTATGCCGGCTTCTGAAGCCAGGGCGTATTTCTTCACGCTTCCCTCCCAGAATAAGTTGAGTAATAGGATTCTTTGGCAGAATTACAGGGCCCTTTGAAAACCGCAGGAGTAAATATGGATTGACGAAGTGCGCCGGATCAGAAATCCAGTTTGTTCTCCCTGTAAGCTTTGAGGTAGTTCATGCAGAACCTGTCCCTGCCTGCCAGGGCCTCGGCAGAGACGATGTTGCCCATCATCCGCCTGTCCAGGGGATCAATAATCGCGGCATCGAGGCCCTTGGCTATGGCCATGACCATGAAGGTCTGGTTCAGGAACTTTCTTTTTGGCAGACCAAAGGAGACATTGGAAAGGCCACAGATGGTATGGATACCCTCAAACTTGCCCATTATTGCTTCTATGGCCGCCAGGAATTCCAGGCCAAAGGACTGATCAGTTGCAACGGGCTGGACCAGGGGGTCAACAAAGATATTCTCCATCTTGATGTTGTTCTTGATCAGGAGATCCACCAGATCCTCGGCCACCATCAATCTGTCTTGGGCTGTCTTGGGCATGCCCTTGTCACTCATGCACAGGGCGACTACTTTGAAGTCAGTGCCCGCAATTATTGGTAATAGCTTGTCGCAGCGGTCCTTTTCCAGCGTTATGGAATTGATCATGGGAGTCCCCTTGTGGACCGACAATCCCGCCTCAAGGGCTGCCGGGTTGGGACTGTCTATGCAGCAGGGCACATCCACCACTTGCTGCACGATCTCAACAAGCCACTTTAGGTATTCGGCTTCCCCCTTTTCAAATACACCCGCATTGACATCTATGTAATGAGCCCCTGCGTCTTCCTGCTTGTTAGCGATGTCTTGCAAGGTCTTGTGGTCCCTGGCCTCAATGGCTTCCCTGATAGCCTTGCGGGATGCGTTTATCAGTTCTCCGACGATGATCATGAGACAAAAACCCTCCTTATCGAAATAATTTGCCAACAAGCTAGGAAACTTGTCACTTTTTCCTGCCCAAGTCAAGGGACTAATCGGATATCGGGCTTCAGGCGAGTCTTCCAGGGTCAGACCTACACAATTGACAAAGGCAGCCTTTTGATGATTTTCAAAATTAACCGTTCAAGCTCCTTGTCCTTATGTCGCTTATCCTGCATTATTCGAC
>JAFDHB010000088.1 GCA_019308985.1 Deltaproteobacteria bacterium | reverse complement strand
TAGATCCATGGATTGATGAGGATTAGTTCCGGCTCCATGGGTCCATAATACTTTTGAAAGGGCGAGAGAATCAAGACCGGATTTTGACTTTTGCCTTTCCTAATGGTATCAAGTTCATCCAGGCTGTTGGCCAAGTCTTTTCCGCTCAACCCATTTGTGGTAAAAGAAAACAGGGTTCGTGGTATTTGTTGTTGTGGTCCCTCGGGGCCTTTTCCCAAGGCTCAATATCGCTCCTGAGCTGTTCCCACGCCCCCATTATCCTCATAGGGGGCCCTCAATGGGGATGAGAGATAGAGGCTCCGGTGAAGATGATCTCTTGGGGCCATTGTGGCCTTCGATTCAGTGTTTGGTGCCCTTGTAATTGCCTGGGAGAATTTTGATTGAGCCTTGGGAAAAGGCCCCGAGGGACCATTCGTTGCCGTGGAGCAGGTTTAGGGCAGCAGTGTGTATCTGAGGACTTTGACGAAGGGAAAAGAAATGATCATCCAGAGCGTCAGTGAATTGACTCTGGGATCCGTGAAGGAATTGCTTTGTTCAGGAGCTGATTTCTCTATGAGGAGTAAGTTCCTGTTGGAGATTTGAAAATGCGGGCCGTAGTGCAGAGAGTCAAAGAGGCGAGGGTCGAGGTTGATGGGATCAAAGTGGGGGAAATCGGTATTGGGCTTTTGGTTTTCCTCGGTATTGGAGAGGATGACACAGAGCAGGATAGCGAATATCTCAGCAAGAAGATCGCCACCCTGAGGATCTTTCCTGACGACGGCGGACTGATGAACCGCTCCCTGCTGGACATCGGTGGAATGGTCCTGGTGGTCTCCCAGTTTACCCTGTGGGGGGATTGCAGGAAGGGGAGGCGGCCCTCTTTTACCAGGGCGGCAAGACCGGAGAAGGCGCGCAAGCTTTACCTTCACTTCATGGACAAATTGAGGGAGCAAGGACTCACGGTCGAGTCGGGTAAGTTTCAAGAGATGATGGAAGTACACCTTGTCAACGATGGTCCTGTGACTCTCCTGCTTGACAGCTCCAGGACGTTCTAGACGCCACTATCCTGTTTTTCTGGTTTATTGCTGAGGGCCGGAGACAAGGGAGGAGGCCGGCGAGCGTGGCAGGAGGTTATTTCATCGCCATGGTGAACACACCATCCCAGTCAGGGGGTGGCGGGTTAGATTTCAGGTCAAGGCACCGTCCTAAGGTACAGGTGAGATACATAGAGCCCCGGCGCCGTCTCAACCACTTTCTGGAAGATTTCCATTGCCTCATCCCAGCGCCTCTCTTTGTACCGCTCGAGTGCTGTTCGAAATCTCTGGATTGCTTCCGGGTCCCAAGGGGCGGAGCCCTTTCTTCCCATTAGATGGTATATCCTTACAGGCTCGGCCTTGCCCTTTACGCGCACACTGTCCAGCTCCAGACACTCAAAATGGTCTTTTACCTTCTGGTAAAAGGCACCCCTGATCCTTCTGCGCTCCCTTTCCTCTGTGAAATAGCGAAATACGGTGAGGCATACATATACGAGAACAAGGGCAAGAAGGGGATAGACGAGATTCAGCCATATACCATGACTTACGAAGAGCAGCCTGTTCAAGAGGGCATATGAAATGAATAATCCGACAGCTAGAAGAAAACCTTTCAAGGCTCCCATACGGGAGGCAATTGCGCCTGAAATGAGTCCGAGAAACAAGATGACCAAGACATCATAAGTCTTGGCCCATTCAGGCTTATGCAAAAAGTCCTCTCTAAGTATATTGTCTATTAGGGTTGCATGAACTTCGAGTCCGGGGTATTCCCCGGAGGAGGAGACGGGCGTGCTCCTTACGTCGTAAAGTCCGATAGCGGTGGACCCCACAAGGACGACCTTGCCGCTGAAGACACCTCTTGGGAATCTCCCATTGAGGATGTCAGTTATGGGTATCGGGGAAAGGTTTCCTCCGGCCCCAAGTAATTGATCAGGAGCCTGCCTCTCTCGTCCGTGGGAACGAACCTTTCCCCGATCTGGATCCCCTCTATACCGTATTCTGCAACATATAAAAGAAATGGCCCAGGACTACCTTGGCCTTGGACTCGTTGATGGCTTTTGCCAGAGCCAGGTCATTGTCGGCAGATCGCTTTCTGGCATTAATGAATTCTCTTAGCAGGGGGTGATCTATCTCATAGGACCTTATCCTCTCTTCCAACTCCCTAATCAATTCAAGGGAATTGTCCTTGTCCGGTTCTGCGAAACATATGTCGACTCCGATAACCTTCGCACCGTCCTCAGAAAGGATACGGATGAGGCGGGCGATCTTTGCCCTCGGCCATGGCCATTGACCTTCGATGTCCAGGCTTTTTTCGTCGATTACGGCCAGGGCAATATGGGGTAAGGGTTTCTTGGCTGGCCTGGATCTGAAGCGGAGGTCGTAAGTCTTCAACTCCACCAAATCCAAAATAGGAACCCTGACCACAAACAGGGTCAGAATCACCGCGGTCAATAACAAGGTAAGGATGGTCGGTCCCCTCAAGAATAGAGATCTAAAGTGCTTTCCCATAACGCAAGGCTCCTGCTCCAGGTCTCCGAATCTGTTGAGGCATCATAGCTAGCCCATAACATCGGAAATTGATGCTTTCGCAAAAACCCCATCCCTCAGCCGGGCTGGACTTGATGAGCCCCGTAACTAAACATCCCTCTCCCCGGGTGGCACGGACTGACAGGATCACTATTATTTTGGTTGACAATATCAGCCCTGGTGTTTAATTTAGAATGATTAGGTCGAGTAAACCTCGAATCTTGGCATATTATATGTAGCACAAGAAGTGGACATGGATCAAACAATATCGAGAGATGTTTCAAGGTTTCAAGGCGAGAGCAGGGAAAGAAGATGACACAGATGGAAAAGGCAAGGTCGGGAATAATAACTCCTGAAATGGATTTGGTGGCGCAACAAGAGCAGGCGGATGTATCCTGGCTGAGGGAGAAGATTGCCGAGGGCAGAATTGTTATCCCTTCTAACAAGAATCATAGGAACCTTAGGCCCTGCGGGATAGGCGAAGGTTTGACCATCAAGGTTAATGCAAACATAGGCACCTCTTCAGACCGTGCGATAGTGGAGGAAGAGTTAGAAAAGTTGAAGGTCGCCGTTGAGGCCGGTGCGGATACCGTGATGGATCTTTCCACCGGCGGTGACATCGATCTTTGCAGGAGAAAGATCATTGAGGCATCATCCGTACCCATAGGCACGGTCCCTATCTATCAGGCGGTCATTGAGACTATCAATGAAACAGGCGGGCTGGTAAATCTGACGGTGGAAAAGATCTTCGAGGTCATAGAGAGGCATGCCGAGGACGGGGTGGATTTTATTACCGTCCATTGCGGCTTGACAAGGTCTGCTTTGGAGACCCTGAAAAACAGCCCGAGGGTCATGGACATCGTAAGCCGGGGCGGGGCTTTTCTGACCACATGGATGCTTCACCATAACAGGGAAAACCCACTTTACGAACATTATGACAGGCTTCTTTCCATAGCCAAGAACCATGATCTGACCTTGAGCCTGGGGGATGGGCTCAGACCAGGCTGTCTGGCGGATGCGACTGACGGCGCACAGGTCCATGAACTGATGACCCTCGGATCCCTGACTAAAAGGGCCTGGGAGGCAGGTGTTCAAGTCATGATAGAAGGGCCTGGA
This sequence comes from Deltaproteobacteria bacterium, assembly GCA_019308985.1. The sequence continues at coordinate 11,282 of JAFDHB010000088.1, read as the reverse complement.
CATGTGCCCTTAAATCAGATCAAGGCAAACGTGCTGCTCCAGAAACAGTTGTGCCATCACGCACCGTTTTACGTGTTGGGTCCCTTGGTGACGGACGTCGCAGCAGGCTATGACCACGTGGCCTGTGCCATCGGCGGAGCAGTGGCAGGGGAGGCGGGAGCGGATTTTCTCTGTTACGTAACCCCCGCCGAGCACCTCTGCCTCCCGAAGGTAGATGATGTGAGGGAAGGGGTAATAGTGACCAAGATAGCAGCGCATGCCGGCGATATTGCTCGTGGGAACAGGATCGCTCTTGAAAGGGATTTGAAAATGTCTCAGGCGAGAAAGAAACTAGACTGGAAAACCCAGACGGAGCTGGCAATAGATCCTGTGAAGGCTCGCAGGCTGCGGGAAGAAAACCCTCCCAGTGAGGACGACGTTTGTACCATGTGCGGAAAGTATTGTGCAATCAAACAGGTGAAGGAATACTTCCAAGCTAACTAGATTGTTTGCGCTCCGGGCAGCATGACTCTTAGGGAATCAATACTTATTTCCCCAGGCAAAAGTGACTGAATATCCTGTCCAGGATCTCATCACCGGTTGTTTCCCCTGTAATCTCTCCGAGTGCCTCCAAGCCATTGTGGAGTTCCAGGGCGGTTATTTCGTAAGGCAGATCTTCATTAATGGTTTCCGCCGCCCTGCTGAAGGCCTCCAAGGATCGAGTGAGGGCCTGAGTATGTCGGACATTGGGTGCGATGGGGCTGGAATCGCCCGTTATTCTGCCTGTCATAACAGTATCCGCGATCCTTTCCTTCAATTCATGAATTCCGTCTCCCCTGAGGGCAGAGATTCTTACTGTCGGGAGTCCGCCCAGTAGGCTAAAGAGCCTTCCTTCATCAAGGCGGGGTGGAAGATCGACCTTGTTTACCACTGCAATGCTGTTCTCTTTATTCGCCTTTTTGATCAGTCGAAGGTCCTCCTGGTTGAGCGTGCGGCTCTGATCGATTACCAACAAGATGAGATCCGCTTGGGCCATTTGCTCTTCTGCCATCCGCACACCGATTCTTTCCACTTCTCCCCTGGCCTTCCTGAACCCGGCGGTGTCCACAACACGAAAAGGTATACCGTTGATTTGTATGGTCGATTCTATTATGTCTCTCGTAGTGCCGGGATAGGGGGTAACGATGGCCTTTTGCTCATTGAGCAGACGATTCATCAGACTTGATTTGCCGGCATTGACCCGGCCGACTATGACCAATTTAATCCCATGCATCCAGAGCTTTCTCTGGTCGTGATCCGCTATCATCCGCCTGATGGGGGAAAGCAGTTCACGCTCCATTCGGGAGATCGTTTCTTCTCTTGGTAACAGGGCGAAGTCTTCTTCTGGGAAATCGATTGCTGCTTCCACATGGGCGATGAGGTCCAAGGCCCTCTGCCTCAGTTCCTCAATGGTGCTCCTGAGTAAGCCGCTGATCTGCGTCGCCGCCAGCTGAAGGCCTCTATCTGATTTGGAGTTGATGAGATCAACGATTGCTTCGGCCTGCGTAAGATCTATCCTGCCGTTCATAAAGGCCCTGAACGTAAATTCGCCGGGCCTTGCAAGTCTGATCCCCTGGTCCAGGATCACTTGCAAGATCCTCGTCAGGAGATAATAGCCGCTGTGGGAATTGATCTCTACCACATCCTCCCGCGTGTAAGAGCAGGGCTGCTTCATGTAGGAAAGCAAGACTTCATCTATTATCTCACCCGAAGAAGGGTCACAGAAATGCCCGAGGTAGAGATGATGGCTCTTGAGTTCCTGTACAGGGCCCTTGGGCTTGAATATTTTCCGGGCCGTTTCTTTTGCCCGGGGGCCGCTGATTCGGACGATACCAATGCCCCCCTGGCCGATTGGGGTAGCAATCGCTGCTATGGTATCCTCACCGGGGCCTTTGTATTTCATTGACGGGTTGCAAGGCAACTAGGTCTATTTCCTGCCCTTGGGTATTATCACTACCTTTTTCAGGAGACCTTCTCCCCTGCTCCTGGTTTCCAGCTTGTCATCATCCTTGAGGGCAAGGTGGACTATCCGTCTGTCGTGGGGGTTGAGGAGATCAGTAGTGACAGGTTTCTTTATCCTTTTGGCCCTCGCACCCATCTTGATGGCCATCTGGATAAGTGCTTCTCTCTTCCTCTTTCGGTAGTTCTCGGAATCAACAACCACCTGGACCTTCCTGTCCAAGGCCTTGTTAACGATCTTGTTTACTATAAACTGAATGGCGTCCAGGGTCTTGCCCCTCCGCCCTATGAGCAGACCGGATTTGTCGCCTTCGATGTTCAAGGATATTTTCCCGTCTTCTTGCACGGCATGAACCGTTGCTTCCAGAGGGATGAGAGCAAGTATCTTCTCTAAGGTCTCCTGTGCAACCATGAGACCGTCTTCCTCTTCTCCCTCCATTCTATCTTCGGGTGTGACTTTTATCTTTGCCTTTTTCCCGCCCACGAGGCCGAAGATGCCAGCGGAACCCGGCTCAATAATTTCGAAATTCAAGTCCTCGGCAGGGATATTCAGTTCTCTGGCAGCGTTTTCAATGGCCTCCTCAGTGGTTTTTCCTTCAAATTCATATTCTTGTGCCATATCTCGTCCTCCGATTCTTAGGCTGAACTCTTCTTTATCCTGTACTGTTGCCCGATGGATATCAAGTTATTGACGAGCCAGTATAGGACCAGGCCAGAGGGGAAGTTGATGAAGAACAGGGTAAAAATAATGGGCAAGAACATCATGACCTTGGCCTGGGTCGGATCTCCCGGAGTGGGGGTCATCTTTTGTTGGATAAACATGGACGCTCCCATCAACAGCGTCAGTACCGGGATACCGTAAGGCGGTGACATAAACGGGATCTGGAACGGGAACCGAAAAAGACGGTCAGGGGCTGAGAGATCATTGATCCACAGCATGAAAGGGGCATGCCTCAATTCAATAGAACTCCCCAAGATCCTGAAAAGGGCGAAGAAGACAGGGATCTGGATGATCATCGGGAGGCATCCGCCCATGGGATTGATCTTGTAAGTCTTGTATAGGGCCATCAGTTCCCTGTTCATCTGTTCCCTGTTATTCTTATATTTTTCCCTTATCTTGGCCATGAGCGGCTGTAGTTTTTGCATCTCTTTCATGGACTTGTAGCTTTTATGGGTGAGAGGCCAGAAAAGGATCTTGATCAACACGGTAAGCAATATAATGGCTACGCCGTAGTTTTCCGTGTACTTGTAAAACAACCTCAGTACATAAAGCAGGGGCTTGGCAATAATGTCTGTCCAGCCAAAATTGATGGCCATGTCCAGCTTTTTCCCGAGGGGCTTCAGGTAACTGATGTCCCGAGGGCCAAGGTAGAGTGTAAAGCGGGCAGTGTTGGATTTTCCTTGGGGAAAGCGTAAAGGGGTCCTGTAAGCAGCCTCGAGGATCCCCTCGGACAGATACCTTGCCTGGAGAGTGGCCTCATCCTGGTCTTCCAGGATAACAGCGGACATGAAATAGTCGTTCTCAATTGCCAGCCAATTGATCATTCCCGAGAATGCCCTGGTCTCTTTCAATTTCTTGGGCGCTAACTTCTGGAGTTCCTCGTCAAGGAGAAAGGAGATCCCTACGAAGGAATAGTAGCCCTTTTTCTTGGTTGGTGGCCTATTCCTCAGAATCACACCCAGATTACCTTCCACCCTGCTCTGAGCGCTATTTGATAGGGTCACCTCCCAACCAATGGGATATTTGTTTGGATAAAAACGATATACCTGCTCAATGGAGATTCCCTCCCGGGAGATGGCCTTGAAGCGCAATTCCCCTGGACCTGACTCCTGGGTAACGGACAGGCGCCTCTTGTCTACGCTATAGATTATCCCCGAATTTGCCCCCGAAGGCCCTCCAGGTATTTCGAGTCCGAGAACACCCCTGTCAACTTCGATCATCTCCACCAAAGGGGAATTGGGATCTGCCTCAACGTGGTATCTCTTGAGCTTGAGACTCATCAGTGTGGCCCCCCTGGTAGTAAAAACAGCCCTGTAAAGCGGTGTCTCGACAGTAATTTCCTGCTCCACGCCTTTGGATACTGGGAGATAGACCTTTTCCGTCCGAGGAGGCGGACCAGGCCGGCCGCCTTGGCCCTTAATGTCTCTTTCAGGCGCCCGCGGCCTTTCAGTGCTTTCCCCTTTCCCTTCTCGAACCGGAGTTGGGGACTTTTGGGGTTTAGGCGCGGAAATAAGCGACCAAAAGATCCATACGAAAAGTATAAGAACTAATGCTATGATCGTATTCTTGTCCATCTTTGTGAAATCCCGCTCTCTGATATGGTCTAAAAGGTCTTACTCAAAGTTATCTGGCCTTCCGGTTTCCTCAGGGGACAGGGTCATATCCTCCAGGATGTAAGGCATGGCATTTTGAAATCCTTACCAGGGATAGAAGACCTCCCTTGAGTAGGCCATGCCTGGTGATGGCAAGCCGGGCATAAACCGAGCACGAGGGATAAAAACGGCAGGAGGGAAGAGTAAAGGGTGAGAGGAATTTTTGATATATATCTATAACAACAATAGGTAAATATCTAATATATCTAAGAAGATGAACAAAACCTTTCATCCAGGATAAACTCACCTATTTCTTTCTCGATGTCCCAAAAGTCCAGATCCGTGCTCCCATTCCTAGCGCTCACAACTATATCATACCCTTTAGGGTAACGGGCCTTTTGCAATCGGTAGACCTCTCGAATGAGCCGCTTGATCCTGTTTCTCTTTACTGCGTTCCCTACCCTCTTGCTGACGGAAATCCCTAGTCTCGTAATGCCCAGGCCGTTTTTCATGAAAAAAATCCTAAAATGGGCTGTGTGATAGATACTCCCTTCCCTTTTTAGTCGAAGAAAATCGCTCCTTTTCAACAACCTCTCTGACTTTGGGAATGAAAAAGAGCCATTCTTTTTGCCCACGCAAATAATTCTCCTGGGAGCTTGAGCTGCTGCTCACATTACACGGCAAGGCGTTTTCTGCCTTTAGCCCTTCTCCTTTTTAGGACTTTGTTTCCACCGTTGGTGCTCATTCTGGCCCTAAATCCATGGGTCCGCGCTCGCTTTATATTGCTTGGTTGGTATGTCCTTTTCATGGTATTATTTGAATGCTTTCTGAGTCCGAAGATAGAAGCTGTCTAGTTTAATAGACTGATAAATATAACATTGTCAAGCTGATAAATCAAGGGGCCCACATTTTCTGTTTGATAATTTTAGTAAATTAGGATTAAATATTACCTATCTATTCTGAAAGGAGTAAATTATGCTTCTTGATCCCATTCTGGGGCTTTTTTCGAATGACTTAGCTATAGATCTGGGTACGGCCAATACCTGTGTCTATGTAAAAGGAAAGGGAATTGTTCTCAATGAACCTTCTGTAGTGGCTGTCAGGAAAGATGCCAAGGGCGGCAGCAAGGTCCTCGCGGTAGGTAAAGAGGCAAAAATGATGTTGGGAAGAACCCCGGGGAATATCGTGGCCATTCGTCCCATGAAAGACGGAGTTATTGCTGATTTCGAGATCACAGAGGCCATGCTGCGGCACTTCATCAGGAAAGTCCACAACCGCACGACGCTTGTCAGGCCCAGGATAATCATATGCGTTCCTTCCGGGATTACACAGGTGGAAAAGAGGGCCGTACGGGAATCCGCCGAATCAGCCGGTGCCAGGGAAGTCTATCTCATTGAAGAACCAATGGCGGCGGCAATAGGGGCGGATTTGCCCATCACTGAACCTACAAGCAACATGGTGGTTGATATCGGAGGTGGAACAACAGAGGTTGCCGTGATATCGCTGGCAGGGATTGTTTATAGCAAATCCGTGCGTGTGGGCGGGGATAAGATGGATGAAGCTATCCTGCAGCATATAAAGAGGAAATACAACCTGCTTATAGGCTTGGGCACAGCAGAGATAATAAAGACCACTATTGGTAATGCGTATCCCAGCGAGCAGATAGAGACAATTGAGGTGAAAGGCCGTGATCTGGTCACAGGAATCCCGAAGATCCTAACGATTGATTCGGACGAAGTAAGAAAGGCCATCTCCGAACAGGTGGAAACTATAGTGGAAACCGTACGTATTGCCCTGGAGCAGACACCTCCTGAGCTCGCGGCTGACATAGTGGACAGGGGGATAGTCCTGGCAGGAGGTGGAGCCCTGCTCAAGAACCTGGACATCTTGCTGCGGGAAGAAACAAAACTGCCCATCACTATAACTAACGACCCCTTGTCAACGGTGGTTCTCGGGTCTGGTAAGGCCCTGGACAACATAGAAATCCTGAGAGAAGTCGCTGTAAAATAGATTTTGGTTCATTGCCTTGGCAACAGGTTTGGACGCAAGGAAACCCGTGTCAAGATATGGTCCCAAGGAGCATCCCTTAACTTGCCAACCCCTCTATGAGCGGGCGGGAGATTAATCGGTTCAGTAATTGTCTTCGCTAACAAGGATCAAAAAATCTTGGATTTGGCTCATCCTATTCGTGTTTACGCTCTTTCTGCTTTCATCTGATCTGGGCAGAAAACAGGCCTGGTCTGCGGCCGAGAAGCTCCTAATCGAGATCACGGCCCCCTTTCAGAAAATAATAAGCAGGACAGTAGGGTTTACAGAAGGAATATGGCTCAAGTATTTCTACCTGGTAAATCTGGGGGATGAGAATGCGCTGTTGAAGAAGGAAATTACTGAATTGCGTCTTGAAAACATGAGGTATCTCGACCTCCTTGCTACGAACAGACGTCTCCAAAAGCTCCTCAAATTCAAGGAGACCACCAATTATCCGGTGCTGGCGGTACGGGTGATCGGCCGAGATCCATCCGGATGGTTCAAGTCGGTGATAATTGATAAGGGTGCCGATTCAGGGCTGAAGGAGAATCTGCCTGTTGTAAATGCCAGCGGCTTGGTAGGAAGACTGGTCTCCGTATCCTCTAACTATGCAAAAGTGCTGCTTATTATAGACCAGAACAGCGCCGTGGACTGTATCATACGGCGTTCGAGAGAAAGGGGTATCGTCAAAGGAGCTACTTCAAAGCTCTGTAGACTGGACTACGTTATCAAGACCGGGGATGTGGTTCCCGGGGATATAGTCATCACATCAGGGCTCGGAGGTATTTTCCCAAAGGGTATACCCGTGGGCAAAGTTACGACCGTGAGCAGCAGGCCTGGCGAACTTTTCAAGGACATTACAGTAGAGCCTTTTGTGGATTTTTCAAAGCTGGAAGAATTGCTGCTGATATTGAAGGAGGAATCGCCATCAGGGAATCAGGGCTGAAACTGAGTTTCTATCTCTTGACGTGGCTTCTGTGCACTCTTTTTGTCCTCATAAAGGGAGATCTTGCGGCAAGGGGGGGCCTCGGGTTCTTTGACTTGGACCTAGTGGCCATCCTGGTGGCTTACTTCTTGTTGTATTGCGGGAGCACGATCGCGGTGGTCTTTGCTTTTACACAGGGATTACTGATTGATACCTATTCAGCCGGCCTGTTCGGGCTTTTTTCGCTCCTTTACTTGTCTCTCTACCGGATAGTCGCTATAGGGAGCAAATTTTTTGATTTCAATTCAATCAGCGGCCAGTTTCTCCTTGTTTTGGTCGCGGTACTCGTCAAGGACATCCTGTTTATACTAGTGTTGGAGATATTTCATCTGGGCAGTGAGCTGTTAGGGTTAGTTTTGGTCATGCTGGCGACCTTGGCAGTCTTTTCTGCTCTTATGGCACCCTTGATTTTCCGTCTCCTGGAACCATTCAGGCATCTCTTCATAGGAGGAGACAATAAAGATATACTTGCCAAAGGAGGCACCCCTTGAGGGATTCTGGATTTGATTCTGCGTCCATCGATATCTTTCACAGGAGGCTAAGAGTAGTCACAATATTCGTCTTGGGGGTGTTCTCTATCCTGGTACTGAGACTATGGTCGCTCCAGCTTGTGAACGGCCCCAATTACAGGGTTCAATCAGAGAATAACCGGATCCATCTCCAGGACATACCGCCTGTGAGGGGGATGATCTTTGACCGTCACGGAAAACTGCTCGTAGACAATAGACCATCTTATGATCTCTACATAATCCCTGAGGAAGCAGGGGACCTGGAGAGGGTAATGGATAGGCTCTCAAGTTTGATAGACGTCGATGAAGAGCAGGTCGCCAAATCCTTGAGCAACCATCAAAAGTTGCCGCCCTTCAAGCCCATGCTGGTCAAGGAGAACATGACCAGGGATGAACTGGCGGTGATAGAGACGCATCTCTTCAACCTAAATGGTGTTTCCGTTCAGATAAGACCAAGGCGGTACTACCTGTACAGGAAGTTTGCGTCCCACGTCCTCGGCTACCTTGGGGAAGTGAACGCAAAGGAACTAAGAAGGGCGCAATTCAGGAACGTCAGGCCCGGGGATCTTGTGGGCAAATACGGGGTAGAGGGTAAATGGCAAGAGTACCTCCATGGAATCAGGGGCGGGGAACAAGTGGAGGTGGATGCGGCAGGAAGGAAGCTGCGTGTCATATCGAAACGGCCGGCAATCCCTGGAAAGAATATTGTGCTGACAATTGACCACGAACTGCAACTCCTGGCGGAAGAGAAACTGGCGGAAAGGTCTGGTGCGATAGTCGCCATTAACCCCATGAACGGAGAGGTTCTGGCCTTGGCCAGCGGCCCTGCTTTTGATCCCAATCTATTCATCAGCGGTGTTGATAGGCAGTGGTGGCTGAGGATGATAAACAGCGACAGCCATCCGTTGCAAAACAGGGCCATTTCGGGGCAATACCCGCCAGCCTCCACATTCAAGATAGTGGTGGCCCTTGCGGGGTTGGAAGAAGGCCTCATCGACCCCGAGGAAGAGGTTGTCTGCTACGGTCAAATTACCTTTGGGAACCAGGTTTACCGCTGCTGGAAAAAAGGGGGGCACGGAAGGGTGTCGCTCCACAGGGCCCTTGTTGAATCCTGCGATATCTATTTCTACAAGATGGGCTACAGGCTAGGGGTTGATAAGCTGGCCTATTATGCAAAGATGTTCGGCCTTGGAAAAGATACGGGGTTTGATCTTGGCGGTGAGAAACCAGGCCTGGTGCCTACCAGGGACTGGAAACTGAAGAAGTGGGGGATACCCTGGCAGGGTGGAGAGACGATCTCATTGTCCATTGGGCAGAGCTTCTTGCTGGTGACGCCTTTACAAATGGCGAGGTTGATTTCTGCGGTTTTTAATGGTGGTTACCTGTATCAACCAAAGGTAGTAAAATGGATAGGCAAGGGGAAAGAAAAGGTCTATGAGTTTCACCCCAGCGTGGAAGGCAAGGTGCAAATCAACCCCGAACACATTGCCCTGGTAAGAGAGGCCTTGGTGGGTGTGGTCAATGAAGACAAGGGAACGGGCAGGATGGCGCGCGTGAAAGGGGTGATCGTAGCAGGCAAGACCGGTACAGCCCAGGTTGTGAAGTTGAATCCCGAAAAGTACAAGTCCGAAGAGGAAGTCCCGCTCAAATTCAGGGATCATGCATGGTTTGTGGCAATAGCGCCGATAGAGGATCCAAAATTGGCACTGGCGGTTTTGGTGGAACACGGAGGTCATGGAGGTTCTACGGCTGCTCCCATAGCAGGGGATTTGATCAAGGCTTATCTGCTGCGAGACAATGGTACTTGATTGAAGGGCGCTGACCTATCAAAGGATAGTCCCATGTTTGACAGACGTTTGATTCACAACTTCGACTGGGTCCTTTTGACCCTTCTGGTCCTGATAGGGACAATAAGCGTGCTAAATCTCTACAGTGCCACATATCCCTTGAAAGGTTCAGCATACACTCCAATATTCCTGAAACAGATTTACTGGTACCTGATAGGCTTTGCAGCATTGTTGGTTATGACCACATTTGATTACCACATACTGGAGAGGCTTGCCTATCCCATATACGTCTTTTCCATAGGATTGTTGATACTGGTCTTGATCATAGGAGATGTGCGTTCAGGTTCCCAGAGATGGCTCAGCCTTGGCGGGATATCCTTTCAACCATCGGAACTTGCGAAAATAGCACTAGTCATAACCCTGGCAAAATTTTTCCATGAAGAGGGACAGCTTCCCGAGTACAGGCTGCGGGATCTGTGGCAGCCCTTCCTTTTCATGGCTATACCATGCCTACTGATAGTGAAGGAGCCTGACCTGGGGACCGCCTTGAGTCTCGTGGTGATCTCCTTTTCCATCATTCTCTTCGTAAAGATCAGGTGGTCGTCCCTCATGATTCTCATAATAAGTTCCGTCTCCGCAGCCCCATTCATCTGGTTGTCTTTGAAGGAGTATCAGCAGAGACGCATTCTGACTTTCTTGAGGCCTGAGATGGATCCCCTTGGTGCGGGGTACCACATTACACAGTCGAAGATTGCCATAGGATCGGGGCTACTTTGGGGTAAGGGTTTCTTGAAGGGTACACAGACCAGGTTGCACTTCCTGCCGGAACAACACACTGATTTCGCCTTCTCTGTACTGGCCGAAGAGTGGGGCTTCATTGGTTCCGTGACGTTCCTCCTCCTGTATCTCTTGCTCGTTCTATGGGGTATCAACATCGCCAAGAATTCCAAGGAAAAATTCGGCGCGCTCCTTGCCCTCGGGATAGTCGCCATCGTATTTTGGCAATTTGCCATAAATGTCGGCATGGTCACGGGTCTACTTCCCGTGGTGGGCATACCGCTTGTGATGTTCAGCTATGGCGGTTCGTCAGTGGTAGCGACCATGGCGGCTATGGGACTACTTATGAACATAAGTATGAGGCGATTTATGTTTCAATGATTTTCCTTGCATTGGCCAATCCTTTGTGTTACCAAGCGGCGACGGAAAATGACGGGTCATGAAAAAAAGAGACGAAATAAATGCCTTTCTGGACAGGGGAACCACCTTTGAAGGTACCCTCACATTTGAGGGTGCCGTTCGCATCGACGGAAATTTCAAAGGGGAAATAGTTACCGGGGGCGTATTGATCATAGGTCAAAGTGCCTGTATTGAATCCGATATCCAAGTTTCCCAGATAATCATCAGCGGTGAAGTGCGCGGGAACATTACGGCAGAAAAACGGATCGAGATTCACTCGCCGGGGAAGGTCTTGGGTAATATCCGGGCACCCGTGGTGGTAATAGAGGAGGGGGTAGTGTTTGAGGGAAACTGTAGGATGAGCGAGTAGAGGGTGCCACCTCTTCAATAACCGGGTTTAACACACCGATAATATTGGTAAAATGAGAAACTCAAGACTCGTTGCAGAAAAAGTTTTGACAATGCCTCTTTTTTTTTGTAAAAGGCATTACCCTTGAAACATTTTTC